>NZ_JAYMGI010000002.1:1268000-1585000 GCF_035825295.1 Actinacidiphila sp. DG2A-62
CAGGTCGGCGGCGAGGAGTTCGGGCACTTCCAGCGCGGGGAAGTGGCCGCCCTCGTCGAACTCGCTCCACTGGATGATGTTCGGGAAGCGCGGCTCGGCCAGCTTGCGGATGGCCAGGCTCGCGTCGTGCGCGAACACGGCGACGGCGAGCGGCACCGGCAGCGGGGGCGCCGCGGCCGGCGGGTGCGGGGCGATGGGCAGCTGGTCGGCCATCTCGTAGTACAGCTGGGCGGAGGAACCTGCGGTCGCGGTCAGCCAGTAGATGGAGACGTTGGTCAGCAGTTGGTCGCGGCTGACCGAGTCGCCTTGTGTCCAGTCCCGGAACTTCTCCGCGATCCAGGCGAGTTGGCCGGTCGGCGAGTCGGTGAGGCCGTAGGCGAGGGTCTGCGGCCTGGTGCCCTGGATGTGCATGTCGCCGGCCCGGCCCTCCTCCTCGAACGCGGCGAGGTAGGCGAGGCGGCCGAGGTCCTGCTCGTCGAGGCCCTCAAGTTCCGCGGGGTCGCCGGACGGCGGGGTCAGCAGGAAGCTGACATGAGCGCCGATCAGGTTCTCCGGGGCCATGGCCGCGGCGGTCAACGATATCCACACGCCGAGGTCGGTGCCGTGGGCGGCGTAGCGGTCGTAGCCGAGGCTGCGCATCAGCTCGTTCCAGGCGGCGGCGATCCGCTGCACGTTCCAGCCGGCCTCCGGGGCCGGCCCGGAGAACCCGAATCCGGGCGGCGAGGGGATGACCAGGTGGAAGGCATCGGCGGGGTCGCCGCCGTGGCTGCGCGGGTCGGTGAGCCGCTCGATGACGTCCAGGTACTCGGCGACCGAGCCGGGCCAGCCGTGCGTCATGATCAGCGGGAGCGCGTCGGGCTCGGGCGAACGCACATGCAGGAAGTGCACGTTGGCGCCGTCGATCTCGGTGACGTACTGCGGGAAGCGGTTCAGCGCGGCCTCGGCTGCCCGCCAGTCGTAGCCGGTGCGCCAGTACTCGGCCAGATCCTTGAGGTAGTCCACCGGCACCCCGCGCGTCCAGCCGGCGCCGGGGACCTCGGACGGCCAGCGGGTGGCGGCCAGCCGGCGGCGGAGGTCGTCCAGGTTCTCATGGGGAATGGAGATACGGAAGGGGCGCATCTAAAGCCTCCTCTTGTCGGGCTGACGCGGCGACTCACAACCTGCTCCTGCGGCGACGCTACCAGCGGAACCGGCCACGATAGCCCCCGATTAGCGGCTTCCGATTGGGCAATCTCGAAGAAGCAGTCCGTGCCCTAGGCAACGATGCTGGAATTCCCGGCAGGTTGCGACTGCGCGATCGCGGTTTGCGCCGGAATCGAGAAATCAATGTCGCGCCGCCTATGAGAGGAACATCGTGGGCACTTATGTCGGGGAGCGCGCCGTGGTGCTCGGCGCGAGCGTGGCGGGCCTGCTGGCCGCGGGCTTGCTGGCCGAGACCTACCGGACCGTGACGGTGGTGGATCGGGACGTGCTCAGCGGGGAGCCCGGTCCGCGCCGCACCGTCCCGCAGGGCCGTCACATCCACGGCCTGCTGGCACGGGGACAGCAGGTTCTGGAGGAGCTGTTTCCCGGGATCACCAAGGAGCTTGCCGAGCTCGGGGTGCCGGTCTGCGACTTCGGCACCGGCCTGAGCTGGTACTTCAACGGCCGGATGATCGAGAAGAAGGAGACCGGCCTGATCTGCGTGTCGGCTGAACGCCCACTGCTGGAGGCCCGGATACGCGAGCGCATCCGGGCGCTGTCCAACGTGCGGCTGGTCGACCGCACCGACATCGCGGGCCTGACCGCGTCGCCCGACAGGGCGCGGATCACCGGCGTGCGGGTGCAGCCGGCGGACGGCGGCCCGGAGGAGGTGCTGGCCGCGGACCTGGTGGTGGACGCCAGCGGGCGCAGCTCGCGAACCCCGCGCTGGCTGACCGAGTTCGGCTATCCGCAGGTGCCGCAGGACCGGGTCAAGATCGATCTCACCTACACCACCGTGGAGTTGCGGGCACCGCTGCCGGTGGACCCGATCGGCGACGGCGCGGGCCTGGTGTGCGTCGCCAGCCCGGCCGATCCGCACGGAGCGACGCTGGTCAGGCTCCGCGACCGCTATGCGCTGTCGCTGTACGGCCTGCTCGGCGACCGCCCGCCGACCGACCGCGCCGGCTTCGTCGCCTACGCGCGGAGACTGCCGGTGCCGGAGATCCACGCGGCCGTCGAGCAGGCCGAGATGATCACCGAACCGGTGTCCATGCACTTCCCCGCGAACGTCCGGCACCGCTACGAGCGGATGAGCCGTCTGCCCGACGGCCTGCTGGTGATGGGCGACGCCGCGTGCGTCTTCAACCCGATCTACGCCCAGGGCATGACGGTCGCCGCGATCGAGGCGCTCGTCCTGCGCACACACCTGGAGAAAGGCCGCCCGCCGCGGCCCCAGGAATTTTTCCGGGATCTTTCCGGGGTCATCGACGCGCCGTGGGACATGGCCGTCGGCGGAGATCTCGGTTTTCCCGGAGTCGAAGGACGTCGGACATTGAAAGTACGGATGGGAAATTTCTATGTGCCGCGGCTGCAATCCGCGGCGGCATACGACGGCGTTCTTTCCAACGCCTTTCTGCGAGCTGCGGGGCTGGTCGACCCGCCCCAGGCCCTGATGCGTCCCACAGTGATTTCGCGAGTGCTTCGACGGATGAGGGCGTCCTGACGTACGCCCTTCGAGGATCTGCTGGAGGTCCCGTGTTGACCCACCCCGAGCCCATAGTTCTCGACCCCACCGGCCGTGACGTCCACGCCGAGGGCGCACGGCTGCTCGCCCAGGGCCAGGTGGCCCAGGTGGAGCTGCCCGGCGGCGTCCGCGCCTGGTCGGTGGTCGGCTACGACGCCGTCCGCCAGGTGCTGAACGACGAGCGGTTCGCCAAGGACGCGCGCAAGCACTGGCCGGCCTTCATCAACGGAGAGATCGGCGAGGACTTCCCCCTCATCGGCTGGGTGCTCATGGACAACATGACCACCAACGACGCCGAGGCGCACGCCCGGCTGCGCAATCTCACCGCCAAGGCGTTCACGCTGCGCAGGACCGAGGCGATGCGCCCGCGGGTCGAGCGCATCGTCTCCGAGCTGCTGGACGATCTGTCGACCGCGGCGCCCGGCGAAGTGGTGGACCTCAAGGGGCGGTACGCCTATCCGCTGCCGACCAAGGTGATCTGCGAACTCTTCGGCGTTCCGGAGGAGATGCGCGCCGACGTGATGCGCGGCGGCGAGGTCAACGTCGACACGACCATCAGCCACGAAGAGGCGGTGGCCAACGTCGAGGAATGGCACAGCGCCATGTACGACCTGGTGGCCATGAAGAAGAAGACACCCGGCGACGACCTGCTGAGCATGCTCATCGAGGCGCAGCACAACGGCTCCCAGCTCAGCGACTCCGAACTGGCCGGCACGCTCCACCTGATGCTCGGCGCCGGTTCGGAGACCACGACCAATCTGCTGAGCAAGGCGGTCGTCGCGCTGCTCACCCACCCCGACCAGTTGCAGATGGTGCTGGACGGCCGGGTGCCGTGGAAGGACGTCATCGAGGAGACGCTGCGGGTGGAATCACCCATCGCGCAGCTGCCGTTCCGCTTCACCGCCGAGGAGGTCGAGATCGCCGGGGTGACCATCCCCAAGGGGGACCCGGTGCTGATCGGCTTCGCCGCCTCGGGCCGCGACCCGCTGCGGCACGGCGACAGCGCCGACCGGTTCGACATCACCCGCGAGGACAAGGAGCACCTGTCCTTCGGCTACGGCGTGCACCACTGCCTGGGCGCGCCGCTGGCCAGGATGGAGGCCGCGATCGGGCTGCCGGCGCTGTTCGAGCGCTTCCCCGACCTTGCGCTGGGCGTCCCGGCCGACCAGATCGAGCCGCAGGGGACCTTCCTGCTCAACGGTGCCTCCACGCTCCCCATCCGTCTCACCCCCGCCGTCTGAGTGCGCGTCATCGCCATGGACCACGAGGAGCGTCGATGAACGCGGACACCACCGTGCGGACCGAACTCGGCCGGCGCGCAGCCGAGCTGGCGCCGGTCCTGCGGTCCAACGCGCAGTGGGGCGAGGACCACCGGGCGCTGCACGACGAGACGTTGGCGGCACTCGCCGACGCGGGCGTCTTCACGATGCGGGTGCCCACCCGCTACGGCGGCCAGGAGAGCGACGCGGCCACCTTCCTGGAGGTGATCACCCAGCTCGGCATGGGCGACGGCTCGGCGGCGTGGAACGTGTCCGCCTGGTCCACCTCGGCGTGGATGGCGGCCCAGTTCCCCGACCACGTCCAGGACGAGGTGTTCGCCCCCGGCTCGCGGGTGTGTGGGGTGCTGAGCCCCACCGCGGCCGCGGTGCCGACCGGCGACGGCGTGGTGATCAACGGCCGCTGGCAGTTCATCAGCGGCGCCAAGCACAGCCAGTGGCAGGTCGTGCTGGCCATGGCGCCCACGCCCGACGGCGCGTCGCAGTGGCCGGTGATGGCGGTCGTCCCGCTGTCGGAGCTGTCGATCGACGACGACTGGTACACCACGGGCCTGTGCGGCACGGGCAGCGTCACCACCATCGCCCACGACGTCTTCGTGCCGCAGGACCGGGTGCTGCCCCTGGTGGGCGTGCTGGAGGAGCAGACCGCGTCCGAGCTGAACGCCGGATCCGCCGTCTTCCGCACACCGCTGATGGTCACCGGCTGCGCCACATTCACCGGGGCCGCGATCGGGCTGGCCAAGGCGGCCCAGGCGGCCTTCATGGACCGGCTCGACCACAAGATCACCTACACCGACTACGCCAGCCGCCGTGAGGCGCCGATCACCCACCTGAAGGTCGCCGAGGCGGCCCTGCTGATCGAGGAGGCCGAGTCGCACGCCACGCGGCTGGCCGCACAGGTGGACGCGAAGGGCGCGGCCGGCGAGGCCTGGAGCCTGCCGGAGCGGGTCAAGGCCCGGGCCTACCTCGGCCGGGTCTTCCAGCTGACCAACGCGGCGGCCACGGGCCTGGCCGACGAGAGCGGCGGCTCGTCGCTCTACCGGTCCAACCCCTTCCAGCGGGCGGTGCGCGACCTTCACGCGCTGAGCGTGCACGCGCTCATGCACGCCTCGACCAGCGCGGAGCTGTACGGGCGCATCCTGTGCGGGCTCGAACCGAACACGATGTACCTGTGAGGCAGGGGCTCCCGGCCGGGCACGGACGGCCGTCCGCCTGATTGCGTGCCCGGCGTCGGCCGGCTCCGCGCACCGTCGCGGGGCCGGCCGCTCCCGTCCCGGCGGCCAGCCGTCCTGTCGGCGCCGCACCGGGACAGGGTCGGACACCCCTACGACGAACCGGCGCCGCCGTCTTGGACAGTGTGCCGAGGAAGCCGGTCACGGGTGGGGCGGACAGGACGCGGGAGCCGGTCACGGGTGGGGCGGACGGGGCGCGGGAGCCGGTCCCGCGGCAGGTGTCACCCGAGTACGCGCTGCGGGTCGTCGACCACCCGGTGGGTGACGGGGATGGGGGAACGGGGCAGCCAGGCGGGCTCCGACGCGTTCGGCACGGCCGAGAGGAGGACGGCGTGCAGCGGCAGCGAGGGCGGCAGGCCCTCCTGGCTGGGGACCGGCTCGGTCCCGCGGTAGGCGACCGACAGTGAGGGCTGCGCCAACGCCCGCATGTGGACGACGAGTTCCGCCTCGTCGCCGGTGACCTGCGGCGGCAGTGTCTGCGCCGGGACCGGCGCGAACCCGAGGCGGGCCTTGAAGCCGAACAGGCCGGGCTGCGCCGTGTGCCCCAGCAGCGAGGGGTCGTTGCCCAACGAGGCCCAGACGAAGCCGCGTTCGCGTGCCGCGTCGAAGGCCGCCGTGTACATCAGGCGCGACAGCATGCCCTGGCGCGCGGCGTCGGCCACCGCGGAGAACCGCAGCTGCACCATGGACTGCTCGGGCCGCAGCCAGCCCAGGCAGCCTCCGGTGAGCGTGCCGTCGGCGTACGCGAACACGCCGAGCAGGGTGCTCAGATGGCGCAGGAGATGGCGCTCCTGCCGACGGGCGTGGTTGACGCCGTGGGTCATCCCGGCGATCTGCCGGTCGTAGAGCCGGAGGAAGTCCTGGAGGTCCTGCTCGCCGACGGCCGGCAGGACGCGCAGCACGATCCCGCTGTTCTCGGCGACGCGCGCGGCGTAGCGGTGGCTCTTGCGCTCCTTGGTCGGCAGCCGCGCCTGGAACGCGGTCGCCGAAGCGGTCAGGGGGGCCAGCCAGCTGATCCATGACGGCTTGACCAGGAAGCCCGCGGCCTCCAGCTCCTCGCGCCGGGCCAGATCGGTCAGCCGCACCCGCACGATGTCGATGTCGAGCGCCGGGTCGTGCCAGTCCCGGTCGAGTGCCTCCGCCACGCTCGCAAGGGCGATCCTGGCGTTCTCCCTGGTGTCGATCCGCATGGTTTCGGCCTCCTCGCCCGGCGGTCCACGGTGATCCGTACCGCAGCCTGCCGACCGGCCCCGGCGCGGGCCATCTTCCGTCGTGCCGGATCCGGCGCACGCTCCACAAGCTGGAAGATGCGGCGGGCGCCGGGGGGGTGTGACAGTGGGGGCGCAGGCCGGCGGCGCCCGGGCGACGCCCCTGCGCCTGCCCATGGGCAGGCCGGCGGCGCCCGCTCCCGGCTGTCATCCGCGGGAAGGAGCACGCCTGCGAGCGCCGGCCCGCCGACCACCGCGACCTCGTCCTGCCCCTTGCCCACCCCTGACCAGCCCGGAGGGACCATCAGTGGACACCGCAACGAGCAGCAATTTCTCCCGCCAGGTGCTCGCCGCCGTGCTCGACGCGGCCCGGCAGGCCCACGGCGGAGACGTCGACGCGGACCTCGATCCGATCTCGGCCGGCTTCGACTCGATCGCGGCGGTGGAGATGGCCGGCATCCTGGAGGAGGCGTTCGACGTCGAGTGCACCATGGTGGACGTCTTCGACGTCACGTCGCTCGGCGAGCTGGCCGACCTCCTGGTCCAGCGCATCGACGCGGCCAGCGGCCGGTAGCGGCGTGGAAGCGGCCACGCCCTGCCCGATCGTCGACCGGGTCAGGCTCATCGCCGCGGGCCGTCCCGAAGACCCGGCCGTGGTCGGCGGGGGCGAGCGGATCACCTACCGGGACCTGCTGCGGCAGACCGACCGGTGGCAAGGCCGCTGCGCGGCGCTCGGCCTCGCCACCGGCACACCGGTCGCGGTACTCACCGGCGGCGAGCCGGCCACCGCGGCGGCCTTCCTCGGCGCCAGGGCCGCCGGGCTGGTGCCTCTGCTCGTCGACGAACAGCAGGCCGCGGCGCGGGTGACCGCCGTGCTGGAGGCCGCCCGGCCGTCGGCAGTGCTGCGGCCCGCGACCGGCGAGGCCGAGCCGACCGGTGAGCCCGACCCGCGCGTCCTGCCGGCCAGCGCCGGCTACCTGGTGTTCTCCTCGGGCAGCCAGGGAACTCCCAAGGGCATCGTCGGCCGCGCGGCCGGGCTGCTGGCCTTCATCGACTGGGAGATCGCCGCGCTCGGGCTGGCCCCCGGCACCCGGGTGGCGATGCTGACCTCCCCGTCGTTCGACGTGGTCTACCGCGACCTGCTGCTCCCGCTGTGCTCAGGCGGTGAACTGCATGTCGCCCCCCGGTCCACCCGCGTCACCCCGGCCGCCGTGCTCCCCTGGCTCGCCGAGAGCGGCATCGAGGTGCTGCACGCGGTGCCGAGCCTGAGCGCCCGCTGGCTCGCCGCTGCCCCGCCGACCACCCTCGACGCGCTACGGCACACGGTGTTCGCCGGCGAGCCCCTGTACGGGCGACATGTGCGGCAGTGGCGTGCGGTCGCCCCGAAGTCGAAGGTCGGCAATCTGTACGGGCCGTCGGAGACCACGCTCGCCAAGTTCCACTACGAGGTGCCCGACGACTGCGGTTCCGGTCTGCAGCCGGTCGGCCACCCGCTGCCCGGCACGGTCCTCGGCCTGGAACCCGTCGACCCGGCCGGCGCCCCTGGCGTTCAGCGAGTCGTCATCACCACCCCGGACGGCTCGCTCGGCTACCTCTCCGGCGCCTGCGGGCCGGACGACCGCGCACGCCTGTCGTGCGGCGACGAGGGGACCGCGTTCCGTACCCAGGACCGCGGCATGCTGGACGGGGCGGGGCGGCTTGTGATCGTCGGCCGGCTGGACTCGCTGGTCAAACGCCGGGGCGTATTCGTGGACATCGCCGCCATCGAGGCGGCCGCCGCCGACCTGCCCGCGGTCCGCTCGGCCTGTTGCGTCCACCTGCCCGCGACCGGCGACGTCGTGCTGGTCGTCGAGGTTCCGGACCCGGCAGTCGCCCCGGCGCTGCGCCGTCCGCTGCACGCCGTGCTCGGCGCCGGCATGCCCGATCGCGTCATCGGACTCGCGGCCATGCCGCTGCTCCCGGGCGGCAAGGCCGACCGGCGGGGCCTCAGAGAACTCCTCGACCTGAAAGGGGCCGACGATGACCGCGAGGCGTCCTGACCGCGCAGGTCCCTGCACCGTCGTCGTCTGCCGGTATCAGCCGGAGCTGCTCGCCGCCCTGCTGGACCACCCCGCGCGTGCCGAACGCCAGGCCGACGTCTGCCTGGTGCTCGAACGCGCCGACGTCCGGTACGAGTCGCCGGACCCGCGGTTGCTGGCCCGATGCCGGAAGGTCTACACCGTGGGCAGCCTCGACTCGCTGTCCGAAGTGTCGGCCGTCGCCGTCGACCTGCGGCAGACGTGTCCTCCGGTCATCCGGGTGTGCAACCAGAACGAGCTGAGCCAGTTCGGCGCGGGCTACCTGCGCATGCTGGTGCAGGACCCGCCGGGCGATCCCGTGCATCACGTCGCGCACCGCGACAAGCGCCTCATGAAGGAACTGGTACGGGCCGCCGGCGTGCCCGTGACCCGGTTCCGGTCGCTGGCGGACGCCCGGGACGAGGCGGCCACGATCCTGGCCGGGAAGGAGCTGACGGCGCCGCTGATCGTCAAACCGGCAGCCGGATTCGGCGCCAGCGCGACGGTCAGGGTCGACGAGGCCGCCGGACTGGAAGCCGCCGCGACCGGGCTGACCTTCGACCCGGCGCAGCGGTCCCGCCACCTGATCGTCGAGGAGTTCGTGCCGGGCGAGGAACTGTGCGTCGACGCGATCTGGTCGGGCGGCCGGGCGGAGACGTTCGTGGTCCACCGCTACCTGCGACCGCGGATCACGGTGCTGGAGACCGCGCTCGACGGATCGATGATCCTGGCGCCCGAGGAGCATCCCGAACTCTACGACCGGCTACGGCAGATGCACGCGCGGATCAACCCGGCGCTCGGCATCGTCGACGGCCCGACCCACCTGGAGGTGTTCCGGCGCCCCGACGGGGAACTGGTCTTCTCCGAGATCGCCTCGCGCGCAGGCGGCGCCTGGGTGCAGCCGATGCTCGGCGCCTACCACGGCCGCTCCACCTGGTCCCTCATCGCGGACTCCACGCTGACAGGCGGCATCCCGCCGCTCACCCGGCCCTGGCCGCACGTCGGCGGGATCAGCATCCGGCCGTCGGTCCCCGGGGTCATCACCAGCGTGCCGACCGATGCGGAACTGCGGGCCTTCCCCGGCACGATCACCTGGCGCCGGCAGCGGGGGATCGGCGAGCGGGCCCGCCTGACCGGGCCGTCCGACTGGTACTTCTTCCTGGTCCTCGGCGCGGGCAGCGCCGCGGAACTCCACGACCTGTGCGTCCGCGCCGCCCGGACGTTCAGCCTGCACACCGACGGCGGGACCGGCGCCGCCTGACGGCCGCCGCCGGTCCCGGCTGCTCAGACGTCCGCTGTCCAGGGCTTGTCGGGGGCGACGGCGATGCGTGCGACCAGGGCGGCGAAGTCGGCTGTCCAGCGTTCCGCCGTGCCGGCCCTGAGCCGGTCGGGCGCGTACTCGAACAGGCCGCGCAGGCCGCCGGAGGGCAGGTCCCACATGCCCCAGATGCAGAATCCGCCCCGGCCCAGCGGCACTTCACGCCGCATGGTGACCTGCTCGACGTGCTCGGCGAACTGGATGTCCTGGTCCGCCACCACCGGCCGGGCGTAGTTGAAGAGGAACAGCATGTTCTCCGGCTGCGCCTGGGGCCGCATGAAGTCGGGGTTGTCCTGTTCGATCACCTGGTTCGGCAGGGGGTGGCGGGAAGCGTCCAGGCAGGTTCCGCGCGCTCGCAGCAGGACGTCCCGGTAGGTGACGCAGTCCCGGAGGTCGACCCGCAGCGGCAGCACGTCCGCGAAGAACCCCACGGTGTCACGGAAGTCCCGGTCGTCGCGGGCGGCGGTCTGGGAGATGAGCGCGGCGTCCGGAACCCCGGTGACCCGGGCGGCGAGCAGCGCGCCCGCCGCGACCAGCACGTGCCAGGGCGTACCGCGCACGCTGCGTGCGACGGCGCGGACGGCGTCCATCTCCCGCGGACCGAGTTCGAAGGCGGCGTGGCCGTAGACGCTGCCGACAGGAGCGGCGCCGGGGACCTGATCGGCGGCCGGCGCGAAGACCTGGCCGCCGGCCAGCTGCGCGGTCCAGAAGTCACGGACCTTCCTGGACTTCTCCCCGGCCAGCTCGGCCTGCTGTCGCGCGGCGTACTCCCCGTACTGCCGGGCCGGGGGAGTCCGGCTGCCTCGCCGCGTACCCGGGCCCGGTAGCAGGCCGCGAGGTCGCGGCGGAGGAGACCGGCGGACCACGCGTCGACCGCGAGGTGGGAGGAGAGGATCGTCAGCACCGCGTCCCGGTCGTCGAACCGGTGCAGCGCGGCCCTGAGCAGGGGGGTCTGCGAGCGCGGCATCGTCTGCGCGTGCAGCTTGACGAGGAGCTCCTCGGCGACGTCCTCCCGTGATTCCCCCGGGCCGGGCACCAGGACGTGCTCGGTGAACGGCACGGAGGAGGGAGGCAGCACCGACTGGTACGCGGGGCCGTCGTCCTCGCAGTCGCAGGCGAGCACCGTGCGCAGCGACTCGTGCCGGGCCACCACGTCGTCCAGCGCGCTCCGGAGCGCGGAGGTGTCCACGACGCCCCGTATCCTGAGCGCCATCGGCGCGATGAACTTCGACATGTCGAAGCCCTCCCGCTCATCGGCACAGCACATCGTCAGCTGGGCGGAGAGCGGATAGCGGGTGACTTCCTCGGCGCCTGGCATACGGCAACGCCCTTTCCGGTTCTCTGTCCCGCACCGAAGGCGGTGCTCGGCCCTTCGACGCTAGGAGTCGGACGCGGCGCCGGGCAGCTTCGAGGTTGCCGAGCCGGGCGGGCACCGGCCGGCCGGGCATGTGGGGAGATGCCCGCCAGGCCGCGAACCCCTAGGTTGTCCATCCAGCAGAGCCGTGACGGAACACCGGAGCGGACGGTCAGGACGCGCGGCGACGCTCGCTTCGGGCGAGACGCGTCGCCCGTCCTGGGATGCCGACGCGTGGACGACAGAAGGCAGGCCATGTCCGTACTCAGTCCGTTGACCTTCGCCAAGAGCCTCGTACCGGAGGCCGGCCCGCAGCGCATGTATGTCACCTCGTCGTTCGTGGGCACGGTGGGCGGCGGCATCATGATGCCGATCAGCGTCCTCTACTTCACCAGGATCGTCGGCCTGTCCTCCGCGAAGGTCGGACTCGCCTTCACCGTGTCCAGCCTGATCGCCATCCTCATGTCCGCGCCGGCCGGCGCGCTCGCGGACCGAGTCGGCCCGCGCCGGGTGGTCATGGGATCGCTCGCCCTGCTGGCCGCCTCCGGGCTCGCCTACCTGCTGGTCCAGAACTTCTTGACCCTGCTGGTCGTCAACGCGTGCATGGACGTCAGCTTCGCCGCCTACTTCCCCTCCGTCGGCGCCCTGCTGCGCAGGGTGGGCGGCGAGCAGACCGTCACCATCCGCTCGCAGTCCCGCGCGGTCGCCAACATCGGGGTGGCGTTCGGCTCACTGGTCAGCGGCGCCGGCATCCAGATCGGCACCGCCGCCGCCTATCACGTCCTCATCGTGTTGTTCGGCGCCGCCCAGACAGCCGCACTCATCCTGCTGTTCAGGGTTCCCGACTACCGGCCGCTGCCCCGGCCGGAGAAGGATTCCCCTGACGACGACCACCCGGGTCCGGCCGTCGACGCCGCGCCCGATCCCAAAGGCATCGCGCTGCGGGACAAGGCGTTCGTCGCCTATGCGCTGGTCGGCGGCGCGATGACCGTCCAGTCGCTCATCCTCGAAATCATGATCCCGGTCTGGATCGTCGGCCACACCGACGCCCCGAGCTGGGGGGTCACCCTCGCCTTCATCATCAACACCGCCCTGGTGGTGCTCCTCCAGGTCCGGCTCGGCGGCAGCGTCCAGACACTCGGCGACGGCGGAGTGGCCCTGCGCCGCGCGGGCATCGCCCTCATGCTCGGCTGCGCCGCGATCAGCCTGATGGCCGCGGCACCGGCATGGGCGGCCCTGCTCGTGCTCGCCGCCGGAATGGCGCTGCTCACGCTCGGCGAGATCTGGTACGCCTCCGGCACCTTCGCGTTCGATTACGGTCTTCCGCCGGCATACGCCCAGGGCCAGTACCAGGGCTTGTCCGGTACGGCGTCCGGAGCAGCCCGCGCCGTCGCGCCGGTCTTCCTGCTGGGCGTCGTCCTGGACTTCGGCAGCGCCGGCTGGATCGGGCTCGGGGCGATCATGCTGTTCCTGGGACTCACCGGCCCGGCTCTGGCCCGCTTCGGCGCCCGCACCCGGCCGGCCGAGCGGGCCGACGGGACCGGCGCCTCGGCCACCGCGATCCCGCCCGCCGCGAACTCGCCGGTCGGCGACACCGCCTGACGGGAGCGGCACCGCGCCGACGACCGGCGGGCTGAGCCGGATGATGTCGTCGTCACCGCGACGGGCCGGTCGTGTCGGTGCCGCCGCAGAAACCGCCGCGGCGACGTCGCGAGCCACCGACGTCTCACCGCCGGCCATTCACCGCCATCCATGCACGAGCCCGTTGGCTTCACAAGGTGAAGACGGTCGGCCCTCTTGACGCCCCGCAGGTGACGTCGCTTTCATGCAGGGTGCGTCTGGGAGCGCTCCCACAGTGTTCCCGGCGTCCCCCCACACCACGAACTGAAGGCGTTCCACCCCCCACCGAGAGGAATCGCACCCGTGGTCAGCACCTCGGGCTCCCCCACGAGCCCCCCTCGAACGTCCCGCATGCCGCGCGCCGCGTTCGGCGCCGCGGTCGCGGCAGCCCTGCTGGCGCTGATCGCGCTCGTCGTGGGCCAGTCGTCCGCGACGGCGGCGGGCAACTCCGCCCCGACCGCCGCGAAGCCGGCCCTCGCGCCGGCCGCCGCAGCGGCGGCAGCCGCCGCGGGCACCGGCTACTGGCACACCAGCGGGCGGGACATCCTGGACTCCAACAACCAGCCGGTGCGCATCGCGGGCATCAACTGGTTCGGCTTCGAGACCTCGAACGAGGTCGTGCACGGCCTCTGGTCGCGTGACTACAAGAGCATGATCGACCAGATGAAGCAGCTCGGGTACAACACGATCCGACTGCCGTACAGCGACGACATCTTCAAGCCCGGCGCCACGGCCAACAGCATCACCTTCTACGGCATGAACCAGGATCTGCAGGGTCTCAGCCCGCTCCAGATCATGGACAAGATCGTCGACTACGCGGGGTCGGTCGGCCTGCGGGTCATCCTGGACCGGCACCGCCCGGACTCCAGCGGCCAGTCGGCGCTGTGGTACACCAGCAGCGTCCCGGAGTCGACCTGGATCACCAATCTCAAGGCGCTGGCCGCCCGTTACCAGGGGAACACCGCGGTCGTCGGCATCGACCTGCACAACGAGCCGCACGACCCGGCCTGCTGGGGCTGCGGCGACACCTCCACCGACTGGCGGCTGGCCGCCGAGCGGGCCGGCAACGCGGTCCTCGGCGTCAACCCCAACCTGCTGATCTTCGTCGAGGGCATCCAGACCTTCAACGGCACGTCCGGCTGGTGGGGCGGCAACCTGATGGGCGTCGCGCAGTACCCGGTGCAGCTCAGCGTGGCCAACCGGGTCGTGTACTCCGCGCACGACTACGCGACCTCGGTCGCCCAGCAGACCTGGTTCACCGACCCGTCGTTCCCGGCCAACATGCCGGGCGTGTGGGACAAGTACTGGGGCTACATCTTCAAGCAGAACCTCGCGCCGGTGTGGGTCGGCGAGTTCGGCACCACCCTGCAGTCCACGACCGACCAGCAGTGGCTGAAGGCCCTGGTCTCGTACATGCTGCCGACCTCGACCAACGGCGGGGACAGCTTCAGCTGGACGTTCTGGTCCTGGAACCCCGACTCCGGTGACACCGGCGGCATCCTCAAGGACGACTGGCAGAGCGTCGACACGGTCAAGGACGGGTACCTGACCTCGATCAAGGCGCCGACCTTCGGCGGCACGGGCTCGACGGGCGGCACCTCCTCCGGCACGTCGTCGGGCACGTCCTCCGGCACGTCCTCCGGCACGTCCAGCGGCACGTCCTCCGGCACCTCGTCGGGCACGTCCTCCGGTACGTCCAGCGGCACGACGACGGGCACCTCCACCGGCACCTCCGCCGGAACGTCGACCGGCACCACTTCCGGTACGACCACCGGCGGCACGGGCAACGCGGGCTGCACCGCGGTCCTGCACATCGACAACCAGTGGTCCGCCGGCTTCACCGCCACCGTGACGGTCACCGCGGGCAGCGCCCCGGTCAACGGCTGGAAGGTCGCCTGGACCTGGCCCGGCAGCCAGCAGGAGACCAGCGCCTGGAACGCCACCGTCCAGCAGACCGGCGCCTCGGTCACCGCGACCAACCTCAGCTACAACGGCGCACTCGCCGCGGCCGGTTCCACCAGCTTCGGTTTCCAGGGCACGGCCAGCGGCGCCTTCACCGCACCGGCCCTCACCTGCACCGCCTCCTGACGGCCACGGCCGCACCGACGTCCGCGCCGGCGGGTCCCCGACCCGCCGGCGCGGACGTGCCGCGTGACCGGGTCCGGTGCGTGCGGTCCGGCCGACCCATGGGTTAGGCTTGCCTAACTTGAAAGGTCTGGAGGCTGCCGATGGCGGAACGACCCGAGCGCGGAGCGCCGCGCAGGACGCCGAGGGCGAAGTCCGCGCACGTGGTGCGGGCCGAGCGGCTGACGCCGCACATGATCCGGGTGGTGTTCGAGCTGGCGGCGGACGCCGAGCTGGAGGTGGGCGCGTGCACCGACCACTACGTGAAGCTGCTGTTCGCGCCCGGCGGCGGCGCGCTGGAGGACGCCTACCGGCAGCGGTACACCGCGCCGTTGGACATCGAGGCGATCCGCCGCGACCTGCCGCGCGAGCAGTGGCCGACGACCCGCACGTACACCGTGCGGGCCTGGGACCCGGCGGCGCGCGAGATGACGGTCGACTTCGTGCACCACGGCGACCAGGGGCTGGCCGGGCCGTGGGCGGCGCGGGTGGAGCCGGGCGACAGCCTGTGGTTCATGGGCCCGGGCGGCGGGTACGCGCCCGATCCGGCGGCCGACTGGCACCTGCTGGCCGGTGACGAGAGCGCGCTGCCGGCCGTGGCCGCGGCGGTGGAGCGACTGCCGGCCGGGGCGACGGCGAAGGTGTTCGTGGAGGTCGAGGGGCCGGCCGAGGAGCAGAAGCTGGTCACCGCGGGCGACGCCGAGATCGTCTGGCTGCACCGCGGCTCGCGCCCGGTGGGCGAGGCCCTGGTGGAGGCGGTCACCGCGCTGGACTTCCCGCCGGGCGACGTGCACGCCTTCGTGCACGGCGAGGCGACTTTCGTCAAGGAGCTGCGCCGGCACCTGCGGCTGGACCGCGGGGTCCCGCGCGAGCGGCTGTCGATCTCCGGTTACTGGCGGATCGGCAAGGACGAAGACGGCTGGCAGTCCTCCAAGCGGGAGTGGAACGCGCAGGTCGAGGCCGAGCAGGAGGGCGCTGCCTGAACGCGCCTCGCGCCGGGACAAGGCCGGCCCCGCGCCGGGACAGGGCTCGGGCCCCCGCACGCCGCGGGGGCCCGGGCCGCTCTCACACCGACTTCTGGTACGAGCGGAAGGTTCGGGTGGACAGCCACACCGCCGCTGCCGCCAGCGCCAGCAGCGCGCCGCCGCGGCCCAGCACCACGCCCGGGTCGGGGTTCGCGGACATCGCCGAACGCCCGGCGACCAGCGCCCAGTTGACCGGGTTGAAGTCGGCGATGTGCCGCATCCAGGAGGGCATCAGGCCGGGCGCCATGAACGCGGAGGACAGGAAGGTCAGCGGCAGCAGCAGGAAGGTGTTGACACCGATGATGCTCTCGCGCTGCCTGACCAGCATGCCCAGCGCGTTGGACAGCGCGCCGAAGACCGTGCCGAGCAGGATCGACAGCAGCACCAGCAGCAGCACGCCGCCGATGCCGCCCGGGTAGTGCGCGCCGCCGAGCTTGCCGAGCAGCACGATCACCGCGGACTGCACGGTGGTGCTGAACGCCTGCTGCACCACGTTGGCGTTCATCAGCGCCGCGCGGCTGACCGGCGTGATCAGGAAGCGGTTCAGGGTGCCGCGCTCGATCTCCTCCAACGTGCCCATGCCGGCCCACATGTTGGAGGACACCGCGCTCATCACCACCACGCCGGGCACCAAATAGTCCAGGTACGACTGGGCGCCGAAGCCCGGGAGTTCGACCACCTTCTTGAACAACTGGCCGAACAGGAACAGCCAGATGACCGGCTGCACCAGGGTGATCACGACGAAAACCGGCTGGCGGAAGATCGCCACCAGCTGACGCTGCGTCATGTACCAGCTGTGCGCGAGCGCTTCCAGGAGGCCGCGGCCGGGCGCGGACCCGGCGGAGTCGGCACGGCCGGCTCCGGCGTACGGGGTGGCGGCGGTCATCGCGCACCTCCGGCGGCGCCCGCGGGGAGGGGGGCGGCGCCCGCGGCGCCGTCGGCGTCGGCGAACCGGCGCCCGGCGTAGCGGAGGTAGACGTCGTCCAGCGAGGGCCGGGCCACGGTCACGGACGCGACCTGCGCCCCCTCGCGCTCCAGCACGGCCAGCACCTGCGGTACGGCGGCGGGCCCGTCGTCGGCGCGGGCGCTGAGCCTGCGGCCGTCGACCACCGCCTCGCGCACGCCGGCGAAGGCGTCCAGGGCGGCTCGCAGCAGCTGCGCGTCGACCGCGCCGGGCGTCTCGCGCAGCTCCACGTGGACGGCGTCGCCGCGCAGTTCGCCCTTCAGCTCGTCCGGCGTGCCCTCGGCGACGACCCGGCCGCGGTCCACGATCGCGATGCGCTCGGCGAGGCGGTCGGCCTCCTCCAGGTAGTGCGTGGTGAGCAGGATGGTCAGGCCCTCGTCGCCGGCCAGCCGGTCGATCTCGTCCCACATCGCCGTGCGCGCCTCCGGGTCCAGGCCGGTCGTCGGCTCGTCCAGGAAGAGCACCAGGGGCCGGTGCACCAGCCCGAGCGCCACGTCCAGGCGGCGCTGCATGCCGCCGGAGTACGTCCTGACCAGCCGGCCGCCTGCGTCCGCGAGGTCGAAGCGCTCCAGCAGCCCGTCGACGCGGCGGGCCAGGTCCGCGCCGCGCAGCCCGTACAGGCGGCCCTGGAGCAGCAGGTTCTCGCGGCCGGTGGCCACCGGGTCGGCGCCCGACTTCTGGGCCACCACGCCGATCGCGCGGCGCACCCGGTCCGGGTGGCGCAGCACGTCGTGCCCGGCGACCGAGGCGGCGCCGGAGTCGGGGCGGGCCAGGGTGGTGAGGATCTTGACGGTGGTGGACTTGCCGGCGCCGTTGGGGCCGAGCAGCCCGAAGACGGTGCCGGCGGCGACGGTGACGGACATCCCGTCCAGGGCGGTCACGCCGCCGGGATAGCTCTTGGTGAGGTCGCTCGCCTCGACGGCGGGCGGGTGGGTGGTCATGGTGGTGTGCCTCCGCGGTGCTGTGGTGCCGGCCGGAGGTGCGCGCGGGCGCCTCCGGACGGGCACGGCTGTGGGGCCGGACGAGATGGCGCAGCCGCGGAGGGGAGCCGGGATATCGTGGGTGTGCCGCACCTCGATCCCCCGGTGTCCGCGGTCCGCGGGCGTTCCGGCCGGGTTCGCTGGTTCGCGTGCCGGCGTCCGCTGTTGCCGCAGCGGGCGCCGGACCTCGTCATTCCTGCTCTGCCATGCGCTCCTCGATATCGGTCCACTCCTCCGGCACCTCGCCGGTCTCGTGGAAGGTCCGCCACTGTGCCACGCCCGGCAGGGCGCCGTCGGCCATCGCCGTGAGCAGCCCGCGCACCCACTGCGCCTGGGCGTCGATCATGTGCAGCTGGTACTCGGTCTCGATCACGAACAGCCGGGGCAGGTCCGCGTCGAGCCGGCCGAGGATGCCGCGCAGCGCGGCGGCGTGCACCTCCAGGGCGTGCACCCGCTCGGCGAGCAGATCGGCCACCTCGTCCGGGTGCAGCGCGCCGATCAGCGAGAGCGCGGTGTCGAAGGCGGGGTACTCCCGGGCGGGCACGGCCACCAGGTCGGCCAGCCAGTCGTGCATCTCGACCCGGCCGGCCTCGGTGAGGCCGTAGAGGGTGCGCTCGGGCCGGTTGCCCTCGCGTTGCACGCCGGTCACCTCGACGAAGCCGCGCTTCTCCAGGTTCTGCACCACGGTGTAGAGCGAGCCGTAGTTGATCTTGATGACGTGTTCCTTGCCGCGCTGCCGCAGCAGCCGGGCGATCTCGTACGGGTGCATCGGGCGTTCGCCGAGGAACACCATGACCGCCAGGGCCAGCGGATTGGACAGCCGTGCCCGCTGGGCCATGACCGCCACCCCCGACCATCACTCGATCCCGTATATCCGCAGCCGAGTATATCGCGAAGACAGGTCGGCATCAACCGCGATGTATCGCGAATCTGGGAGGACGCACGGCAGGGCGCGACCCCGCGTGGGCGCCCGCAGGCGCGAAGGAGCGCGAACGGGCGCCAACGGGCGTACGGGAGCGGCCGTACGGAGGAGGTCAGGAGGGTCAGGAGGGGGCCAGGAGGGGGTCAGCCCACCGAGGAGTACGCCACCACGCCGCGGCGCAGGCCCTCCACGGCCTTGCGGGCGTTGCGGCGGACCGGGCCGTCGGGCGGCGCGGCGTCGGCGATCTGGCCGAGCACGTCGATCAGCTGCTTGCACCAGCGGACGAAGTCGCCGGCCGGCATGTCCGCCTCCGACAGCACGTCGTCCAGCGGCCGGCCGGACGTCCAGCGGTAGGCGGCCCAGGCGAAGCCGAGGTCCGGCTCGCGCTGGCCGACGCCCTCGGTCTGGTTGATCCGGTGCGCCTCCTCCAGCGCGTCGAGACGGCCCCAGATGCGGACCATCTCGCCGAGCGCGTCACGCGCGGCGCCGGTCGGCAGCTTGGGCGTCACCGCGTCGTCGGACTGCCGGGACTCGTAGACCAACGCCGAGGCGCAGGCGGCGAGTTCGGCCGGGCCGAGGGCGTTCCACACGCCGTCGCGCAGGCATTCGCTGGCCAGCAGGTCCAACTCGCCGTAGAGCCGGGCCAGCCTGCGGCCCTCGGGGGTGACCGTGTCGCCCTCCAGATAGCCGAGTTCGGACAGCACCGCGCACACCCGGTCGAAGGTGCGGGCGATGGTGTTGGTGCGGCCCTCGATGCGGCGCTCCAGCTGCTGGTTGTCGCGGCGCAGCCGCTGGTAGCGCTCGGCCCAGCGGGCGTGGTCCTCGCGGTCGTCGCAGCCGTGGCAGGGGTGCGCCCTGATCGCGGCGCGCAGCCGGGCGATCTCGGTGTCGTCGGCCGCCGCCGCGCGCTCCCTGCGGTGCCGCACCGGCCCGGTCCAGCGGGCCGTGCCGGCCTTGCTGCGCATCGCCGAGGCGAGGTCGCGGCGGGACTGCGGGCTGCGCGGGTTGAAGGACTTGGGGATGCGCATCCGCTCCAGCGGCTCGACCGGCACCGGGAAGTCCAGCGCGGCCAGCCGCTTGACCTGGCGCTCGGCGGTCAGCACCAGCGGGCGCGGGCCGTCGTGGTACTCGCCGCCGCGCGGGTGGTGGTGACCGGTCGCGCGGCCGGGGATGCCCGGCTCCAGCACCAGTGCCAGGCCCGCGAACTTGCCGGCCGGCACATGGATGATGTCGCCGGGCCTGAGCTTCTCCAGCGCGTCGGACGCGGCGGCCCGGCGCTGCGCGGCGCCCTGCCGGGACAGCTCGGCCTCCCGCTCCTTCAGCTCCCGGCGCAGCCGCATGTACGCGTCGAAGTCGCCGAGGTGGCAGGTCATCGACTCCCGGTAGCCGGCCAGGCCCTCCTCGTTGCGCTGCACCTGGCGGGAGATGCCGACCACCGAGCGGTCGGCCTGGAACTGCGCGAAGGACGTCTCCAGCAGCTCCCGCGAGCGGTGCCGCCCGAACTGGCCGACCAGGTTGACCGCCATGTTGTACGACGGCCGGAACGACGAGCGCAGCGGATACGTACGGGTGCCGGCCAGTCCCGCCACGGCGGCCGGGTCGAAGCCGCGCTGCCACAGCACCACGGCGTGGCCCTCCACGTCGATGCCGCGCCGCCCGGCCCGGCCGGTGAGCTGGGTGTACTCGCCGGGCGTGATGTCGGCGTGGGTCTCGCCGTTCCACTTGACGAGCTTCTCCAGCACCACGCTGCGGGCCTGGCATGTTGATGCCCAGCGCCAGCGTCTCGGTGGCGAACACCGCCTTGACCAGGCCCTTGACGAACAGCTCCTCGACGACCTCCTTGAAGGTCGGCAGCATGCCGGCGTGGTGGGCGGCGATGCCCCGCTCCAGGCCCTCCAGCCACTCGAAGTAGCCGAGGACGTGCAGGTCCTCGTCGGGGATGGAGCGGGTGCGCTCCTCCACGATCGACCGCACCCGCACCCTGGCCTCGTCGTTGTTCAGCCGCAGCCCGGCGTACAGGCACTGCTGGACGGCGGCCTCGCAGCCGGCCCGGCTGAAGATGAAGGTGATGGCGGGCAGCAGGCCCTCGGCGTCGAGCCGGTCGATGACCTCGGCGCGGCTGGGCGTCCACACCCGGCTGCGGGCCCGGCGCTCGCGCTCCCGGTCGGCCTCCCGGCCGCGGCCGCGGGGCCGGTGGACGCGCTGGTTCTCCATCCGGGCCAGCCGCTCCAGGTCCGCGTTGACCTCGCGGCGGCCACGCGGCTCGGTCGGCCCGGACTTCTCCTCGAACAGGTCGTACATCCGCAGGCCGGCCAGCACGTGCTGCCACAGCGGCACCGGGCGGTGCTCGGAGACGATGACCTCGGTGTCGCCGCGCACGGTGTCCAGCCAGTCGCCGAACTCCTCGGCGTTGGAAACCGTCGCCGACAGCGACACCAGCGTCACGGACTGCGGCAGGTGGATGATCACCTCTTCCCACACCGCGCCGCGGAACCGGTCGGAGAGGTAGTGCACCTCGTCCATCACCACGTAGGCCAGGCCGTCCAGGGCGGCCGAGCCCGCGTAGAGCATGTTCCGCAGCACCTCGGTGGTCATCACGATCACCGGGGCGTCGCCGTTGACGCTGTTGTCGCCGGTGAGCAGGCCGACGCGGTCGGCGCCGTAGCGCTTGGCGAGGTCGTTGTACTTCTGGTTCGACAGCGCCTTGATCGGGGTGGTGTAGAAGCACTTGCGGCCCTGCTCCAGGGCCAGGTGCACGGCGAACTCGCCGACGATGGTCTTGCCGGACCCGGTCGGCGCGGCCACCAGGACGCCGCTGCCGGACTCCAGCGCCTGACAGGCCTCCACCTGGAACGGGTCGAGCCCGAACTCGTACAGCTCGCGGAACCGGGCGAGTGCGGTGGCGTTCTCTTCGGCGCGGCGACGGCTGGCGGCGTAGCGCTCGGCTGGTGACATCTCTTCGGTCATCTCGGGAACGAGCGTACCGGCAGGTGCCGACACGGCGCGTGATCTTATCTGCCCGGTACAGCTTTTCCGGGGCATGATTGCCCAGCGGGAACCCGCGCGCGGTCACCGCCGCCCCGGGGCCCACCAGCGCCCCGGACGCCCCGTGCCCGGCGCCTCACACCAGCAGGCGCAGCGCCCCCGGCACCGTCTCGGCCTCCAGCGGCAGCGGGCCGATCCGCTCGCCGTCGGCGTAGCCGGTGACGTCGGCCGCGGCCAGCCGCACCCGGGCGGCGCGGTGCACCGTCACCACCGGGTGCGAGGGGTGGGTGCCGCGGTAGACCCGCGGGAAGACCCGCAGCAGGGTGCTGCGGCTGCACGGGCCGACCACGCACACGTCGAACAGCCCGTCGTCCATCACCGCGTCCGCGCAGATCCGCATGCCGCCGCCGTACGAGGACCCGTTGCCGACCGCGATCAGGGTCGCCTCGATCTCCCGCTCGGGCGCGTCGTCGAAGGCCACCGTGTACGGGATCGGGCGCAGCGCGGCGAGCTCGGCGAGCATCGCCAGGTCGTAGCGGAAGCGGCCGACCGGCCACCGCATCCGGTTGCCGCGGTCGTTGACCCGGGAGTCGAAGCCGGAGGCGAGCACGGTGCCGAACCAGCGGTCGCCGGTCCTGCCCAGGTCCACCGGGCGGCCCCGGCCCTCGGCCAGGGCCCGCGCGATCGCGGCGCCGGCCGCGGCGGGGTCGCGCACCGGCAGGCCGCTCACCCGGGCGAAGTCGTTGCCGGTGCCGACCGCGACGACGCCCAGCGGGGTGCCGGTGCCCGCGACGGCCTGCAGGGCGAGCGAGACCATGCCGTCGCCGCCGACCGCGATGAGTGCCCCGGTGCCGCCGGCGACGGCCGCGCGGGCCAGGTCGAGCGCCTCCGCGGCGTCCGCGCCGGCCACGACGCGCACCCGGTGGCCGGCCTCCCGCAGGGCGCCGGCGGCGGGCTCGGCGGCGCGGGCGCCGCGGCCACGGCCCGCGGCGGGGTTGACGACAAGGGTGATCTCGCTGGTCACGGCCGGACCCTATCCCGTATCCGCCGGCTCCAGGCACTCCGAGGATGCCCGGTCACCGCCGCCCGGGGCCGCGCCTGCCGAAGAGCCGGGCCGCGCCCGGGCCGCGCTCAGGTGGCGTCGTCGTAGCCGTCGTCGCCGCGCCGGTCGGCCGCGTCGAAGGGCTGGGAGGTGATCTGCTCCGGGATGTGGTCGAGGCTGGACGCCTCGTCGGGGTCGAGACCGAAGTCGGGGTCGGCCTCGCGGCGGCGGCGCCGGCGCGCGTCGTTGAAGAAGCAGACGCCCATCGCGAGGAAGTACAGGAAGACGATCGGCGCGGCCAGCAGGCACATGGTCAGCGGGTCGCCGGTGGGGGTGGCGACGGCGGCGAAGACGGTGATGCCGATCACCATGCCGCGCCACCAGCCGAGCATCCGCCGGCCGCTGACCACGCCGGTGAAGTTCAGCAGCACCAGCACCAGCGGCAGCTCGAAGGCCAGGCCGAAGACCACGATCATGCGCACGACGAGGTCGAGGAAGTCGTCGAGGGCCAGCAGGTTGGTGGTGTCGTTCGGCACGAAGCCGATCATGATCCGCGCGGTCTGCGGCAGGATTTCGTACGCCAGCAGGCCGCCGGCCAGGAACAGCGGGACGCCCGCGCCGACGAAGCCGAGGGTGTAGCGCTTCTCGTTGCGGTGCAGGCCGGGCGCGAGGAAGCCCCACAGCTGGTAGAGCCAGACCGGCGAGGCGCCGACGATGCCGGCCATCAGCGAGACCTTCAGCGCGATGGAGAAGCCGCCGAGCAGGCCGCTCACCGTCATCTGCGCGCAGGCCTTGCTGGTGTCCTTGTGGTTCTGGCCGTTGATGCAGCGGACGTTGTCGGGGATGCGCTGCTGGAGCAGGTGGATGATGTCCTTGTAGAAGAACGCCGCCACGACGGTGACGACGATGATCGCAAGGACCGACTTCAGAAGCCGGTTGCGCAGCTCGCGCAGGTGGTCCGCGAGGGGCATCCGCCCCTCGGGGTCCTTGGCCGGCTTGCGGCGGGCAGTCTTGAGCACCCACGTCCTCGTCTCGTGCGGCAGCCTGGGCGGGGCGCCCCGCCTACGGCTTGGTCCTGCGTCGGGTCGTCCGGCGGCCGGTCGGGCCCGGCGGCGCCGGTCAGCTGCGGGCGACGGTCAGCCGCGGGCGGCGCGGTCCGCCGGCTCCTGCACCGGGCGGGCGCTCGCGGTGTCGCCGGGCGCGGACTGGATGGTGCGCGGGGTCTCGGCCGCCGGCTGCGCGGCGGTGGATTCGGCGGTGCCGTCGGACCCGTCGTTCTTCATCGCCTTGGCCTCGCTTTTGAGGATGCGGGCCGACTTGCCGAGCGACCGGGCCACGTCCGGCAGCTTCTTGGCGCCGAAGACCAGGACGACGACGAGAAGGATGAGGACGAGCTCCAGGGGCTTGAGGTTGCCGAGCATATGAGATCTACCTTCTCACCGGGGCGGCGTGTTCCGCTGTGATCGTAGCGTGCACCGGTGAACGGAGGGGAGGTCCCCGCCGTACGGCCGGTGGCGGCCCCCGCCGCGCTCCGTAGCGGGCCGCCCGGCCAGAGTACCCTTCGTCCCCCTCGGCACGGCAGGCTCAGTGGCGGGAGATGCCGCCGGCGCGCTCGGCGGCCCGGTCCGCGGCGCGCTTCAGCCGCTCCCCCGCCTCCGCCAGCGCGCGGCTGCCGGCCTCGACCCGGCGGGCCAACTCGGCCACCTCGGCGTACACCCGCAGGGCCAGCACGGCGAGCACCAGCAGGCCGGCGGTCGACAGTCCCACGCAGGCGATGATCCACCACATGGACGGCGAGCCTACCGCCCGCCGGACCGGCCGGGCCTCACGCCAGCCGGATGGTGCGCACGCCGCCGCCGGTGAGGAGTTCGACGATGCGCTCGCCGGCCGGCTTGCGGACCTGCTCGCCGCACGCGGGGCAGGTGAAGGAGTAGAACGTGGTGCGGGCCGAGCCGCCGAGGGCCAGCCGCAGCGCGTCCGCCGCCAGTTCGAAGCTCTCCCGGCAGTGCGGGCAGTTCGCCCGGAACAGCACGGGCCCGGCGGAGACCGGCGTCAGCGTCATCGGCGGCGTCCTCACTCCCCGTAGGCGGCCAGTGCCTGGACCGCGGCGTCCCGGGCCTCGGCGGCCAGCCCCGCGGGCGACACGATCCGCCCGTCCGGGCCCAGCCGCAGGGCCAGCCGGCGCAGCGAGCCCGGGTCGGGGGTGCGCAGGGTGATCCGCAGACCGCCGTCCGGCAGCTCCTCGGCGCTGTCGTGCGGGTAGTACTCGGCGACCCATCGTCCGCCGGGGCCGACCTCGACGACCACCTCCGGGTCGTCGCCGGCGGGCTGCACCAGCCCCTGGGACAGGTCGCGCGGCTCGATCCTGGGCGGGTCGGACGGCTCGTCCAGCAGCCGGATCTCGGCGACGCGGTCCAGCCGGAAGGTGCGGCGGTCCTCCGAGAGCCGGCACCACCCCTCGACGTAGGTGTGGCCGACGGCGAACAGCCGGATCGGGTCCACCTCGCGCTCGGTCAGCGTGTCGCGAGCCGGGGAGTAGTAGCGCATCCACAGCCGGCGGCGCTCGGTGAGGGCGCGGTCGACGGTCGCGAACACGCTGCCCTCGGACTCGAAGGTCACCGACAGGTGGGTGCTCGCCCCGGCCGCCTCGCCGGCCGCCGCCTCCAACTTGGTGCCGGCCCGCAGCAGCGCCTGCCGGTCGCTGTCGCGCAGCCCCGGCAGGTTGGCCACCGCGCGGGCGGCCACCAGCAGCGCGGTGGCCTCGTCGGCGGCCAGCCGCAGCGGCTGGGCGACGTCGTCGGCGGTGCCCGGGTTGTGCCACCAGATGCGCTCGCCGTCGGTGTCGATGTCCAGCAGGTCGCCGCCGCGGAAGCTGGTGCCGCACAGCGGCAGCACGTTGAGGTCGCCGATCAGCTCGGCCTCGGTGACGCCGAAGGCCCGCGCGACCTCGCTGACCCGGGCGCCGGGCCGCTCGCGCAGATACGTGACCAGCGACAGCATCCTGCGCGTCTGGTCGATGGCGTTGCTCATGCTCCCCGCTCTCCCCCGCGTCAGCCCTTGGCCACGGCGCGCAGCCGGTCGACGACCTCGGTGCGCAGCTCCTCGGGGGCCAGGACCACCACGTCGGGGCCGAACTCGGCCAGCCAGGCGTCCAGTCCGTGCCCGTACGGAATCTCCAGCTCGTCCCACTCGGCGTCCACCGGCGTGGTGAGGACGGCGCGGGCGTGCAGCGGGTAGCCGCTGCCGCGGCGCAGCCTGATCCGGGCGGTGGCCGCGGTGGCGCCCTCGCCGGCCCAGCGGGCGACGGCCTCGCGGACGTCGACGTGGTCCAGGACGGGGGCGGTGGCCGCGCCCTTGGTGCGGACCCGGCCGCAGATCCGGGAGAGCCGGAAGACCCGGACGTCGTCGCGGTCGCGGTCGTGGCCGGCCACGTACCAGTGGCCGCGCCAGCACTCCAGCGCCCACGGCTCGACCAGCCGGGGCTCGGGGCGCGCCGCGTTGGCCTTGCGGTAGTCGAAGGCGACGGCGCGGCGCTCGCGGGTGGCGAGCATGAGCGCCTCGAAGGCCGGCTCGGGCGCGGCGATGCGGGGTTCGAGCGCGCTGCTGGCGTCCTCGAACGGCACGCCGGCGGCGCGCAGCTTCTGCAGCGCTCCGCTGGCCGCCTCGGCGAGCCTGGCCTGCTGCCAGACCTTGGCGGCCAGGCTCAGCGCGGCGGCCTCCTCGGGGTCGAGCGCGATGTCCGGCAGCCGGTTGCGGTCGCTGCGGGCGAGGTAGCCGAATTCGCCGTCCAGGCTCTCCACCGTGTCGATGACCAGGCCGAGTTCGCGCAGGTCGTCCTTGTCGCGCTCGAACATCCGGTTGAAGGCGTCGTCGGAGGTGACCTCGTGGTACGCCTCGATGGAGGCGCGCAGCTCGCGCTTGCTGACCGGGCGCCGGGTGTTCATCAGGCACAGCGCGAGGTTCATCAGCCGCTCGGCCTTGGCAATCGCCATCCGTACCCTCGCCACCCCTCGTGAGCGCCCCAGCGTGTCGAACCTACCGCCCCGAAAGGGCGCGGACCAAACGGCCCGCGCCCTTTCGGCGGTGGTGCTATGGACCGGCCCGGGCGGTCCGGACCGGAGGTCAGACGGAGACCAGGTCGCAGACGAAGATCAGGGTCTCGCCGGGCTTGATGGCCGAGCCGGCGCCGCGGTCGCCGTAGGCGAGGTGGGCCGGGATGGTCAGCTGGCGGCGCCCGCCGACCTTCATGCCCTGGATGCCGCGGTCCCAGCCGGGGATGACCTGGCCGGCGCCCAGCTGGAAGCTCAGCGGCGCGCCGCGGTTCCAGCTGGCGTCGAACTCCTCGCCGCTGGAGAAGGCGACGCCGACGTAGTGGACGGAGACGTTGTCGCCGGCCGTGGCGACCGGTCCGTCACCCTCCCAGATGTCCTTGATCTCCAGGTCGGCCGGCGGCTCGCCGCCCGGGAAGTCGATCTCGGGCTTGTCGATGCTCAACGGAAACTCCTTGTGCGTTGCGGGAGAACCCGCACAGTCTTGCAGAGCCCGGGACGGACCCGGTCACAGGATCGCGAGGATGTCCAGGCAGAAGACCAGCGTCGCGTTGGCCGGGATGCCGCTGCCGCTCGGCGGCTGGGCGCCGTAGGCGACGTCGGGCGGGGTCACCAGCATCACCCGGCTGCCGGCCTTCTTGCCGGCCAGGCCCTGCTGCCAGCCCTTGATGAGCTGCGCCAGCGGGAACGCGGCGAGTTCCCCGCTCCGGTAGGTGGCGTCGAACTCCTTGCCGGTGTCCCAGACCACGCCCTTGTACTGCAGCAGCAGCGTGTCGCTGGCCTTGACCACCGCGCCGTCGCCCTCGATGACGTAGTTCGAGACCAGCTTGGCGGGGGGCTTGACGCCCTTGGGCACGGTGATGTCCGGGGCCTTGCCGTCGGTGTTGGCGCCGACCGTGGGCAGCTTCTTGTCCGACTGCGGGACCTTCGTGCCGGTGGCCGAGCTCTTGCCGTTGAACCGCTGGAGGACGTCGACCACGAAGACCAGGGTGTCGGTGCCCTTGATGCCGGCCTGCGCGTTGCCGGAGCTGCCGTAGCCCAGGGACGGCGGGATGGCCATCTCGACCCGGCTCTTGACCTTCTTGCCGACCAGGGCCTTGTCCCAGCCGGGGATGACCTTCCCCTTGCCGATCACATTGGTGTACGGGCCGCGGCCGAAGGAGGTGTCGAAGACCTTCGCCGAGTCCCAGATCTGGCCGAGGTAGTTGACCTGGATGTAGTCGCCGGCGGCGATGACCGGGCCGCCGCCGGCGACGACGGTCTTGACCGCGAGGTCCGTCGACGGGGTGCCGGTGCCCTTGGCGACGGTGGGCTTCTGGCCGAAGGCCGTGCCGGCGGTGATGGCCGGCACCGGGCCGTCGACGATCTTCGGGGCGGCGGTGGCGGACGCAGACGGCGTGGCGCCGGTCGAACCCGAGGGCGTCGGCGACGAGGACGACGCCGAGTCGCTCCCCTTGTCGTCGTCGCCGCAGCCGGCGGCGGTGAGCATCAGCGCGGGTACGGCGAGCAGAACGGAGCGTCGGCGCACGGGGTGTCCTCGTTACGGGTCGTCGGGTGTGGGGCTGGCGGGTCGCGAGTGCCGCCCCACACCCTACGGTGTGCCGTCGCGCGGTCACATCCCGGCGATGAGCTTCTCCACCCGGTCGTCCACGGACCGGAACGGGTCCTTGCACAGCACGGTGCGCTGCGCCTGGTCGTTGAGCTTCAGGTGCACCCAGTCGACGGTGAAGTCGCGGCGCTGCTCCTGGGCGCGGCGGATGAAGTCGCCGCGCAGCCGGGCCCGGGTGGTCTGCGGGGGCACCGACTTGGCCTCGAAGATCTTCAGGTCGCTGCAGATCCGCTTGGCCTGGCCCTTGCGCTCCAGCAGGTAGTAGAGCCCGCGGCGCCGGTGGATGTCGTGGTAGGCGAGGTCTATCTGTGCGACCCTGGGGTGGGACATGGTGATGTTGTCCCGGTTCCGGTAGCGCTCGATCAGCTGGTACTTCATCACCCAGTCGATCTCGGTGCCGATCTTCGCCAGGTCGCCGCTGCCGATGGCGTCCAGGGTGCGGCCCCACAGCTCCAGCACCTGCTCGATGACGCCGCTGCGGATGCCGCGGCGCTCGCAGAACTCCACCGCTTTGGAGTAGTACTCCTGCTGGATGTCCAGCGCGGAGGCCTCGCGGCCCGAGGCCAGGCGGACCTTGCGGCGGCCGGTGATGTCGTGGCTGACCTCGCGGATGGCCCGGATGGGGTTCTCCAGGGTGAGGTCGCGCATCACGGTGCCGGCCTCGATCATCCGCAGCACCAGGTCGGTGGCGCCGACCTTGAGCAGCATGGTGGTCTCGGACATGTTGGAGTCGCCGACGATGACGTGCAGCCTGCGGTAGCGCTCGGCGTCGGCGTGCGGCTCGTCGCGGGTGTTGATGATCGGGCGGGAGCGGGTGGTGGCGGAGCTGACGCCCTCCCAGATGTGCTCGGCCCGCTGGCTGACGCAGTAGACCGCGCCGCGCGGGGTCTGCAGCACCTTGCCCGCGCCGCACAGCAGCTGGCGGGTGACGAGGAACGGAATGAGGATGTCCGCCAGCCGGGAGAATTCGCCGTGCCGGGCCACCAGGTAATTCTCGTGGCACCCGTAGGAGTTGCCGGCCGAGTCGGTGTTGTTCTTGAACAGGTAGACGTCGCCGGCGATGCCCTCCTCGTGCAGGCGGCGTTCGGCGTCGACGAGAAGGCCTTCGAGGATGCGCTCCCCGGCTTTGTCGTGCGTGACGAGTTCGGTGACGTTGTCGCACTCCGGAGTGGCGTACTCCGGGTGCGAGCCCACGTCGAGGTAGAGCCGGGCACCGTTTTTCAGGAAGACGTTGCTGCTGCGGCCCCATGACACGACACGGCGGAAGAGGTACCGCGCCACCTCGTCAGGGGACAGGCGGCGCTGTCCCCTGAACGTGCATGTGACGCCGTACTCGTTCTCCAGCCCGAAAATGCGGCGGTCCATGTCTGAACATTACGCCTGATGCGTGGTGCTGAAACGGGGTTGAGGGGCACGGTTTGGATCTTTTTCCGCACCGGTTTCGAGGTTTGCCGCCGTCAGGAAAGCGCCGGTGGAGAGCAGTACGACCGTGGCGGCGGCCCCGCCGGCCGCCGCCACGCCGAAGGCGGCGGCCGCTCCCCCGTGCTGCGCGGCGGCTCCGGCGACCGCGGTGCCCAGCGCCGAGCCGACGCCGATGGCGGTGACCACCCAGGAGAACGCCTCCGTCACGGTGCCCGGCGGGGCGTGCCGGTCGACCACCAGGAAGGCGCAGGCCAGGGTGGGCGCGAGAAACAGGCCGGACAGGGCGGCCAGCGGCAGCATCCAGGGCAGGCCGGGGACTGCCGGCAGCGGCGGATAGCAGGCGGCCAGGCCCAGCGAGAGCAGCCGCAGCCGCCGCTCGGGCGGGCCGCTCCAGGAGCGGGCGCCGTAGCCGAGGCCGCCGGCCAGCGCGCCGAGGCCGTTGGCGGCCAGCACGTACGCCGCGGCGGGGCCGCCGCCGTGCGCGTCCCCGTAGGCGACGGCGGCCAGCGCGACCGCGCCGAGCGCGATGCCGACGAAGAAGCAGGCGCACAGCAGCACCGCCAGGCCCGCCGAGCGCAGCGCGCCGAGCCAGTGGGCCTCGCGCGGCTCGGCCCGCCAGGCCCGCGAGGGCGCGGCGGTCACCACGACCAGGGTGCCGGCGACGCCGAGCGCGCCGGTGAGCACGACGGCGGCGGCGTGCGAGGCGGCGGACGCGGCGAGGGTCACCAGCAGCGGGCCGACGGTGAACATCACCTCCTGGGCGGCGGCGTCCAGCGCGTAGGCCCGCTTCACCCGCTCCTGGTCGCGCAGCACGTCCGGCCACAGCGCGCGCAGGCCGCCCTCCAGCGGCGGGGTGGCGAGACCGGCCAGCAGCACGGCGGCGACGGCGAGCGGCAGCGGCGCGGGGCCGGTGGCCGCGAGCAGGCAGAAGCCGGCGGCGGACAGCAGCGCGGCGCCGGTCATCACGCGGGGCTGGCCGCGCTTGTCGACGGCCCGGCCGAGCAGCGGCTGCCCGGCGGCCACGGCGAGCCCGTAGAGCGCGGACAGGGTGCCGGCGGTGCCGTAGCCGGCGCCCTGCGAGCGCAGGAACAGCACGATGGCGAGCGCGGCCATCGCGTTGGGCAGCCGCCCGAGCAGGGTGCCGCCGAGCAGCCGCGCGGCGTGCCGCGTCCGCAGCAGGTCCCGGTATCCGCCGGCCATCTCTCCCCCAGGGTGCGCGGGTACGTGTTACGTATAACGTCCTGGGGTCATACGTACCATGTCGGCAGTCCGCGGTCCAGGCCGCGGCAGCGGGTCGCACGGCAGGCGATCCCACAGGCGGGCGTACGGGGGGCGTGCCCGCAGACGCACGGCGGACGGCGCACGGCGAGAAGGGCGGACGAGGGTGAGCGGGGACGGGACGCGGGCGGGCGGCGGCACGGCCGGGGCCGCGCGGCCGACGTCGCGCGACGTGGCGCGGGCGGCCGGCGTGTCGCAGGCGACGGTCTCCCTGGTGCTCGGCGGCAAGTGGCCCGGGCGGGTGTCGGCGGCGACGGCGGAGTCGGTGCGCGCGGCGGCCGGCGAACTGGGCTACCGGCCGAACCTCGCGGCGCGCAGCCTGCGGACCGGCCGCACCCGCACCGCCCTGCTGGTCGTGCCCGCGCTCACCCACGAGTACTTCGCCCGGGTCTACGCGGGCGCCGCCGCGGTGGCCGCCGAGCACGGCTTCGGCGTGGTGCTCTACCCCTCGCCGGCCGGCGTGGGCCCGGCGCGCGACCCCTTCGGCTCCGCCCAGACGGCCATCGACGGCGTGATCGCCTCCTCGATGGCCGCGGACGCGCTGGGCGGGATCGGCGGCGGGGGGCTGCCGCTGGTGATGCTCGACAGCGAGCCCGCGCCCGCCGTGGGCGGGGCGTCCGCGCCCGCGGCGGCGCCGGACCGGGCGGCGCCGGACCGGGCGGCGCCGCCGACGGTGAACCTCGCGGTGGCGGACGGCATGCGGCAGGTGGCGCGGCACCTGGTGGCGCTCGGGCACCGCCGGATCACCCATCTGGCGGCGGACGTGGACTCCTGGACGTTCCGGGTCCGGGCGCGAGCGGTGCGCGAGGTGCTGGACGCGGTGCCGGGGGCGCGGCTGGCCGAGGAGCGCTGCGCGCTGGACATGGGCGCGGCGCGGGAGGCGGCGCTGCGGGCCCTGCGCGGGCCGGGCGGCGCCGGCGGTGCGGACGGGCGGCCCACGGCGCTGCTGTGCGACGGGGACCTGCTGGCCGCGGGGGCGTACAAGGCGGCGCGGGCGCTGGGGCTGCGGGTCCCGGAGGATGTGTCGGTGTCAGGGTTCGACGATCTGGTGCTCGCGTCGGCGTTGGAGCCCGAGCTGACCTCGGTGCGGCTCCCCGCGGAGGAGGTCGGGGCGCACGGCATGCGCGCGCTGCTCGCCCTCTTCGAGGGCGCGCCCGCCGCGCCGGTCGAGCTGCCCGTCCGCCTGGTCCCCCGCGGCAGCACTGCGCGTCCGCCCCGCCCTCCCGGCTGCCCCGTCCCGCCGTCCCGGGATCTCCCCCCGGCACCAGGTTGACCGCGCAGTTCCCCGCGCCCCTGAAAAACACGCCCAGCGCCGAGCTGACCAACGAGGCGGTCCAGCGCGACGCCGAGCGTCAAGCAACCAGGGGCGCGGGGAACTGCGCGACAAACCACCCACCGGGAGAAGGTCCGGACGCACCCCCCAGGGGCAGCCCCGTGCGGTGTCAGGCGAACCGGGCTGGAGGCTACTCCTCGTCGGTGGGGTCGTCCGTCGCCGTCGTCGCGGCCGACTCCGTCTCCAGCAGACGGGACAGCTGGCGCCCCAGGATGCGCTTGAACTTCCGCTGCTGCGGCCGGGTGCGGTCCAGCACCGCGACCTCCAGCTGCTCCGCGGTCAGCCGCCGGTCGCCGCCGTTGTTGTCCCGGCTGAGCGACTCGACCGCCAGGGACAGCGCCTCCGCGAGCGTGAGCCCGTCCCGGTGCCGCTGGTCCAGGAAGCTGCCGATCTGGTCGGAGTTGCCGCCGACCGCGACCGCGCCGTGCTCGTCCACGATGGACCCGTCGTGCGGCAGCCGGTAGATCTGGTCGTCCTCGGGGGCCGCGCCCACCTCCGCGACGATCAGCTCGACCTCGTACGGCTTCTCGCCGACGCTGGAGAAGATGGTGCCGAGGGTCTGCGCATACACGTTGGCCAGGCCGCGCGCGGTCACGTCGTCGCGGTCGTAGGTGTAGCCGCGCAGGTCGGCGTAGCGGACGCCGCCGATGCGCAGGTTCTCGAACTCGTTGTACTTGCCGACCGCCGCGAAGGCGATCCGGTCGTAGATCTCGCTGACCTTGTGCAGGGCGCGGGAGGGGTTCTCGGCGACGAAGACGATGCCGTCGGCGTACTGGAGCACGACGACGCTGCGGCCGCGCGCGATGCCCTTGCGGGCGTACTCGGCGCGGTCGGCCATGGCCTGCTGAGGTGAGACGTAGAACGGCGTGGACACCGGCTAACCGTGCCTTTCTGCTGTCGGCGCTGGGGACCCCACCGGCCGGGAGGGCCGGTGGGCGGGGCTGCGGACGTGCTCCGGAGGACCGGCCGTCACAGCACCTCGGCCTGTGGTCCGTCGGGGTTCTCCAGCCGCCCGTCGAGCACCGAGCGGGCGATCTGGGCGATCTCCTCCTCGGGCAGCCGGCGGAAGCCGTCCTCGCTGATGGCGGCGACGATGGGGTAGATCCTGCGGGTGAGGTCGGGGCCGCCGGTGGCCGAGTCGTCGTCCGCCGCGTCGTAGAGCGCCTGGACGACCGCGGTGACGGTCTGCCGCTCGCCGGCGTCCTTGCGGTAGAGCTTCTTCAGCGCGCCGCGGGCGAAGACGGAGCCGGAGCCGGTGGCCGAGAAGTTCAGGTCCTCGCTGCGGCCGCCGGTGACGTCGTAGGAGAAGATCCGGCCCTTGCCGCGCTCGGTGTCGTACCCGGCGAACAGCGGCACCACGGCCAGGCCCTGCAGGGCCATGCCGAGATTGCCGCGGATCATGGTGGACAGGCGGTTGGCCTTGCCCTCCAGGGAGAGCGTGGCGCCCTCGATCTTCTCGTAGTGCTCCAGCTCCAGCTGGAACAGCTTCACCATCTCCACGGCGAGGCCCGCGGTGCCGGCGATGCCGACGGCGGAGAACTCGTCGGCGGGGAACACCTTCTCGATGTCGCGCTGCGCGATCACGTTGCCCATGGTGGCGCGGCGGTCGCCGGCGATGATCACGCCCTCGTCGTAGACCGCGGCCACGATCGTGGTGCCGTGCGGGAGTTCGACGGCTCCCTTCAGCGGCGGCAGCGCGCGGTTCCCCGGCAGCAGCTCGGGCGAGTGCTCGCCCAGGAAGTCCAGGAACGACGACGAGCCCGGCGTCAGGAAGGCCGCCGGCAGACGCCCGGTGGTGCTGCGAGTGTTGGCTTCCACGCGATTCCTTCCACACGATCTTGGCAGACGGTACGGACCCTACCCGCGGCCCGGAAATCCATCCGCCCCGCGCACCGGTGGGGTTGCGGGGCGGACGGAAGGGTGAGCGGCTACTCGCCGCCCTTCTGGACGAAGGACCGAACGAAGTCCTCCGCGTTCTCCTCCAGGACGTCGTCGATCTCGTCCAGGACGGAGTCCACGTCGTCCGAAAGCTTCTCCTGGCGCTCCTTGAGGTCCTCCGCGGCCTGAGCGTCCTGCTGGACCTCCTCGACCTCCTCGGTGGAACGCGTTGCCCGCTGCTGTCCGCCGTCACTGTCCCTGGTGGCCATGTCCCTCACCCCGCTCGGTTGCGTGACCTACAAGATCAGACCCTACAAGGAGGGTCCGACTCAGGCCCTCGAATACTCAACGTCCGAGTGCTACCCGGTTGATTCCCGGTTCCGGGCCGCTTCAGCCCCGTCCGGGCCCGCGAAGATCAGCCCCCGGACAGGATGCGCACCAGTTCCTCGGCGGTGCGGCAGCGGTCCAGCAGCTCCTTCACGTGGTTGCGGGTGCCGCGCAGTGGCTCCAGGGTGGGCACCCGTTGCAGGGAGTCACGGCCGGGCAGGTCGAAGATCACCGAGTCCCAGGAGGCGGCGGCCACGTCGTCGGCGTACTGCTCCAGGCAGCGGCCGCGGAAGTAGGCCCTGGTGTCCTCCGGGGGCTTGTCCACGGCCCTGAGCACCTCCGGCTCCTCCAGGACCCGCTGAATGCGCCCGCGGGCCGCCAGACGGTTGTACAGGCCCTTGTCGGGCCGCACGTCGGCGTACTGCAGGTCGACCAGGTGCAGCCGGGCGGCGTCCCAGCCGAGGCCGTCACGGCGCCGGTAGCCCTCCAGCACCTCCAGCTTCGCCACCCAGTCCAGCTCGCCCGACAGGCTCATCGGGTCGTTCTCCAGCCGGTTGAGCACGTCCTCCCAGCGGGCCAGCACGTCCTTGGTCTGCTCGTCCGCGTCGGAGCCGTAGCGCTCCTCGGTGTACTTGCGGGCCAGCTCGTAGTACTCCATCTGGAGCTGCACCGCGGTCAGCGTGCGGCCGTTGCGGAGCGTGACGAGCTGTCGCAAGCCGGGGTCGTGCGAGACCTCGTGCAGGGTGCGGACCGGCTGGTCCACCGCGAGGTCGACCTTGATGAAGCCGTCCTCGATCATGGACAGCACCAGTGCGGTGGTGCCGAGCTTGAGGTAGGTGGAGATCTCGGACAGGTTGGCGTCGCCGATGATGACGTGCAGCCTGCGGTACTTCTCGGCGTCGGAGTGCGGCTCGTCCCGGGTGTTGATGATGGGCCGTTTGAGGGTGGTCTCCAGGCCGACCTCGACCTCGAAGTAGTCGGCGCGCTGGCTGAGCTGGAAGCCGTCCTCGTGGCCGTCCTGGCCGATGCCGACCCGGCCCGCGCCGGTGACCACCTGGCGGGAGACGAAGAACGGCGTCAGGTGCCGCACGATGTCGGAGAAGGCGGTCTCCCGCTTCATCAGGTAGTTCTCATGGGTGCCGTAGGAGGCGCCCTTGTTGTCGGTGTTGTTCTTGTACAGGTGGATCGGCTGGGCGCCGGGGATCTGGTCGGCCCGCAGCGCCGCCTCGGCCATGATCCGCTCGCCGGCCTTGTCCCACAGCACCGCGTCGCGCGGGTTGGTCACCTCGGGCGAGGAGTACTCCGGATGGGCGTGGTCCACGTAGAGCCTGGCGCCGTTGGTGAGGATCACATTGGCCAGGCCGATGTCCTCGTCGGTCAGCTGGGTGGAGTCGGCGGCCTCCCGGGCCAGGTCGAAGCCCCGGGCGTCGCGCAGCGGGTTCTCCTCCTCGAAGTCCCAGCGGGCCCGCCGCGCCCGGTGCATCGCCGCCGCGTAGGCGTTGACGATCTGGGACGAGGTGAGCATGGCATTGGCGTTGGGGTGCCCCGGGACGGAGATCCCGTACTCCGTCTCGATGCCCATTACTCGCCGTACGGTCATGCGGCCCTCCTTGCCCGGCTCCGGCCGGTCCAGACCGGAAAACACACCGGCCGCGGGTACCCGCTGTGGGGACCCGCAGCCGGAGGGTAGTGCCTACAGATACTGTCCGGTGTTCGCCACGGTGTCGATGGAGCGTCCGGTGTCCGCCCCCTGCTTTCCGGTCACCAGGGTGCGGATGAACACGATCCGCTCGCCCTTCTTGCCGGAGATCCGCGCCCAGTCGTCGGGGTTGGTGGTATTGGGCAGGTCCTCGTTCTCCTTGAACTCGTCGACACAGGCCGCGAGCAGGTGGGAGACGCGCATGCCGCGCTGGTTGTGGTCCAGATACGCCTTGATCGCCATCTTCTTGGCCCGGTCCACGATGTTCTGGATCATGGCGCCGGAGTTGAAGTCCTTGAAGTACAGGACCTCCTTGTCACCATTGGCGTAGGTGACCTCCAGGAAGCGGTTCTCCTCGGACTCGGAGTACATCCGCTCGACCACGGACTGGATCATGGCGTCCACGGTCGCGGCCGGCGAGCCGCCGTGCTCGGCGAGGTCCTCGCTGTGCAGCGGGAGCGAGTCGAGCAGGTACTTGGAGAAGATGTCCTTGGCCGCCTCGGCGTCCGGACGCTCGATCTTGATCTTGACGTCCAGCCGGCCGGGCCGCAGGATCGCCGGGTCGATCATGTCCTCGCGGTTGGACGCGCCGATCACGATGACGTTCTCCAGGCCCTCCACGCCGTCGATCTCGGCGAGCAGCTGGGGGACGATGGTGTTCTCCACGTCCGAGCTGACGCCGGAGCCACGGGTCCGGAAGAGCGACTCCATCTCGTCGAAGAAGACGATGACCGGGGTGCCCTCGGACGCCTTCTCCCGGGCGCGCTGGAAGACCAGGCGGATCTGCCGCTCGGTCTCGCCGACGTACTTGTTCAGCAGCTCCGGGCCCTTGATGTTCAGGAAGTAGCTCTTGCCCTGCGGCTGTCCGGTCACCTCGGCGACCTTCTTGGCCAGCGAGTTGGCCACCGCCTTGGCGATCAGCGTCTTGCCGCAGCCGGGCGGGCCGTAGAGCAGCACGCCCTTGGGCGGGCGCAGTTCGTACTCCTTGAACAGGTCGGCGTGCAGGTAGGGCAGCTCCACCGCGTCGCGGATCTGCTCGATCTGGTTGCCGAGACCGCCGATCTGGCGGTAGTCGATGTCCGGGACCTCCTCGAGGACCAGTTCCTCGACCTCGCTCTTGGGCACCCGCTCGTAGACGTAGCCCGAGCGGGGCTCCAGGAGCAGGGCGTCGCCGGCCCGCAGCGGGGCGTCCGCCAGCGTGTCGGCGAGGCGCACCACGCGCTCCTCGTCGGTGTGGCCGATGACCAGCGCGCGCTCGCCGTCCTCCAGGACCTCCTTGAGGGTGACGATGTCGCCGACGCGCTCGAACTCCATGGCCTGCACCACGTTGAGCGCCTCGTTGAGCATCAGTTCCTGGCCGCGCCGGAGCTCGTCGAGCTCCACCGACGGGCTGACGTTCACCCGGAGCTTGCGCCCTCCGGTGAAGATGTCCGCCGTGCCGTCGTCGTTCGCCTGGAGGAACACGCCGAAGCCGGCAGGGGGCTGCGCGAGCCGGTCGACCTCCTCCTTGAGGGCCACGATCTGGTCGCGGGCCTCCCGCAGGGTGTTCGCGAGCCGTTCGTTCTGCGCGGACACTCCTGCCAGATTGGTCTGCAGCTCGACGATCCGCTCTTCGAGAATCCTCGTGTGCCGCGGAGAGTCGGCGAGCTTGCGTCGCAGGACGGCGATCTCCTGCTCAAGAAAGGCGACCTGGCTCATGGGATCTTCCGATCCACGAGCGGGTCGGCCGCCACGGTTGATGTCGTCGTCGTGGGCCGCCACGGTCCTCACCTCCTCCAAGGGGAGCTGGACGTTTCCAGACCCTACCTGGGCCAGGTGGGGTTGAAACCCCTAGATCACAAAGACGATCGCGGTGTGTCCGATCTTCACCCTTGCGCACGTCCCTCCGCCACTGAGATACCCGCCGATCTCCATCCGAAAGCCGCCGGTTGTATCGTCGTTTCGGTCAACCACCGCGGCGGGCCGTTGCTTCCCGGGACTTCCGGGAGGCGCTGCGGGGGCTCCCGCGGGGCTCCCCAGGGGTCCGTCGGCGGTTGCCCGGTCACATCCTGAACGAGGAACGGCAGGCGAGGGGTTCCGTGAGCGAGGACACAGCCGAGGCGCTGGAGGTCTGGATCGACCAGGACCTGTGCACGGGTGACGGCATCTGTGTGCAGTACGCGCCCGAGGTCTTCGAACTGGACATCGACGGTCTGGCGTACGTGAAGGCGCCGGCGCCCGACGGCGGCGAGGGCGAACTGCTGCAGTCCCCCGGCGCGACGACGCCGGTGCCGCTGCCGCTGCTCCAGGACGTGGTGGACTCCGCCAAGGAGTGCCCCGGCGAGTGCATCCACGTGCGCAGGGCCGCCGACCGCGTCGAGGTCTACGGCCCCGACGCGGAGTGAGCCGCAGGCCGCGGCGGGCGGCCGTGGCGGGCGGGCGCGGCGCCGGCCGGGAGGCGGCTCAGACGCTGTTCGGCGGCGGGCCGGGGATCGCCACGTAGCGGCCGTCGCGCCACTCCCAGGTGTACGCCCGCTGGAGGTCGGGGCAGCAGCGCGGCACGGTGTCGCCGGAGAAGCCCAGGACGGTCGCCCGCACGGTACGGCCCTGCAGCCGGAAGTTCGCGATCTCCCGGTCGTCCTGCGGCCTGACCAGGGTCTCCACGATCCGCGGGGCGCCCCCCGCGGCGGCCGACAGCACGTAGACGCCGCTGGGCGGGGTGCCGGTGTCGGCCTGGCAGCGGACCACCACGACGGTGTCCGGGCGGCCGTCCCCGTCGAGGTCGGCGGAGACGTGCGAGAGCACCGCCACGGACACGCCGGGGGCGCAGTCCAGCGGGTAGGTCACGGCGTTCGGGTCGGGCGCGGCGGCGGGGGCGGGGGCCGCGCGTCCGGCTCCGGTCCCGCCCTGCGCGGCCCGGCCGCCGTGGGTGCTCTGGCCGGCCGCCGGCCGGGACGCGGTGGGCGAGGCGTCGGCGGGCTGCACCAGGGCGACGGCGCCGACCACGGCGCCGAGCGCGACGGCGGTGGTGAGCCAGTGCACGGCTCGGGTGCGGGTGTGCGGAAGGGCGGGGCCTGCGGACGGCTGCACGCGCCTGTCTCCTGGGGTCGTTCACCGGGGGGTGGCCAGCATCGTGCCATATCTCACACCGGGCGGGAACGGCGGGGTCCAGGACAGCCGCCGCGGCGGTCCGGCACCGGTCCGGCAGCGTTCCCGCGGCGGGCCGGCGCCGGTCCCGCGGCGCGTCGGCAGCCGCCCGAATGCGGTCCGAAGACGGTCCGAAGACGGTCGGAACGCGGTCCGAAGGCGCTCCGGAAGCGGCGCCGCGCCCGACACGAACCGGCGAAAGTTGGCCGAAACCGTACGTCACGTCACCGGCGCCCCCGCCGCCGCTCACCTCACGTGGGCCGCGCCCGCCGCTCGCCCCGCTCCTGTCCCCCGCCTCACGCCTCGGCGGCGCCGCTCCTGCTGCCCCCGCCGCTGCCGCTGCCCGGACCGGTGTAGTCCTCGCCGTAGGCGCCCGGGGCGGGACGGCGGCGGCGCAGCGGCGGCTCGACGCCGTCGGCCAGCCGCCGGGCGGTGAGCAGGAAGCCGGTGTGGCCGATCATCCGGTGGTCGGGCCGGACCGCGAGGCCCTCGACGTGCCAGGTGCGCACCATGGTCTCCCAGGCGGCCGGCTCGTTGAAGTTGCCGTGCTCGCGGATCGCCTCGACGGTGCGGGCGAGCTGGGTGGTGGTGGCGACGTAGGCGCACAGGATGCCGCCGGGCACCAGCGCCTTGGCGACCGCCTCCAGGCACTCCCAGGGGGCGAGCATGTCCAGGATGACGCGGTCGACCTCGGTGTCGGACAGGTTGTCCTGGAGGTCGCCGACGGTGAGCTGCCAGGCCGGGTGCGGCCCGCCGAAGTAGCGCTCGACGTTCTGGGTGGCGATCTCCGCGAAGTCCGCCCGGCGCTCGTAGCTGTGCAGCATGCCCTGGTCGCCGATCGCCCGCAGCAGGAAGCTGCTGAGCGACCCCGAGCCGACGCCGGCCTCCACGACGCGGGCGCCGGGGAAGATGTCGGCCATCGCCAGGATCTGCCCGGCGTCCTTGGGGTAGACCACGGCGGCGCCGCGGGGCATGGACAGGACGTAGTCGGGGAGCAGCGGGCGCAGCGCGAGGTAGGCGACGTTTCCCGTGGTTCTGACGACACTGCCCTCGGGGGCGCCGATCAGCTCGTCGTGCGGGAAGGCGCCCTTGTGGGTGTGGAACTGCTTCCCTGCTTCGAGCGTGAAGGTGTAGTGGCGTCCCTTGGGGTCGGTGAGCTGGACCTGGTCCCCGACTCTGAAGGGCCCGCGACGGCGGGCGGCACCGGTCGGTTCGGACATGCGCTCACCTTACCGGCTCACCGGCGGCCGTCCTTCCGGCGGCGGGCGGGCCGGTTACGGCGCGGTGTCCCTGGACATGGCGGCGAGGAAGGCGCGTTCGACGTCGGCGGTGGACAGCACGCCGTAGATCTCGCCGGTGTCCTCCACCACCAGGTACTCGGTGGAGGGCTCGGCGCGCAGGGCGTCGAGGAGGTCCTCGCCGGCCAGCTCCGCGGAGACGCGCATGCCGGGGGTGAGGTCCTGGGCGAGGCCGCTGACCGCGACCCAGGGGCGGCGGTGCTCGGGGACGCCGACGATCGCGGACTCGCGGACCAGCGCGGTGGGGGCACCGCGGCCGTCGACGACGACCAGGGCGCGGGCGCCGGCCTCGTTGGCCCGGCGCAGCGCCTCGGACAGCGGGGTGTCGGAGTTCACCGGGACGGCCCGCCGGGTCAGGGTGCGGGCGCGCAGGCCGGGCAGCCGCTCGCGCAGCCGGGCCATCCGCAGGCTGTTGCCCGCGCCGGTCCAGATGATCGCGGCGAGGATCGCGGCCAGCAGCGCGTCGGTGAGGGAGTCGGCGCTGGAGACGTTGTCGCCGCCGTCCAGCCCGCCGCGGTAGGACAGCGTGGGCAGTCCGATCAGCACGGCGAGGGCCAGCGCCCGGCCGACCCAGGCGGCGGCGACGGTGCCGGTCATGGCGCTGCCGCTGACCTTCCACACCACCGCGCGCAGCATCCGGCCGCCGTCCAGCGGCAGCCCGGGCAGGAAGTTGAAGATCGCAACGATCAAGTTGCTGACCATCAGCCCGGCCAGCAGCACCCCGGGCACGGTGTCGCGGTCGACCAGGCGCATGCCGCCGAAGAAGGCGCCGGCCAGCACCAGGGAGAGCAGCGGTCCGACGAAGGCGAGCACGAACTCCCGGCCGGGGGTGTCGGAGTCCTTCTCGATCTCCGAGACGCCGCCGAAGAACTGCAGCTGGATGCGGCGCACCGGCAGCTTGAAGCGCAGCGCGGCCACTGTGTGGGCCAGCTCGTGCACTAGCACCGAGGCGTAGAAGGCGACCGCGAAGAACAGCGAGACCAGGTAGCGGGCCCGGCCGAGCTCGGGCAGCACGGTGTCGAGCTGGCCGCCGAAGACCCAGGTGATCAGCGCGGCGACCAGGAACCAGCTGGGCGCGACGTAGATGGGGACGCCGAAGAACCGGCCCATCAGGATGCCGCCGCCCGGCTCCCGCGGCTGTTTGCCGGAGTCGCCGTCGCCCTCCTGCCCCGGATCGCGGGTGTTGTCCGACGGCGGCTTCCCGCTCTCGCTCACTGGTTCCCCTCGTTCGAAACAGACCCTCGTACCGATCATGCGGCACGAGGGGTCCCGCGACCATGCTATTGCGCTGCCGCTCGCGGGTGGGGGCCGCGGTGCGCTTCTCCCCCGCGAGGTCGCGGCGCGGGGCCGCGCGGCCGGGGGTGCGGCCACGGCGGGGCCCGGGGCGCGACCGGGGCGCGGGGGCCGCGCGGCGGTCGTGTCGGCGCGCTGTCGGTGGCAGGCAATAGGGTCGTGTGCCATGGAGATCCCCGCCCAGAGTCCGTCGCCGGACGCCGCGCCCGCGCGGCCCGCGCCGCCGCGGCCGCCGTCGTCGCTGTCGCCGTCGCGCGCCGCGGACTTCATGCGGTGCCCGCTGCTGTACCGGCTGCGGGTGATCGACCGGCTGCCGGAGAAGCCGAGCGCCGCGGCGACCCGCGGCACGGTGGTGCACGCCGTGCTGGAGCGGCTGTTCGACGCGCCGGCCGCCGACCGCACCGCGGACCTGGCCCGTTCGATGGTGGCCGGCGAGTGGGAGCGGCTGCTGGCCGCCCGCCCGGAGCTGCGCGGGCTGTTCACCGCGGCCGAGGGCGCGGCCGACCCGGCGGCGCTGGAGGAGTGGCTGCGCAGCGCCGAGCGGCTGGTGGACCGCTGGTTCACGCTGGAGGACCCCACCCGGCTGGAGCCGGCCGAACGCGAACTGTTCGTGGAGACCGTGCTGGAGTCGGGGCTGACGCTGCGCGGGTACGTCGACCGGCTGGACGTCGCGCCGGCCAGCGGCGACCTGCGGGTGGTGGACTACAAGACCGGCAAGGCCCCGCGCCCGGAGTACGCCGACGAACCGCTGTTCCAGATGAAGTTCTACGCGCTGGTGCTGTGGCGGCTGCGCGGGGTGGTCCCGCGCCGGCTCCAGCTGGTCTACCTGGGCAGCGGGGACGTGATGACCTACGACCCGTCCGAGGCGGATCTGCGGGCCGTCGAGCGCAAGCTGCTGGCGCTGTGGGAGGCGATCACCGAGGCGACCCGCAGCGGCGACTGGCGGCCGCGCCGCTCGCCGCTGTGCGGCTGGTGCGACCATCAGGCGGTCTGCCCCGAATTCGGCGGGACTCCCCCGCCCTACCCCCTGGTGGAAATCTCCGGGGCGCCGCCGGCCGTCGGCGAGAATGGTCCGGTCTAGGGCGTGTCGTGCAAAGGAGAACCCGTGGCTATTCGCGTCCTGCTCGTGGACGACCAGCCGCTGCTGCGCACCGGCTTCCGGATGATCCTGGAGGCCGAGCCCGACCTCGCCGTGGTCGGTGAGGCCGGGGACGGCCAGCAGGCGCTGGACCAGGTCCGGGCGCTCCAGCCCGACGTGGTGCTGATGGACATCCGGATGCCGCGGATGGACGGCGTCGAGGCCACCCGGCAGATCACCGGCCCCGACCGGGCCGGCCCGGCGAAGGTGCTGGTGCTGACCACCTTCGACCTGGACGAGTACGTGGTGGAGGCGCTGCGCGCGGGCGCCAGCGGCTTCCTGCTGAAGGACGCGCCGGCCGCGGAGCTGGTGCAGGCGATCCGGGTGGTGGCCGCCGGCGAGGCGATGCTCGCGCCGAGCATCACCCGGCGGCTGCTGGACAAGTACGCGGGCCGGCTGCCGTCCGGCGAGGAGGCGGTGCCGCAGCCGCTGCACTCGCTGACCGAGCGCGAGGTCGAGGTGCTCAAGCTGGTCGCCCGCGGCCTGTCCAACGCGGAGATCGCCGCGGAGCTGTTCGTCAGCGAGACCACCGTGAAGACCCACGTCGGCCACGTGCTGACGAAGCTGGCGCTGCGCGACCGGGTGCAGGCCGCGGTGTACGCCTACGAGAGCGGGCTGGTGCGCCCCGGCGCGGGCTGAGGCTTAGCGCCGGGGCGGTGCCGCCGGGGTTCCGCGTGCTACTCCGCCGAGACGCCGCGGCCCAGCTCCCAGAACTGGGTGGTCGAGGAGGCGTTGAGCGCCCACTCGGTGCCGGTGATGTCGCTGCGCGCGGCGATGTACTGCTTGCCCTGCCACAGCGGCAGCAGCGGCACGTCGTCGGCGATCAGCTTCTGCGCCTGCTCGAAGTCCTGCACGGCGCTGCTGCGCTGGGTCTTCTGCCGGGTGCTGGGGATGATCTGGTCCCGGATGCGGGTGTTGACGTAGGCCAGGTTGAGGAAGTCGTCCTTGCCCAGGAACGGCGCCAGGTAGTTGTCCGGGTCCGGGAAGTCGGGGAACCAGCCCATGCCGAACACCTGGTACTTGTGCGCCCGGTAGGCCGCCTTGTAGGCGTCCCAGTCCGAGACGCCCTGGAGCGTCACCTTGAACAGCCCGCCGGACTCCAGCTGGTTCTTCAGCAGCTCGAACTCCGCTTTGGTGGCCTCGCCGTAGTGGTTGGTGGTGTACGACAGCGTGAGCGGCACCGGGGTGTCGATGTTCGCGCTGTCCAGGTACTGGCGGGCCCTGGCCAGGTTCGGCTCGTCGCCGTAGGCGTCGAAGAACGAGTTGGTGTGGCCGGTGATGCTCTGCGGGACCATCGAGTACAGCGGCGTCGTGGTGTGCTGGTAGACGTCCTTGGTCAGGCTCTGCCGGTCGACCAGGTTGGCCACCGCCTTGCGCACGGCGAGCTGCTTGACCGTGGGGTCGGCGGTGTTGAAGACCAGGTACCGGATCTCGGTGCCGGGCGCCTCGGTGAGCTTGATCTGCGAGTTGCTGCCGTCGGACAGGTCGGAGACCTGCTCGGGCGTCATGGTCCGGCTCATCACGTCGATGTCGCCCTTGGTGAGGGCGGTCTGCATGGCCTTGGCCGTGGTGAAGAAGCGCAGCTCGATCTTGCTGTTGTTCAGCTTGATCGTGCCCTTGTAGTGCGGGTTCTTCACGAAGACCGCGCTCTTGCCCGCCGAGAAGGACTTCAGCTCGTAGGGCCCCGAGCCGATCACGCTGTATCCCGGGTGGATCTTCGTCGCCTCGTACGCCTGGCCGTCCACGATCGCGGCGGCCGGGGTGGAGAGCTTGAACGGGAAGGTCGAGTCGGGGCCGGTCAGGTGGAAGACCACGGTCGACGGGTCCGGGGTCTCCACCTTGTCGACGTTGCTCAGCAGGCTCGCCGGACCGTTGGGATCGTTGATCTTGATCATCCGGTCGATGGAGAACTTGACGTCCTCGGAGGTGATCTTGTCACCGTTGGAGAACGTGAGGCCGCTGCGCAGCGTGCAGCGGTACTGCTCGCCCTGGCTGTCCGTGAAGTGGCACTCCTTGGCGGCCTCGGGCTGCGGCTCGGTGCCGCTACGGGGCAGGCGCAGCAGCATCTGGTACGTGTTGTTGAAGATGTTCCAGCTGCCGATGTCGTACCCGGTCGCCGGGTCGAACGGCGCCGGGTTGTCCTTCGACATCTGGAACGTGTCCGTCGTACCGACCACGATGGCTCTGCCGCCGTCCCCGCTGCCGCCGCCGGAACCACACCCGGCGAGCGACAGGGTTGCCATGCCTATCAAGGCCGGCGCAACGAGCAGCTTACGGTTCATCCTCGACGTTCTCCCTTGTCCGTGCTGATCACCCCGTCACACCACGGCCGAGCTCCCAGAACTGCGTGGTGGTGGAGGAGTTGAGTGCCCATTCGACGCCGGTGATGTCGCTGCGCGAGGCGATGTACTGCTTGCCCTGCCACAGCGGCAGCATCGGCACGTCGTCCGCGACGATCTGCTGCGCCTGGCCGAAGTCCGAGCTGGCGGTGCTGCGCTGCGCCATGCGGCGCGTCTCCGGCAGGATCTGGTTCTGAATCCGCGCGCTCTGGTACGGCAGATTCAGGAAGTTGTCCTTGTCGAAGAACGGTGCGACGTAGTTGTCGGGGTCCGGGAAGTCCGGCAGCCAACTGATCGCGAAAATCTGGTACTTGCGCTGAGAGGCGGCCTTCAGGAAGGCGCTCCACTCCTCGCTCTGTGCGGTGACGTCGAACAGCCCGGACTTGTTGAGCTGGTCGGCGATCTTCTCCGCCTCCGCCTGGTTCTTCGTACCGCCGTTGTCGCGGCGGTAGTTGATGGTCAGCGCGACCTTGCCGGTGATGCCGGCGGCGTGCAGCTTCTGCCGGGCCGCGGACACGCTGGGGGTGGGGTAGGCGGAGAAGAAGGAGTTGATGTGCCCGGTGATGCCCTGCGGGACCACCGAGTACAGCGGGTCCGCGGTGCGGTCGTAGACGTCGCGGGTGATCGCCTGGCGGTCGATGACCTCGGCGATCGCCTGCCGGACCGCCTTGCTCCGCAGGTCGCCCGAGGCGGTGTTGAGGAACAGGTAGCGCGCCTCGCCGCCGGGCGACTCGGTGAGCTTGAGGTTCTGGTCGCCGCTGGACTGCAGTTCCTGGATCTGGTTCGGCGCCAGGGTGCGCGACATGACGTCGATGCCGCCGTCCTTGAGCGCGGACTCCATCTTCCCGGAGTCCGTGAACATCTTCAGTTCGACCTTGCTGTTGTTGAGCTTGAGCAGGCCCTTGTAGTTGCCGTTCCTGGTGAACTCGGCGGACCGCAGGTCGTGCTCGCCGTCCTCGGTGACCGAGCCGAGCGTGTACGGGCCGGAGCCGACCAGCTTGAAGCCGTCGTACGGCTTGGCCGCGTCGTAGACCTTGCTGTCCAGGATCGCGGCGGCCGGGGTGGCGAGCTTGGCCGGGAAGGTGGCGTCGGGGGCCTTCAGCTGGAAGACCACGGTCTTGTCGTCGGGGGTGTTGACCGACTTCACGCCGGATATCAGCGAGGCGGGACCGGTCTGCCAGTTGATCTTCTGCATGCGGTCGACCGAGAACTTCACGTCCTGCGAGGTCATCGCGTCGCCGTTGGAGAACTTCAGGCCGTCGCGCAGCGTGCACTGGTAGGTCAGGCCCGAGGTGTCGGTGTAGTGGCAGTCGCTCGCCGCGTCCGGCGTCGGCGTGGTGCTGCCGCGCGGGTAGGTCAGCAGCATCTGGAAGGTGTTGTAGAAGACGTTCCAGGTGGCGCTGTCGTAGGAGGTGGCGGGGTCCAGCGGGGCGGGGTTGTCCTTGGTGAGCTGGATGCTGTCGGTGGTGCCGACGACGATGGGTTTGCCACTGTCGCCGCTCCCTCCGCCGGAGCTGCCGCACCCACTGATCAGGGGTGTCATGACGCCCAGGAGGGCGGGCAGCACCAGAAGCCTGCGGTTCATCGTCGTCGTTCTCCTCTTGCCTCGCACAGGTGCCGATGACGCCTTCGGCATCGCGCTGTCGTGCTCGTCGTGCCCGGTGGTGCGGGTCGTCCCGTGTCGCGTGCGGGCGCCGGCCCAACTCCCGGGCCGCTTGCGGGGTTGCGGCCGAAAGCGGCCGACCCGGGCAGGCCGGTGAAGGTGGGCGCGGAGGAATCGTCGCACGGGGTCACCGCAGGTATTCCAGCACACTCCGCACGCACGCTCGGGCGACGATACCGAGGTTGCCGGTGATCAGCACCAACGGGTCGACAACGTTCGGGTCACACCCGCCCGCGGGGCCCAACCGGTCACGCTGCGTGCGGTGGCGTGTTCGCAGCGCTCGGAGCGACGGCCACCGCGGGCCGGTGACGCGGACGCGGGCTCAGGACGCGGCGCGCAGGAAGGAGTGCAGCAGCGGTACGGTCAGCTCCTCCAGCGAGCGCAGGACGGTCACACCCGGCGCGGGCTCGATGGGCGCGACCGAGGGCACCGCGACCACCTGGCAGCCGGCCGCCCGAGCGGAGGCCACGCCGGTCGGGGTGTCCTCGACCACCACGCAGTCCGCGGGGGCGGCGCCCAGGCGGGCCGCGGCGGTCAGGTACGGCTCGGGGTGCGGCTTGGTGCGGGTCACCTCGTCGCCGGACAGGGTGAAGGAGAAGTGCTCGCGGCCCAGCGAGCGCAGCATGGCGTCGATGGTGGTCCGGTAGGACGCGGAGACCAGCGCGGTGGGCACGGAGTGCGCGGTCAGCTCGGCGAGCAGCCGGGCGGCGCCGGGCATCAGCGGGGCGCCGCGCTCGACCAGGCGCTCGAAGCGGGCGTTGATGGCCACGGTCAGCTCCGGCAGGGCCGCGGTGGTGCCGGTGACCTCGATCAGGTGCCCCACGCTGCGGGACATCGGGCCGCCGACCACCACCGAGCGGTGCGCGTCGTCCAACACGTGCCCCAGCTCCGCGAAGACCTCGCTCTCGGCGGTCCACCACAGACCCTCGGTGTCCACCAGGGTGCCGTCGAGGTCCAGCAGGACGGCGGCGGGCCCGCGCCGGCCGGCCGTGCGGACGCCCGCGACGGGCATGCTGCTGGTCATAGGCGCCACTCCTCGGCCGTCGGGGGGCACGAAGGCCGGTCGCCGGGCCCCGCGGACCTGCGGGGAGGCGACCGGCCTGTGCCGGACCGTCCAGTGTACGTCGCCGGGCATCGCCGCGCCGGACGGCGCGGGAACGGCCGGCGACGGGCCGCTCAACGGGCGTTGAAGTACGTGGCCTCCGGGTGGTGGATGACGATCGCGTCGGTGGACTGTTCGGGGTGCAGCTGGAACTCCTCGGACAGCTTCACGCCGATCCGCTCGGGCTCCAGCAGGTCGGCGATCTTGGCCCGGTCCTCCAGGTCCGGGCAGGCGCCGTAGCCGAGCGAGAAGCGGGCGCCGCGGTACTTCACCGCGAACATGTCCTGCATCTCCCCCGGGTCCTCGCCGGCGAAGCCCAGCTCGCCGCGGACCCGGGCGTGCCAGTACTCGGCCAGCGCCTCGGCCAGCTGCACGGACAGGCCGTGCAGCTCCAGGTAGTCGCGGTAGGCGTCGGCGGCGAACAGCTCGCCGGCCGCCTCGGAGACCCTGCCGCCCACGGTGACCACCTGGAAGCCCACCACGTCGGTCTCCCCGGACTCCTCGGGCCGGAAGAAGTCCGCCAGGCACAGCCGCCGGCCGCGGCGCTGCCGGGGGAAGGTGAAGCGGGTCCGCTCGGTGCCGTCCTCGTGCAGCACGATCAGGTCGTCGCCCTTGGACACGCACGGGAAGTAGCCGTAGACCACCGCGGCCTCCAGCAGGTTCTCCGACTGCAGCCGGGTCAGCAGGCCGCGCAGCCGGGGGCGTCCCTCGGACTCCACCAGCTCCTCGTAGGACGGCCCGCTCGCGCGGGACTGCTTCAGGCCCCACTGGCCCTTGAACAGCGCGCCCTCGTCCAGCCAGGAGGCGTAGTCGGCCAGCTGGATGCCCTTGACCACCCGGCTGCCCCAGAACGGCGGGGCGGGCACCGGATTGTCGGTGGCCACGTCGGAGCGGACCTCGCCGAGGTCCTCCGGCTCCGGCTCGTGCTGCGGTCGCCGCGGCACCCGGCGGGCTTTCAGCTCGGGCAGCGCCGCGCCGGGCACGCCGCGCTTGATGCCGATCAGCGCGTCCATCAGCCGCAGCCCCTCGAAGGCGTCGCGGGCGTAGCGGACCTCGCCGGCGTAGACCTCGTGCAGGTCCTGCTCGACGTAGGCGCGGGTGAGGGCGGCGCCGCCGAGGATCACCGGGTAGTCGGCGGCGAGGCCTCGCTGGTTCAGCTCCTCCAGGTTCTCCTTCATCACCACGGTGGACTTCACCAGCAGGCCGGACATCCCGATGACGTCGGCGCGGTGTTCCTGCGCGGCGTCCAGGATGGCCGCGACCGGCTGCTTGATGCCGAGGTTGACGACGTTGTAGCCGTTGTTGGACAAGATGATGTCGACCAGGTTCTTGCCGATGTCGTGCACGTCGCCGCGGACGGTGGCCAGCACGATGGTGCCCTTGCCGCCGCTCTCGTCGGACTTCTCCATGTGCGGTTCCAGGTAGGCCACCGCGGACTTCATCACCTCGGCGGACTGCAGCACGAACGGCAGCTGCATCTGGCCGGAGCCGAACAGCTCGCCGACGGTCTTCATGCCGGCCAGCAGCGTCTCGTTGACGATGTCCAGCGCCGGGCGCTCGGCCAGCGCGGCGTCCAGGTCCTCGGTCAGGCCGTTCTTCTCGCCGTCGACGATCCGGCGCTGCAGCCGCTCGTCCAGCGGCAGGGCCAGCAGCTCCTCGGCGCGGCCGGCCTTGACCGACTTGGTGTCGACGCCCTCGAACAGCTCCATCAGCCGCTGCAGCGGGTCGTAGCCCTCGCGCCGGCGGTCGTACACCAGGTCCAGGGCGGCCTCGCGCTGCTCCTCGGGGATGCGGGCGATCGGCAGGATCTTGGAGGCGTGCACGATCGCGGAGTCCAGGCCGGCCTTCACGCACTCGTCCAGGAACACCGAGTTGAGCACCACGCGGGCCGCGGGGTTGAGGCCGAAGGAGATGTTCGACAGGCCCAGCGTGGTCTGCACGTCGGGGTGCCGGCGCTTGAGCTCGCGGATCGCCTCGATGGTGGCGACGCCGTCCTTGCGGGACTCCTCCTGGCCGGTGCAGATGGTGAAGGTCAGACAGTCCACCAGGATGTCGGACTCGCGGATGCCCCAGTTGCCGGTGAGGTCGGCGATCAGCCGCTCGGCGATCTCGACCTTCTTCTCCGGGGTGCGGGCCTGCCCCTCCTCGTCGATGGTGAGCGCGACCAGGGCGGCGCCGTGCTCGACGGCGAGCCGGGTGACGCGCGCGAAGCGGGAGTCCGGGCCCGCGCCGTCCTCGTAGTTCACCGAGTTCAGCACCGCCCGGCCGCCGAGCTTCTCCAGGCCGGCCCGCAGCACGTCGACCTCGGTGGAGTCCAGCACGATCGGCAGCGTGGAGGCGGTGGCCAGGCGGCCGGCGATCTCGGCCATGTCGGCGACGCCGTCCCGGCCGACGTAGTCCACGCACAGGTCCAGCAGGTGGGCGCCCTCGCGGATCTGCTCGCGGGCCAGCTCCACGCAGTCCTCCCAGCGGCCCTCCAGCATCGCCTCGCGGAACTTCTTGGAGCCGTTGGCGTTGGTGCGCTCGCCGATGGCCAGGTACGAGGTGTCCTGGCGGAACGGCACGGTCTGGTAGAGCGAGGCGGCGCCGGGCTCGGGGTGCGGGTCGCGCTCGGCCGGCGTCAGGTCCCGTACCCGCTCCACCAGGTGGCGCAGGTGCTCGGGGGTGGTGCCGCAGCAGCCGCCGACCAGCGACAGGCCGTACTCGCGGACGAAGGTCTCCTGGGCGTCAGCGAGCTGGACCGGGGTCAGCGGGTACGAGGCGCCGTCGCGGGCGAGGATCGGCAGGCCGGCGTTGGGCATGCAGGACAGCGGGATGCGCGCGTGCCGGGCCAGGTAGCGCAGGTGCTCGCTGTACGCCTCGGGGCCGGTGGCGCAGTTCAGGCCGATCATGTCGATGCCGAGCGGCTCCAGGGCGGTCAGCGCGGCGCCGATCTCCGAGCCGAGCAGCATGGTGCCGGTGGTCTCCACGGTCACCGAGACCACCAGCGGCAGGTCGGCGCCTGCCTCGTCCATGGCGCGGCGGGCGCCGAGCACGGCGGCCTTGGTCTGCAGCAGGTCCTGGGTGGTCTCCACGACCAGGGCGTCGGCGCCGCCCTCGATCAGCCCGGCGGCGTTGGCCTGGTAGCCCTCGCGCAGCACCGCGTACTCGGTGTGGCCGAGGGTGGGCAGCTTGGTGCCCGGGCCCATCGAGCCGAGCACCCAGCGCGGCCGGCCGTCGGCGGCGAAGCCGTCGGCGACCTCGCGGGCGATGCGGGCGCCGGCCACGGACAGGTCGTAGACTTGGTCGGCGATGTCATACTCGCCCATCGCGCTGTGGTTGGCGCCGAAGGTGTTGGTCTCCACGCAGTCCACGCCGACCGCGAAGTACGCCTCGTGCACCGAGCGGACGATGTCCGGGCGGGTGAGGTTGAGGATCTCGTTGCAGCCTTCGAGCTGCCGGAAGTCGTCGAGGGTCGGCTCCTGCGCCTGGAGCATGGTGCCCATCGCGCCGTCGGCGACGACCACGCGGGAGGCGAGCGCCTCCCGGAGGGCCGCGGCCCGTTCGTTGCCGGTCGCGGCCGGCGGGGCGGTGGCGCCCGCGGCCGGTGCGGCGGAGGCGGCGGAGGCGGACGACTGCGGGTACGGCGAGGCCATGGGGCTGCTCCCTGGAATGCGACGGCTGTCGGCTATGCGCGTCCCGGTCCCGGGCGTCCGCCCGGCGCCGGAGCACGCACCCCGCCAGGGTAGCCGTCAAGGCCGCGACGGCTCGAAGCCATTCCGAGGAGCGGACGGGTGGTGCCGGAAGGTGTCAGAATCGTCCCTGCGAGTATGAGAGTCGACAATGTCGACCACGCACGGCGGTCCGCGCCGTGCCCGCAGACCCCTGGGAGTGCGATCGATGCCCGGTCCCATCCAGTCGCTCGAACGCGCCGCGGCAATCCTGCGCCTGCTGGCGGGCGGTGAGCGCCGGCTGGGCCTGTCCGACGTGGCCTCCTCGCTGGGCCTGGCCAAGGGCACCGCGCACGGCATCCTGCGCACCCTGCAGCAGGAGGGCTTCGTCGAGCAGGACCCGGTCTCGGGCAAGTACCAGCTGGGCGCCGAGCTGCTGCGGCTGGGCAACAGCTACCTGGACGTGCACGAACTGCGGGCCCGCGCCCTGGTGTGGACCGACGACCTGGCCAGGTCCAGCGGCGAGGCGGCGTACCTGGGCGTGCTGCACCAGCAGGGCGTGCTGATCGTGCACCACGTCTTCCGGCCGGACGACAGCCGGCAGGTGCTGGAGGTGGGGGCGATGCAGCCGCTGCACAGCACCGCGCTGGGCAAGGTGCTCGCGGCGTTCGACCCGGTGGCGCACAGCGAGGCGGCCGAGGGCGAGCGGGCGGCGCTGACCGCGCGCACGGTCACCGCCGCCGCCGACTTCGAGGCGGTGCTGGACCTGGCCAGGGCGCGCGGCTGGGCGGCGGACCTGGAGGAGACCTGGGACGGCGTCGCCTCGGTCGCCGCGCCGGTCTACGACCGCCGCAGGATGCCGGTGGGCGCGGTGGGCATCACCGGCGCGGTGGAGCGGGTGTGCGACGCGGACGGCATCAGGTCCCGGCTGGTGGCGGCGGTGCGGGACTGCGCGCGGGCGGTCTCCCGCGACCTGGGCGCCGGGCGCTTCTGAAGTCCGGGGCGCCCCGGGTTCGGACCCGCCCGGGGGCGCGTCCGCGCGCCCTCCTCGTCCGGTCGGCCAGGCGGCCCTTGACTGGTCGGTCACACAGCTCTTGACCCGCTGACATCCGGCGAGCAAGACTGCCAAACAGCGGTCGACAATGTCGAACACCGGACGGGACCGGAACGCCGCTCATGGACGAAGACAAAGGAGTCGCTGTGTCCCATGGCCATATCGTCGTAGGCGAGCTCTTCGGCACCGCCGTGCTGATCCTGCTGGGCGGCGGCGTCTGCGCGGCCGTCACCCTGAAGAAGTCCAAGGCCAAGGACGCCGGATGGGTGGCGATCTCCTTCGGCTGGGGCCTGGCCGTCCTCGCGGGCGCCTACATCGCCAACGGCTACTCGGGCGGCCAGCTCAACCCCGCGGTGACGCTCGGCGTCGCGATCAAGAGCGGCGAGTGGGGCGACGTGCCCTTCTATCTGATCGGCCAGTTCGCCGGCGCGATCATCGGCGCGTTCCTGGTGTGGGTGGCCTACATGGGCCAGTTCCAGGCGCACCTGACCGACCCCGAGGTGGTCAAGGGGGCGGAGGGCGACCCCGCCGGGCCGGCCACCGACGACCCGAAGCTGCCCGGCGGCCCGGTGCTCGGCGTGTTCTCCACCGGCCCGGAGATCCGCAACCCGGTGCAGAACCTGCTCACCGAGATCATCGGCACCGCCGTGCTGGTGCTGTTCATCCTCACCCAGGGCATGACCAAGGGCCTGGCCCTCAACGGCCTGGGCATCCTGCTGACCGCGCTGCTGGTGGTCGGCATCGGCCTGTCGCTCGGCGGCCCGACCGGCTACGCCATCAACCCGGCCCGCGACCTGGGCCCGCGTATCGTGCACAGCCTGCTGCCGCTGCCGAACAAGGGCGGCTCGGACTGGGGCTACGCGTGGATACCGGTGGTCGGCCCGCTGGCCGGCGCCGCGATCGCCGGCGGCCTGTACCGGCTGGCCTTCACGTAAGACCGGCGCGCCGCCCCGCCCACTCCTGCCACCCGACCCCAGCGCACCCCTCCGAGGAGCACCACCGTGACCGAGACCCCCGCGAAGCAGCCCGCCGCGCACGGATCGCACGGCAGCGGCCCGTTCATCGCCGCGATCGACCAGGGCACCACCTCCAGCCGCTGCATCGTCTTCGACCGCGACGGCCGGATCGTGGCCGTGGACCAGAAGGAGCACGAGCAGATCTTCCCCCGGCCCGGCTGGGTGGAGCACGACGCCGCGGAGATCTGGGCCAACGTCCAGGAGGTGGTGGCCGGCGCCATCGGCAAGGCCGCCCAGGACGTGCCCGGCTTCACCCCCGCCGACGTCAAGGCGATCGGCATCACCAACCAGCGCGAGACCACCCTGCTGTGGGACCGGCACACCGGCGAGCCGGTGCACAACGCGCTGGTCTGGCAGGACACCCGCACCGACGCGCTCTGCCGCGAGCTGGGCCGCAACGTCGGCCAGGACCGGTTCCGCCGCGAGACCGGCCTGCCGCTCGCCTCCTACTTCGCCGGCCCCAAGATCCGCTGGCTGCTGGACAACGTCGAGGGGCTGCGCGAGCGCGCCGAGGCCGGCGACATCCTCTTCGGCACCATGGACTCCTGGGTGATCTGGAACCTCACCGGCGGAGTGGACGGCGGCGTGCACGTCACCGACGTGACCAACGCCTCGCGCACCCTGCTGATGAACCTGCACACCCTGGACTGGGACGAGAAGATCCTCGCCTCCATCGGGGTGCCCGCCGCGGTGCTGCCCGAGATCCGCTCCTCCTCCGAGGTCTACGGGACCACGAGCGTCGGCGGGCTGGCCGACGTGCCGGTGGCCTCCGCGCTCGGCGACCAGCAGGCCGCGCTGTTCGGCCAGACCTGCTTCGGCAAGGGCGAGGCCAAGTCCACCTACGGCACCGGCACCTTCATGCTGATGAACACCGGCGGGACCCCGGTGAACTCCTACAACGGCCTGATCACCACGGTCGGCTACCGGATCGGCGAGGACGCGCCGGTCTACGCGCTGGAGGGCTCGATCGCGGTCACCGGCTCGCTGGTGCAGTGGATGCGCGACCAGATGGGCCTGATCAGCACCGCGGCCGAGATCGAGACGCTCGCCTCCTCGGTGGCGGACAACGGCGGCGCGTACTTCGTGCCCGCCTTCTCCGGTCTGTTCGCCCCCTACTGGCGGGACGACGCTCGCGGCGTGATCGCCGGGCTGACCCGCTACGTCACCAAGGCGCACATCGCGCGGGCGGTGCTGGAGGCCACCGCCTGGCAGACCCGCGAGATCGCCGACGCGATGACCAAGGACTCCGGCGTCGACCTCACCTCCCTCAAGGTCGACGGCGGCATGACCTCCAACAACCTGCTGATGCAGACGCTGGCCGACTTCCTCGACGCGCCCGTGGTGCGCCCGATGGTCGCCGAGACCACCTGCCTCGGCGCGGCCTACGCGGCCGGCCTCGCGGTCGGCTTCTGGCCGGACACCGACGCGCTGCGGGCGAACTGGAAGCGGGCGGCCGAGTGGACGCCGCGGATGGACGCGGACCAGCGCGACCGCGAGTACCGGAACTGGCTCAAGGCCGTCCAGGCGACCATGGGCTGGATCGAAGAGGAGCACTGAGACACACCATGACCACCCTGCACGCCGTCCCGGCCCTCGGGACGCATCCGACCTCCGGCGCCAACCCCGGCCGGGCGCAGACCCGTGACCTGCTCGGCCGCGCCACGTTCGACCTGCTGGTGATCGGCGGCGGCATCCTCGGCATCACCACCGCCTGGCATGCCGCGCAGTCGGGGCTGCGGGTGGCCATGGTGGACGCGGGCGACTTCGCCGGCGCGACCTCCTCGGCGTCGTCCAAGCTGCTGCACGGCGGCCTGCGCTACCTGCAGACCGGCGCGGTGCGGCTGGTCGCCGAGAACCACGTCGAGCGGCGCGCCGTCTCTCGGGACGTCGCGCCGCACCTGGCGAAGCCGCTCACCTTCTACCTGCCGGTGTACAAGGGCGGCCCGCACGGAGCGGCCAAGCTCGGCGCGGGCGTCTTCGCGTACTCCGCGCTGTCGGCGTTCCGCGACGGCGTCGGCCACGTCATCACCCCGGCCCGCGCGGCGCGGGACGTGCCGGAGCTGCGCACCGAGAACCTGCGCGCGGTGGCCGTCTACGAGGACGGCCAGATGAACGACGCGCGGATGGCGCTGATGACGGTGCGGGCCGCGGTGGACGCCGGGGCGGTGGTGCTCAACCACGCCGAGGTCACCGGGCTGCGCTTCACCTCCGGCCGGGTGACCGGCGCGGAGCTGCGGGACCGGCTGGACGGCGCCGAGTTCGGCGTGGACGCCCGGCTGGTGCTCAACGCGACCGGGCCGTGGGTGGACCACCTGCGGCGGATGGAGGACCCGGCCGCCGCGCCGTCGATCCGGCTGTCCAAGGGCGCCCACCTGGTGCTGCGCCGCACCGCGCCGTGGCAGGCGGCGCTGGCCACGCCGATCGACAAGTACCGCATCACCTTCGCGCTGCCGTGGGAGGACATGCTGCTGCTCGGCACCACGGACGAGGCGTACGAGGGCGACCCGGCCGATGTGCGGGTCACCGACGCGGACATCGCGCAGATCCTCGACGAGGCGTCGCTGTCGGTGCGCGACCGGCAGCTGTCCCGCGACCTGATCACGTACTCCTTCGCCGGGCTGCGGGTGCTGCCCGGCGGGCCGGGCGACACCGCGAAGGCCAAGCGCGAGACGGTGGTGACCGAGGGCCGCGGCGGCATGCTGTCGGTGGCCGGCGGCAAGTGGACCACCTTCCGGCACATCGGCCGCACGGTGATGGACAAGCTGGCCGCGCTGCCCGGACACCCGCTGTCCGAGGACATGGAGCCGATGGACCGGCTGCCGCGGCACGCGCCGCTGCCCGGCTTCGCCAGCCCCGGCGCGGTCGCCCACCGGCTGCTGGTCGACGGCGCCGCGCCGGGCCCGCGGATGGCCGCGGACACCGCGCGCCACCTGGCCGGGCACTACGGCTCGCTGGCCTTCGACATCGCCCGGCTGGCCAACGAGGACCCGCGACTGGCCGAACGCGTCCACCCGGACGCCCCGGAGATCTGGGCGCAGGTCGTCTACGCCCGCGACCACGAGTGGGCCGAACAGGTCGACGACGTGCTGCGCCGCCGCACGACGCTGACCGTGCGCGGCCTGGACACGCCCGAGGTGCGGGCGGAGACGGCCCGGCTGCTGGCCGAGCGCGCCCGGGACTGAGCGGGGGCTGGCTCGGGGACTGACTCGGGGGCCGGACCGGGGTTGGTCCGGGTCCACCAGGGACTGAACCGGGACTGACCCCGGACCGAACCGGGGCCGGTCCGGTGCTGGGCCGGGGCCGGTCCGGGGTTACTGCGGGTCGGTCACGCCGGTCAGGGCGTCCAGCTCGGCGAAGAGCACGGCGGGTTCGGTCCCGCCGTGCTCGGCGAGCAGCGCCCGCCAGCGGTCGCGGCCCTCGCGCCAGTACGCCGCCGGGTCGCCGCTCGCCACCGCCCGGAGGGTACGGGCGGGCAGTTCGGCCTCCGCGGCCCGGGACGGGGTGAGCCAGTGCGCGGTGCTGTGCTCGGCGAGTCGGGCCATCCACAGCAGGTGGCGGGCGGCGTGCGCGAGCGCGTCCTGCGCCCGCAGCCGCTCGCCGCGGGCGGTGACGTGCAGGGCGAGCACCAGCCAGTTGGCGAACCGGCCGCACAGCTCGGCGATCTCGTCCGGCGCGCGGGGGATCGCCGGCCGCTGCGGGAGCGCGGCGAGCACGGGTGCGAGCAGTCCGTCCCGGTCCACCACGAGCATCCGGTCCACCGGCGCGCCGCGGTGCGGCCAGTGCGCGACCGACGCGATGTCCGCGGTGGTCGCGAAGTGGAACTCCCCGCGCACCGGGCCGGGGAAGAACGCGACGTGCGTGCCGAACTCGTTGCGCACCACCAGCCGGGCCGGCGCCACCCGCGCGCACCAGGCGGCCGGGTCGACCTCGGCGTGCCGGTCCGGCCGGAAGAACAGCCAGAACTCGACGTCGCTGTGCGCGTCCCCCTCCCCCGCGGCGAACGATCCGTACATCAGGGCGGCGCCGAGCCGGTCGTCGCCCTCGCACAGCTCGCGGGCGCGGGCGATCAGTTCGTGCTGGATCACGCGGGACAGTATGGATGGTGGCCGGAAACAGCCGCACCCGGTTTGCCGTGGCATCGGTGGGCGGGCGCCACGGCGGCGCATAATGGCCGAAAGACATCGGAGGGCTGGCCGCGGGCGCCGGGGCCCGCGACACGGGGAGCAGCGGACATGGCGGTCACCGACGAGGCGATCGGGAAGATCAAGGAGATGATCGTCTCCGGCGCGCTGCGGCCGGGCGACCGGCTGCCGAAGGAGAGCGAGCTGGCGGCCGAGCTGGGCCTGTCCCGCAACTCCCTGCGCGAGGCCGTGCGCGCGCTGTCCCTGATCCGCGTCCTGGACGTGCGCCAGGGCGACGGCACCTACGTCACCAGCCTGGACCCGCAGCTGCTGCTGGAGGCGATGAGCTTCGTGGTGGACTTCCACCGCGACGACACGGTCCTGGAGTTCCTCGCGGTGCGCCGCATCCTGGAGCCGGCCGCGACCGCGATGTCCGCGGCGCTCATCTCGCAGGACGCGCTGGACGCGCTGGAGAACGCGCTCGACGCGCTCGGCCAGGAGCCCTCGGTGGACGAACTCATCGCCTCCGACCTGGAGTTCCACCGGGGCGTCGTCCGGGGCTCCGGCAACTCGGTGCTGGTGTCGCTGCTCGACGGGCTCTCCGGGCCCACCACCCGGGCGCGGATGTGGCGCGGGGTCACCCAGGACGACGCGGTGAGCCGCACGCTGCGCGAGCACCGCGCGATCCTGGCCGCCCTGCGCGACCGCGACGCGGAGACGGCCCGCGCGTGGTCCACGATCCACATCGCCGGCGTCGAACAGTGGCTGCGCGCGAGCCGGTGACCCGGGGCCGCGGTCACCGCCCCGCGCGCGCGGCGTGCGCCGCGGCGTGTGCCGCGACCGTCGCCGCCAGCGGCAGCGGCACGTCCTCGGCCAGCAGCCCGCGCTCGACCAGCGCGTGCCACAACGCGTCGGGGACGTCCCGGCCGAACAGCTCGGCGTTGTCGCGGACCTCGGCCGCGCTCGCCGCGCCGACCAGCGCGCAGACCACCGACGGGTGGCCGAACGGGAAGCGCAGCGCCGCCGCGCGCAGCGGCACGCCGAACTCCTCGCACACCGCGGCGAGTTCCCGCGCCCGCCGGACCAGCTCCGGGGGCGCCGCCGCGTAGTCGTACGGCGCGCCGGGCCGCGGGTCGGCGAGCAGGCCGGAGTTGTACACGCCGCCGACGACGACGCGGGTGCCGCGCCGCTCGCACACCGGCAACAGGTCGTCCAGCGCGGTGCGTTCCAGCAGGGTCCAGCGGCCGGCGCACAGCACCACGTCGAGGTCGAGGTCGGCGACCAGGCGGGCCAGCACGTCGCTGCGGTTCATCCCGAAGCCGATCGCGCCGACGACGCCCTCCTCGCGCAGCGCGGCCAGCGCGGGGAAGCCGGTCGCGTACACCTCGTCCAGGTGGTCCTCGACGTCGTGCAGGTAGACGATGTCGACGGCGTCCACGCCGAGCCGCCGCAGCGACGCCTCCAGGGTGGCGCGGATGCCGTCGGCGGAGAAGTCCCAGACCCGGGCCCTGGGCGGGACGTCCACGAAGCCCTGGCCGTCCGGCGCCTCGCCGGGCGCCAGGTCCCGCAGCCGCCGGCCGACCTTGGTGGACAGCAGGTACGAGCCGCGGTCGCGCCCGGCCAGCGCCCGCCCGAGCCGCTCCTCGGAGCGGCCCAGCCCGTAGTGCGGCGCGGTGTCGAGGTAGGTGCGCGCGCCGCCGGAGGTGTCGAAGGCGGCGTCGACCGTCGCCCGCGCCTCCTCCTCGCCGATCGCCCGGTAGAGGTTGGCCAGCGGAGCGCAGCCCAGGCCGAGCCGGGGCAGTGCGGGTACGGGCATGGGGTCGTCCTCTCCTCTCGTCCGCGCACGGTCGGGAGGATCATCGCACCGCGTCGCGCGCATCGTCACGCGCATCGTCACGCGCCCCGCACCACCAGACATCGGATCTCTGGTCGGTGATCCGGCCGACCACCGGGCGACCGGGCACGACGCGCCGGGGATCTGCCCGGACCGGGCCGGGCGACCCGCCGTCGCGGTTGGGGCCCGGCGGGCGGTACGCCGTAGGCTGGTGCCGCACGGCAGGCGGCGGCACGGAAAGCGGCGCGGACCTGCGAACAGCACAGCAGCCGGACGGGGACGGCACCGCCCCCTCCGGTCGGAAGGAGGCGCTGGGTGATCGAGCTCGAGGGCGTGCCCGAGCTGATCGACCCGGTCATGGTGGCCGCGTTCGAGGGCTGGAACGACGCCGGGGACGCAGCATCCACCGCGGTCGGCCACCTGGACCGGGAGTTCAAGGGCGAGGTCTTCGCCGCGCTCGACGCGGAGGACTACTACGACTTCCAGGTCAACCGGCCCACGGTGTGGATGGACGGCGGGACCCGCAAGATCACCTGGCCGACGACCCGGCTGTCGGTGGTCCGCGTCCAGTCGCCCAGGCCCAGGGACCTGGTGCTGGTGCGCGGCATCGAGCCCAGCATGCGGTGGCGTTCCTTCTGCAACGAGATCCTCGGCTTCGCGCACGAGCTGGGCGTGGAGATGGTGGTGGTGCTCGGGGCGCTGCTCGGCGACACCCCGCACACCCGGCCGGTGCCGGTCACCGGCGTCACCTCCGACGCCGACCTGGCCACCGCGCTGAATCTGGAGGAGTCCCGGTACGAAGGCCCCACCGGCATCGTCGGCATCCTCCAGGAGGCGTGCACCCACGCCGGCATCCCCGCGGTCAGCCTGTGGGCGGCGGTTCCGCACTACGTCTCGCAGCCGCCCAACCCCAAGGCGACGCTGGCGCTGCTCAACCGGCTGGAGGATCTGCTGGACCTGCGCATCCCGCAGGGCGAGCTGCCGGAGGACGCGCGCGCCTGGCAGGTCGGCGTGGACCAGCTGGCGGCCGAGGACAGCGAGGTCGCCGAGTACGTCCAGACGCTGGAGGAGGCCCGCGACACCGCCGAGCTGCCCGAGGCGTCGGGCGAGGCCATCGCCAAGGAGTTCGAGCGCTACCTGCGGCGCCGCGACCCCGGCGACTACGCGACCTCCGAGGGCGGCGACGGCGTCCCGCAGTTCCGCGACCGCACCCCGCCGGCCCGTGACACCGCGGATACGTCGGACGCCTCGAAGGACGCGGGGGACGCGGCGGACGCCCCCGACGACGTCCGGGACGCCCGGAGCGCCGACGACGGCGACGGCGACGGCGAGGCGGCCGAGGCGGACCCCGGCGAGGATCGTGGCCGCGACCGCGGCGGCGAACGCGACGGCGAACCCGGCGAGGACCGCGGTCAGGACGGCGACACCGCCGGCTGACGCCGCACCCGGGCCGTACGCCCCCGGCCGTGCGGCGCCCCTCGGATCGTGCGGCAGCCGCGCCCGCACGGCTCCGGTGGGCCCCGCCGCACGCGCACACCGCGCCCGCGCACGAGCGGCGCCCGCCTCCCCGGCGGGCGCCGCTCGCCGCTGTCGGAACCGGAAGCGCCGGCGCGCGTACCGGACCGCGCCGCCGCGCCTAGAGCGCCACTCCCAGCAGCGCGTCCACCGCGCGGGAGGCCAAGCCCGGCGCGCCGGTGTCCGTGCCGCCGCCGGCGGCCTGCGCCGCCGCCCACGCGTCGACCGCGGCCAGCGCGCGCGGCGCGTCCAGGTCGTCGGCCAGCGCCTCGCGGATCTGCTCGACCAGGGCGTCGGCGGGCGGCCCGTCCGGCCGGGAGACCGCGGCCCGCCAGCGGCCGAGCCGTTCGACCGCCTCGGCGAGCACCGCGTCCGTCCACTCCCAGTCCGACCGGTAGTGGTGGGCGAGCAGCGCGAGCCGGATCGCCGCCGGGTCGACGCCCTCGCGGCGCAGCGTGGAGACGAAGACCAGGTTGCCCTTGGACTTCGACATCTTCTCGCCGTGCAGCGCCACCATGCCGGCGTGCACGTAGGCCTTGGCGAAGGGGTAGTCGCCGGTGAGCACCTGGGCGTGCGAGGCGCCCATCTCGTGGTGCGGGAAGGCCAGGTCGGAGCCGCCGCCCTGGACGTCGAAGCCCATGCCGAGGTGGTCGAGCGCGATCGCCACGCACTCGATGTGCCAGCCGGGCCGGCCCCGGCCCAGCGAGGCGCCGTCCCAGCTCGGCTCGCCGGGGCGGGCCGCCATCCACAGCATCGGGTCCAGCGGGTTCTTCTTGCCCGGCCGGTCCGGGTCGCCGCCGCGCTCGGCGGACAGCGCCCGCATCGCGGCGGCGTCGAGCCCGGCGACCTTGCCGAAGTGCGGGTCGGCCTCGACCGAGAAGTAGACGTCGCCGTCCAGGTCGTAGGCGGCGCCCGCCTCCCGCAGCCTCTCGACCAGCGGCACGATGCCCGGTATGGCCTCGACCGCGCCGATGTAGTGCGCCGGCGGCAGCATCCGCAGCGCGGTCATGTCCTCGCGGAACAGCGCGGTCTCGCGCTCGGCGAGCGCGGTCCAGTCGTCGCCGGTGGCCACCGCGCGCTCCAGCAGCGGGTCGTCCACATCGGTGACGTTCTGCACGTACTCCACCTGGCGCTTCGTGTCCAGCCACACCCGCTGCACCAGGTCGAACGCGTTGTAGGTGGCCGCGTGACCGATGTGGGTGGCGTCGTAGGGCGTGATCCCGCAGACGTAGATGCGGGCGACCGGACCGGGGTCGACGGTGACGGGACCGCCGGTCGAGGTGTCGTGGAGACGGAGGACGCGTCCGGCGCCGGGAAGGGCGGGGACGTCGGAGGCTGGCCAGGCATGCATGAGAGGAGACTAACCGGACGACCCGGCAGCAAAACGGCGGGGAGCAGCGACGACGCCCTGTCGGCCCCGGTCCGGCGGCCCGCGGGGCCCGCGCCCCCGACCGGCCCCGACCGCTGCCGGCGGGGCCGCGCGGTGCTCAGACCGGCGGCCAGGGGATGGCGGGCCACCCGCCGCCGGGCGAGGGGTGCCTGCCGGTCTCGCGCAGCCGGTCCACCCGCTCCCGCAGCGCGGCCGTCTCCGCCTCGGTGAGCAGCTCGGCCAGCCGGTCGCCGAGCGGTCCGCGCAGGTCCGCGGCGATCCGTTCGAGCACCGGTCCGGCCTCGTCCGGCAGCGGTTCGCCGGCCCAGCCCCACAGCAGGGTGCGCAGCTTGTCCTCGGTGTGGAAGGTGACGCCGTGGTCGATGCCGTAGAGCCGGCCACCGGCGGCGGGGAGCAGGTGGCCGCCCTTGCGGTCGGCGTTGTTGATCACCGCGTCCAGCACGGCTATCCGGCGCAGCCGCGTGTCGTCGGCGTGCACCAGCAGGGCGGTGCGGCCCTCCTCCAGCTGCGCCTCGGCGACCCGCTTCCAGCCGGGGCCGGCTCGCGGTCCTCGGTGAGCGCGAGCAGCGCGCCCTCCTCGTCGCCGGCCGAGTCGATCCACAGCTGCACCATGCCCTGGCCGTACGGGCCGTCGCGCAGCACGGTCGGCGGAACCAGCCCCCAGCCGGTGGCCTCGGAGACCAGGTACGCGGCGACCTCGCGCTCGGCCAGGGTGCCGTCGGGGAAGTCCCACAGCGGCCGCTCACCGGACACCGGCTTGTACACGCAGGCGACCGTACGGCCCTGGTGGGCGCACTCGCAGTACAGCACCGCGTTGGAGGCGTCCTGGACCCGGCCGCGCACGGTCAGCTCGCCGTGGGTCAGCGCCGCGATGTCCGCCGCCGGGTCCGCGGCGGGCTCCGCGGCCGGCTCGGCGCCGGCGCTCAGGCCGACCTCCGGTAACCGTTCTGACGCGGGCATACGTGTCCTTCCGGGTCCAGGGGCAGGCTGCACAGCGGACAGGGCGGCCGGCAGGCCGAGACGACGTCGAGGGCGCGCTTGGCGAAGGAGCGGGCCTGGGCGCCGGTGAGCAGCACCCGCAGCAGCGGCGGGCCGTTCTCCTCGTCCTGGAGCATCTCCTCCTCGGTGGCCTCCAGCTCCTCCTCGTCCTCGGCCGCGATCTCGACCAGGGCCTGGGCCTCGATGACCATCCGGTCGTGGGCGCCGTCCCATGCCAGCGCCATGGTGCCGACCCGGAACTCCTCCTCGACGGGGACGTCCAGGGGCGCGGTGTCGGACAGCTCGGCGGGCGCGACGGCCGGCACCGGCGCGTTGCCGCCGCTGCGCCGCACGACCTCGTCCAGCAGTTCGTCGATGCGCTCGGCGAGCGCCGCCACCTGGGTCTTCTCCAGCGCGACACTGGTGGTCCGGCCCTTGGCGGTGGCCTGCAGGAAGAACGTCCGCTGGCCGGGCTGGCCGACGGTCCCGGCGACGAAGCGGTCGGGGTGTTCGTAGAAGAAGACCTGACGCGGCACGCCTTGCTCCGTTTACTTGTCTGAACGGTGGGGAGTCCGTGGTGCTCAGCGGTGGTGCCGCCGGTCATCCACCCTACTGCGGAAGCCGATCACGAGGGGCCGGTGGAGCCTCCCACCACGGCGTCGCCCGCCGGGATCGCGGCGGCGCCGTCCCCGGTGGCGGGCGACGCCCCCTGCGGCGCGTCCGCGGGCCTGGGCGGGGGCGCGAGGCCGCTGAGGTCGCCGGTGTCGCCGAGCCGGAGCAGGAACGGCCGGTGCGGGGTGTAGCCGATCGCGGTGACCGAGCAGGGCGCCGCGGTGATGCGCTGGAAGAGGTCGAGGTGCAGCCCGAGGGCGTCGGCGACCAGCGCCTTGATGATGTCGCCGTGCGAGCAGAGCGCGTACACCGCGTCCGGGCCGTGCTCGGCCTCGATCCGGGCGTTCCAGTCGCGGACCGCGTCCACCGCCCGGGCCTGCATCGCGCGCAGGCTCTCGCCCTCCTCCCCGGGGAAGACGGCGGCCGAGGGGTGGCGCTGCACGGTCTCCCACAGCGGCTCGGCGGCGAGCTCGGAGAGCTTGCGGCCGGTCCAGTCGCCGTAGTGGCACTCGCCGATCCGCTCCTCGGTGTGCAGCGGCAGTTCCGGGCGGGTGTCCAGGAGCGGTCCGACGGTCTCCCGGCAGCGCTGGAGCGGGCTGCAGACGACGGCGGCCAGCGGCAGGCCGGCCAGCCGGGCGGCGAGCGCGGTGGCCTGGGCACGGCCGGTCTCGTCGAGGGCGACGCCGGGACTCCACCCGGCCAGCACCCCCTCCGCGTTGGCGGTGGAACGGCCGTGCCGGACGAGGATGACGGTGGGCATGTCCGCCACCGTAACCCTTGGGGCGCGCGGGCGTTGTGCTGGGTGACGGCCGTGGCGGGGAAGATCCCCCGAGCCCCCACCACGGCCGCGGAAAATCCCGGCGGATCGCGGCATCCGCGGCGCCGGGCACTCCTCGCTGCCGCCGCGCCTCGATAGGGTGCCGGTGCCAGTCGCCGCCGACCGCCGGGCGCGGCGTTGACCGCGGGCCCCGGTGGGCGTCGGGCGACGGGCCCCAGGGGCGTGAGGCCCCCGGGCGCCGGTATCGCGAAGCGGGTGGAGATGTTCGGCAAGGCCACGAGGAGCCGTCCGCAGGCCCCGCCGGGAGCGGCCGCGGCAGGCGCGGACTGGTCCCCCTACCCGCGGCTGGAGGACGCCGCGCGGGTGTACTTCCTGCACGCGGACGTCGCGCTGGAGGCGATCGACGGCGTGCTCGGCCGCCGCCGGGTGCGCGGTTTCACCCTGGAGCGGGTGGTGGACCTGACCGACGCGGGCACCTCGGTCTGGCAGGAGGCGGCGGTCTGCGACGGGCGGCGGCTGATCCTGTGGCACAGCGAGGAGCTGGCCGACGACACGGCGCCCGGCGGCACGGTGCTCGACTCCTCGGTGCAGGTGCTGCCGCTGGACACGATCGGGCACGTCGGGATGCGGACGCTGGTCGGCAGGGACGAGCGGGGCGGGCGGGTGGACCGCGGCGTGCACCTGGTGCTGGCCACCGCGACGCCGCACGAGCTGAGCGCGGTGGCCCCGGAGCCGGGGTCCGCGCTGCCCGCGTCGGCGAAGCTGCGCCCCGAGGCCTTCCGCTTCAGCAAGTCGCTGGACGACGGCGGGGCCGGGCAGATAGCCCGGCTGATCGCGTTCGGCCGGCTGATGGGCCGGCTGGTCCCCGGCGTCTGACGCGGCGTCCGGGGTCGGCGCGTCCGGCCGCCTCGATCCGGTGCGCCCGGTACCCCCGGTCGTGCCCCGCTGGGGGGTGGGTCACGCCAGGCCGGCGTGCTCCAGGGCCTGGACGCCGGCCCGCAGCGAGGCGATCCGCTCGTCCAGCGTGAAGCCCGCCGGCGCCAGCGTCAGCGTGGTCACACCGGCCTCGGCGTACTCGCGCATGCGGTCGGCGATCCGCTCGACCGGGCCCAGCAGGCAGGTGGAGTCGATGAGTTCGGCCGGCACCGCCGCGGCGGCCGCGTCCTTCTCCCCGGCCAGGTACTTCTCCTGGATCTCCGCGGCCTCCTTCTCGTAGCCCATGCGGCCGGCCAGCTGGTTGTAGAAGTTCTGCTTGCGACTGCCCATGCCGCCGATGTAGAGCGCGGTGTACGGGCGGAAGAGGTCGGCGAGCGCGGGGACGTCGTCGCCGACGGCCAGCGGCAGCGTCGGGCACACGTCGAAGCCGTCCAGGGTCAGGCCCGCCTTCTCCCGGCCGACCCTGATGTGCCGCAGCGCGGTCTCCTCCAGGTGCGCGGCGGAGGGGAAGATGAGCAGCGCGCCGTCGGCGATCTCGCCGGTCTGCTCCAGGTTCTTCGGGCCGATCGCCGCGATGTACAGCGGGATGTGCTCGCGGGTGGGGTGGACGGTCAGCTTGATCGGCTTGCCCGGGCCGCCGGGCAGCGGCAGCGTCCAGTGCTCGCCCTGGTACGTCAGCCGTTCGCGGGACATCGCGCGGCGGACGATGTCGACGTACTCGCGGGTGCGGGCCAGCGGCTTGTCGAACGCCACGCCGTACCAGCCCTCGGAGACCTGCGGGCCCGACACGCCGAGGCCGAGCCGGAACCGGCCGCCGGACAGCGAGTCGAGGGTCGCCGCGGTCATCGCGGTCATCGTCGGGGTGCGGGCGGGGATCTGGAAGATGGCCGAGCCGACGTCGATCCGCTCGGTCTGCGCGGCGACCCAGGACAGCACGGTCGCGGCGTCGGAGCCGTACGCCTCGGCGGCCCAGCAGACCGCGTAGCCGAGCCGGTCGGCCTCGCGGGCGACCGCGAGGTTGTCCGCGTCCATGCCGGCGCCCCAGTAGCCGAGGTTGATCCCGAGCCGCATCCCGATCCCCTTTTACTGATGAGTAACGTCGTTGTCCTCCCGGACTGTAGCGCCCGTACGCGGCAGGCGTCGCCTGTCGGGTACGTCACTGCTGCCCATTCGGCCGGTGCGGGCGCTAGCCTCAGCGGTCATGGAGCAAAGGCATCTCGGCCGGACCGGGCTGCGCGTGTCCCGGTTCGGGCTGGGCACCCTGACGTGGGGGCGCGACACCGGCGAGCGCGACGCCGCCGACCAGTTGAAGGCGTTCTGGGAGGCGGGCGGCACGCTCGTCGACACCGCGGACGTCTACAGCGACGGCGGCGCGGAGTATCTGCTGGGCCGGCTGGTCGAGGACCTGGTGCCGCGCTCCGATCTGGTCATCGCCACGAAGGCCGGCAGCGTGCCGGACCCCGACCGGCGGTTCGACTGCTCCCGCGGCCACCTGCTGTCCGCGCTCGACGCCTCGCTCCAGCGGCTCGGCACGGACTACGTGGACCTGTGGCAGGTGCACGCCTACGACGAGGGGACGCCGCTGGAGGAGACGCTCCAGGCGCTCGACATCGCGGTCGGCTCGGGGCGGGCCCGGTACGTGGGCGTGTCCAACTTTTGCGGCTGGCAGCTGGCCAAGGCGGCGGCCTGGCAGCTGGCGGCGCCGGGACGCACCCCGCTGGCCAGCACGCAGATGGAGTACTCGCTGCTGCAGCGCGGCGTGGAGCGGGAGGTGCTGCCGGCCGCGGCCGATCTGGGGGTGGGGCTGCTGCCGTCGTCGCCGCTGGGGCGGGGGGTGCTGACCGGCAAGTACCGGCACGGCACGCCGCCGGAGTCGCGCGGCGGCTCGCAGGACATGGCGGCGTTCGTGGCGCCGTACCTGGACGAGACCGCGCGGCTCATCGTGGACGCGCTGGCCATAGCGGCGGACGGGCTGGCGGTGCAGCCGCTGCACGTCGCGCTGGCGTGGGTGCGGGACCGGCCGGGGGTGGCCGCGCCGATCCTCGGCGCGCGCAACGCCGCGCAGCTCACGGCGGCGTTGTCGGTGGAGGCGCTTACGCTGCCGGAAGAGATCAACCTGGCGCTCGACGACGTGTCGGCGCCGCTGCACCGCTACCCGGACCACGACTGGAGCACGCTCTGAGTCCACGCCGGGCCCGTCCCCGGCGCCCGGTCCGCGCCGGGCCGCGGTGGGTCCGGCGTGCACTCCCCCGGGCCTGCTCCGGCCCGGTCCCGCGGCCCAGGACCCGCACCACGGAAGGCTTGTCGCTGTGACCCCCGAACCCACCCGCCCCGACCTCGGCGCCCTCACGGCGGCGGTGCGCTCCATCGAGCGCGGCGAGAACCCCGCGGCCCCGGCCCCCCGCGGCGACGCGGCGGCGGCCCGCCGCAGACGCCGCGAGGCGATGGCGGAGGAGCAGGCGGCGCTCCAGGCGGCGGAGGCAGCAGAGGCAGCCGGCTCCGCCGGCTCGCCCCCACCGCCCGGTTCCCCCGGGACGTCGCCCGAGCCGAGCGAGGACGAGCCGGAACCGGCCGCGGCGGACGCGGAACCGGAGGCGGATGCCGCCCGGCCCGTGCGTCCACCCGCGCCGGAGCGGGACGATGCGGGCGAGGACGCCTCCCCGGCCCCGGCGGACGGGCGCGTGGCGGGCGGCGGACCCGCGGGCGACCGGACCGGAGACGCCGACGACACGGACCCGGCAAAGGCAGAAGCAGAGGCCGCAGGCGCGGCGGACGACGAGGCCGCAGGCGCGGCGGCAGGCGGTCGACGCTCCGGCGGCGCCGCGGACGGCCCCCCGGGCCGGCGGACGGGCGCGTCCCTGAGGGCGACCGGTTCGCGGCTCGCGACGGGGGGGCACCGGAGGGCGCAGCCCCGGAGACCGCGGGTTCGGCTGCGGCGAGCGGCGCTCCGGAGGCGGCGGTCGGTGGCCGTGGTGTCGGGGGTGCGCTGGAGGCCCGTACGGCACGGGGTGCGCGACCGGACGCCGTGGGGCGGGCCGAGGCGGACGTGGCGGATCAGGCGGGCGCGGGCGCTGCGTCGCCCGGGGGACCGGGCGCGGCGGGCCGCGGTCCGCGAGCGGCTGACGCCGACGCGTCCTCGGCGGACGGCGCGCGCGCCGCGGGAGCTGCGAGCGGGTCCCCGGGAGCCGGGCGGGTCGTCGGCGGCGCGGAGGCGGTGCGGGGCCCGGCGGGCGCGTTCTCCGCCGCCGGGAAGGGGGACGGTCGCCCCGGTGATGCCGGCCGCGACGGTGCCCGGGGCGCCGGGGAGAGCCTGGCGGGCGGACGGGAGCGGCGGGACGCGGGGGCCGCGCAGGGCGACGTACCGGGCGGGGAGCTCGCGGGCGGACGGGAGCGGGCCGCACGGGGTGCGGGCCCTGGCCGGGGCGCCGCGGTCGTCGCCGTCGGGGGGCGGGGGGACGTCGACGCTGGGGCCGTTGCCCGGGTGCGGGAGGTGCTCGTGGCGGGCGGGGCTCCGCAGGAGTTGGCGGAGGAGGCCGTGCGGGTGCTCGGGCGGGGAGCCGCGGAGACGCTCAGGGACGACCCGTGGGCGGTGCTCGGGCTGGAGGGAGTGCGGCCGGAGCACGCGGACGCCTTCGCCCGCGCCGTGCTCGGCGCCGAGGCGACGCCCGGCGACGACCGCCGCTGCCGCGCGCTGGTCGGCCACCTGATGGAGCTCGCGGCCGAGCGCGGCCACACCGCGCTGACCGGTCAGGCGCTACAGGCCGCGCTCGCGCAGAACGCCGTGCCGGACCCCGCCGCCGCCGTCGCCGCCGCGGTCGAGGACGGCCGGCTCCTGGTGTTCCGCGCCGACGGCGACGACGAGCCGCAGGACGCGGCGGACGGCGAGGACGGCGGGGACGGGGACGCCGCCGACGCCCCCGTGCTGCTGGGCCTGGACCGCTACGCCCTCGCCGAGGAGAGCCTCGCCGACGGCCTGGTCCGGCTGCTGCGCTCCTTCGAGGCGGAGGCCGCGGACACCGACCCGGCCCTCTGGGAGCGGGCCGCGGCCGACGCGCCCTCGCCCTCCGCCGCCGAACTGATCCGCGCCGTCTCCGGCAGCGGCCTGGTGCTGCACTCCGGCGGCGAGGCGGCCCGCGCCGAGCCCGTCGCCCTGGTCGCGGCCGCGCGCGCCGCGGGCCTGCGCGCGTACGCCGCCGCGTACACCGACGACGGCAGGCGGCGGCTGGCCGCGGCCCTCGGCGGCGGCGCCGCGGGTCCCCGGCCCGCGCCCGACGCCCCGGACCGTGTGGCCGCATCGGACGCCGGCGTGGACGTTTCTGAGGCCGGCCTGGACGCCTCGGAGGCCGCCGTGGATGCTTCGGACGCCGCCGTGACCGTCGAGGACCTGCTGGACGGCGCCCGCGGCCCCGGCCGCAACCCGGACGGCAGCCTCGCACTCGACCTGCTCGCGGTGCTCGACGCGCCCCAGCTGTCCGTCGTGGAGGCCACCGACCTCGTGGAGGCGCTGCCGGACGGCGCCCGCCTGGTGCTCAGCGGCGACCCGTACGCGCTGTGGTCCGCCGGTCCCGGCCGCGTCTTCGCGGACCTGCTGGCCGCCAAGGTCTGCCCGCGGGTCACCTCCCGCACCCCGGACCCCGGCCCGATCGGCGAGCTGGTCTCGTGCGTGGGCGTCGGCGAACTCGCCGCCGTGGACGCGCCGGACAAGGAGGTCGTCGTGGTCCCGGCGCGGGACCCGCGCGAGGCCGTGCACCGCGTCGTCCAACTCGTCGCCGACTCGGTGCCGCGCGCGATCGGCGTGCCCGCCGACCGTACGCAGGTGATCGTGCCGGCCCACGGCGGCCCGGTCGGCACCCGCGCGCTCAACGCGGCGCTGAAGGAGCGGCTCAACCCCGGCCCCGGCAGGTTCGCCGGCTTCGACCCGGGCGACCGGGTGGTGCACGTGCCGCGCCCCGGCCGGGTGCTGCCGGCCACGGTGGCCGGCGCGGACCAGGACGGGCTGCGGCTGGACAGCGCGGACGGGCCGCTGCTCGTACCCCGCCAGGACGTGGCGGCGACGGTACGGCACGGCTGGGCCGTCACCGGCCACCAGGCGGCGGGCATGCGCTGGCCCGCGGTCGTGGTCGTGGTGCCGGGCGACGCCGGCCCGCTGCTCACCCGCTCGTGGGTCTACACCGCCTTCGGCCGCGGCGAGCGCCACCTGTCCGTGGTCCAGGGCGCGGACCAGACCCTCCCCCAGGCCGTCGCGGGGCCGGCCGCGAAGGACCGTACGACCCGCCTGGTCTCCGTCCTGCGCGAGCTGGCCGCGGAGGGCTGACGGACCCGGGACCGCCGCCCGGGCAGGGCGGGGCGGACGGACCGACGGACGGACGACCCGGCCGGACGACCCGGCCGGGCGGCCCCGGCGGGGGGCGGCCCGGCCGTCGCCGGGGTCAGTCCGTGTCGAGCGCGCTCAACTCGTCGTCGAAGACCGCGCTCACGTCGAAGCGGCAGACGACGAGTTGGGGATCGGCCTGGTCGAAGGGGGCCTCCAGCCATTCGCCCGGTTCGCTCGGCTCGGCCGCCGCGACCCAGAGCGTGGAGTCGCCCTCCTCAAGGCCGAACTCCTTGTGCCGCTGCGCGATCTCGTCGGGCTCGTACTCCCCGAAGATCACGCCGAGCGCCCCGCCGACCGTCGTCTCCGCGTCCGGGTCGTCCTCGCCGGCCCGCCTGGCCTGGGCGAAGAGCCGCTGCGGCTCGACGATCGTGTAGTCGCGGCGGATCAGCACGCTGACCGCCTCGGGGTCCTCGGGCCGGCGTACTCCGGCAGTCCGTCGCCGGCGGCACCTCGAAAGGGGTCACCTCGTCGTAGGTGTCGTACAGCAACTCGTCATAGGTCTCGGCGGCCGAGGCCAGCGCCTCGAACGCCGCGAAGACGGCGGGATCGTTCTCCCCGGTACGGTTCTCGATCGCTTCGAGGTGGAGGTCGAGCGCGGCCTTGACCGCCTCGACTGCGGCACGGACCTCGGCCGCCGCGGGCTGCACGTCATCAGACATGAGGCGAACGCTATCCGCACCGGGGCGTTGCCCGCACAATAGATAACGATGCCGGAATACGAATTCAGAGAGATGTACGTGCCGCGCGGGGTCTCCCGCAAGGAAGCGGCACGGTTGCTGACGGACGAGGCCGAGTACAGGCACTGGGAGCTGGACCGGGTCCAGCTCTATCCCGACGGCAGCCGGCGGGTGCGGCTGCGACGCCGCATCATCCGACAGGTCCGGGCCACGTGGTGAGCTGTCGCTGAACGCGCGGTGGCCGCGGGGTGATCCCGCGGCCACCGTCGTCTCGGGCCCGCGCCGGACGCGGTGCCGGGTCGCGCCGGGCAGGCGTCGGGCGCCGGGCCCATCTCGGGCGCCGGGCCGGGCGTGCGCCGGGCGCTGTGCCCTGCGCCGCGCCTGCCCTCCCGTCAGCGCCGGGCGGCGCTCGCACGGCGGTACAGCACCGTGCCGCCGAGCAGCAGGGCGCCGGAGGCCGCGGCGGCCAGTCCGATCCCGTCCGCGCCGGTGTGCGCGAGGGTGGCGGCCGAGCCGTCCGCGACGGGGGTGTTCGCGGCCGGGGTCGTGTGGCTCGCCGGGGTGGCCGGGTGCGTCACGGGCGTCCCGCCGCCGGGGGTTCCGGGCGTTCCGGGAATGCTGGGGGTGCCTGGGGTTCCGGGCGTTCCGGGGTTGCCGGGGGTGCCCGGCGTGCCAGGCGTACCCGGGTGACCGGGCGTGCCAGGAGTCCCGGGGGTGCCAGGGGTGCCAGGGGTGCCAGGGGTTCCGGGCGTACCAGGAGTGCCCGGGGTCCCCGGCGTACCCGGGTGGCCGGGCGTACCGGGATTGCCCGGCGTACCGGGCGTACCCGGGTGGCCAGGCGTGCCGGGATTGCCCGGCGTGCCCGGGTGGCCGCCCGAAGGCGACGTCGACGTGTTCGCGCAGGAGTTGCCGAACACCGGGTTCAGCAAGCCCACGACGTCGATCGTGTTGCCGCACGCGTTGACCGGCAGGTGCACCGGCACCTGCACCGCGTTGCCCGAGCCGACGCCCGGCGAGCCCACGGCCGCGCCGGATGCGCCGGCGTCCGCGGAAGCGACACCGCCCGCGGCGGCGAGGACTCCGCTCGTCGCCACGACGGTGAGCAGGCCCTTCTTCGTGACCTGTCGCATGTTGTCCCTGCTTTCGATCGACCGGGGCGCCCGTCGGTCCTGCGTGCCGGTCCCCGGAAAACGGAGAGCGGCCCCGGGGCGCGGCTCTGCGCCTGGGGCCGTCCCAGCCCGGCCGTTCCACGGCCGGCGGGGATCACGACGAAGCGTTGACGCAGGTGTTGCCGAAAGCGGGGTTGAGCAGGCCGATCACGTTCACGGTGTTGCCGCACGCGTTCACCGGGATGTGCACGGGGACCTGGACCACGTTGCCCGACAGCACGCCCGGGGACTGGACGGCGGCGCCCTGCGCGCCGGCGTCGGCGGCGGCGATGCCGGCGCCCGCGAGCACGAGACCGCCGGTGGCAGCCGCGACGGCGGCGACCTTCTTAATCATTTCTTCCTCCTCATGGGACAGGTGTGGTCCCAGCCGCGGACCACACCCGTCGTAACGACGCCATGGGGGAAGGGCTACGAACGCAGTCGATCATTCACCCGTACCGGGGACACGCCGAACGGGCGGTCAGGTGAGCCGTCGGATCGTCGGATCGGCCGGCGCGCAACGGCCCGGCGAACCGAACGGCACGGCGAACCGAACGGCACGGCGAACCGAACGGCTCAGGCGTTGTCGATGAAGTGGTCGAGCACCCGGACGCCGAACCTCAGCCCGTCCACCGGCACCCGCTCGTCCACGCCGTGGAACATCCCGGCGAAGTCCAGCTCGGGCGGCAGCTGCAGCGGCGCGAAGCCGAAGCAGCGGATGCCCAGGGCGTCGAAGGACTTGGCGTCGGTGCCGCCGGAGAGCATGTACGGCACGGCGTGCGCGATCGGGTCCTCGGCCTTGAGCGCCGAGCGCATCGCCTCCACCAGCGAGCCGTCGAAGCTCGTCTCCAGCGCCTTGTCGGAGTGCAGCGTCTCGCGCTTGACCCGCGGGCCGAGCACCCGGTCCAGGTCGGCGAGGAACTCCTCCTCGTAGCCGGGCAGGAAGCGGCCGTCGACGTGCGCGGTGGCCTGGCCGGGGATCACGTTCACCTTGTAGCCGGCGCCGAGCATGGTCGGCGCGGCGGTGTTGCGCAGGGTGGTGCCGATCATGCGGGCGACGCCGCCGAGCCGGGTGAGCGTGGTCTCCATGTCCTCGGGGTCCAGCTCGACCCCGAAGGCGTCGGACAGCTCGTCCAGGAAGCCGCGCACCGAGGGGGTGACACGGACCGGGAACTCGTGCCGGCCGAGCCGGGCGACGGCCTCGCACAGCTCGGTGATCGCGTTGTCCTTGTTGGTCATCGAGCCGTGCCCCGCGGTGCCGTCCACGGTGAGCCGCATCCAGTGCATGCCCTTCTCGGCGGTCTCGATCAGGTACAGCCGCCGGTTCTCGTCCACGGTGAACGAGAAGCCGCCGACCTCGCCGATCCCCTCGGTGACGCCCTCGAAGAGGTCGGCGTGGTTGTCGACCAGGTGCCGGGCGCCGTAGACGCCGCCGGCCTCCTCGTCGGCGAGGAAGGCGAGCACGATGTCGCGCGGCGGCTTGCGGCCGGTGCGCAGCCGGTCGCGCACCACCGCGAGGGTCATGGCGTCCATGTCCTTCATGTCGACCGCGCCGCGGCCCCACACACAGCCGTCGGCGACCTCGCCGCCGAAGGGGTCGCGGGTCCAGTCGGCGGCGTTGGCCGGCACCACGTCGAGGTGGCCGTGGATGAGCAGCGCCGGGCGCGAGGGGTCGGCGCCCTCGATGCGGGCGACGGTGGAGGCGCGGCCGGAGTGCGACTCGAAGATCTGCGGTTCGAGGCCGACCTCGGCGAGCTTGGCCGCGACGTACTCGGCGGCGGCGCGCTCGCCGGGGCCGGAGTGGTCGCCGTAGTTGCTGGTGTCGATCCGGATCAGCTCGCTGCACAGCTCCACGACCTCGTCCTGGCCGCTGCGCGCGGCGTCGTCCGCGCCCGCACCCGTGCCCGTGGCCGTGCTCGCGCCCCGCCCGGGGACCGTCCCGCTCGTCGACTCGCTCACCTTGGTTCCTCCTGTTTCCCCGCTGCTTGCGCGAAGGGTCTCCCGTGACTGTCCCATCCTCCCCCGCGACCCCCGCACGGCCCAAGGGACGGCCGCCGGCCGGTGATCGCCGACGCCCGATCTTTGCTATGGTTTACCCGGTCGCCACAGCCCCGACAGGTTGCGGTGACATCCACCGGGTCCGGGTGGCGGAATGGCAGACGCGCTAGCTTGAGGTGCTAGTGCCCTTTATCGGGCGTGGGGGTTCAAGTCCCCCCTCGGACACTCGCACGACACACCACGGCATCGCCCGGGTCGGGATCGGCTCCCGCCCGGGCGTTGTGCTGTGCGCCCGCGGGTCGCCGCGTGGCCGAAACTCCGCGCAGCCGCTCGCACGCGGTGCGTGATCGCCGTCCGGGTGGGGCAGAACGTCTAAGCCCGTCGGGAGCCGGGCGCGACTGTCCGCGACGGGGACGGAGGGTGACGGTGCCGGGAGCGCCCGCGCTTGAGCTGCGATCCGTGCACCGCGCCTACGGGCACGGGCCGTCCGCGACGGTGGCCCTGGACGACGTCTGCCTGACCGTCGGGAGCGGTCGGTTCGTCAGCCTGATCGGGCCCAGCGGCTGCGGCAAGTCGACGCTGCTGCGCCTGGTCGCGGGCCTTGAGGAGCCGGACCGCGGCGAGGTCCTGGTGCACGGGGTGACCCCGGCCGAGGCGTGCGCCGCCAAGTTGATCGGCCTGGTGCCGCAGAGTCCGGCGCTGCTGCCGTGGATGTCCGTGCTGCGCAACGTCACGCTGCCGCAGAAGGTCAACCGCGGTGCGGCCGGGCGCCGCGAGCGCATGGCCGGCTTCGCCGAGCGGGACGCGGCGCCGTCGGCCGACGACATGCGCCGGCTCCTCGTCAGGGCGGGGCTCGGCGAAGTGGTGCACAAAGTTCCGGCCCAGTTGTCCGGCGGCATGCGCCAGCGGGTGGCGATCGTGCGCGCCTTCGGCCTGCGGCCCGACCTGCTGGTCATGGACGAGCCCTTCTCCGCGCTCGACGAGTTCACCCGCGAGCGGCTCCAGGACCAACTGCTGGACCTGTGGGAGGAGTTGCGGACGACGGTGCTGTTCGTCACCCACTCGGTGGCCGAGGCGGTCCGGCTCTCGGACACCGTGGTCGTCATGGCCCGCGCCCCCGGCCGCATCGTGGACGCCGTGCAGATCGACCTGCCCCGGCCGCGCGGCGAACACCTCCTCGCGGAGCACCGGTTCCACGCGTACGAGGACCTGGTCAGGGACCGGCTGCGCCGCGCCTGGCACGACGACGGCACATCGAGCGCATGAGGCGTATGAGGCGCACGAGGCGCACGAGAGAGGCGAGGCGCCCACGGGACCTGACGCGCACGAGGCAGGGGGGACGGATGACGCCGGGCGCCCGGTCCCTGGCCGCCCGGGCGCGTCCCGACGTGTGGCTGCCGCTGGTGGTGATGCTGGCGGTGCTCGCCGCTCTGTGGGAGTACGGCGCCCGGCGGCTGCCGTATCTGCTGCCGCCGCTGCGCGCGGTCGGCGGTTCGCTGACCTCGCACCTCGGCTACTACGTCGACAACGCCTCGGTCACCCTGGGCGAGGCGACCGCGGGGCTCGCGATGGGGTTCGCCGCCGCCTTCGTCCTCGCGGTCCTGACCAGCGAACTGGCCGTCGTCCGGCGGGCGGTGATGCCCGTCGCGGTCGTCCTCAACGTCACCCCGCTGGTCGCGATCGCGCCCGCCCTGGTGGTGGCCTTCGGCTTCGGCCCGCTGCCCAAGCTGATCATCACGGGCCTGATCTGCTTCTTCCCGATCCTCATCAACACCGCGACGGGCCTGCGGTCCGTGCCGCGACCGGTGCTCCAGGTGTACCGGACGGTCGACGCCGGCCGGCTGGAGGTGCTGTGGCACCTGCGGGTGCCGTACGCGCTGCCCTACCTCTTCGCCGCGCTGCGCATCGTCCTGCCGCTGTCGATCATCGGCGCCGTGGTGGCCGAGATGTCCGCGGCGGGCTCGACCCGCGGGCTGGGCACGGCGATCGGGACGGCCTCGTCGATGAACCAACTGCCCGTCGTCTACGCGTCGATCTTCGTGCTCGCGGTGATGGGCGTGGCCCTGCTGCTCGCCGTCACGCTGGTCGAGCGCCGCGTCCTGCGCCGGCACACCGGCGCCCCCGACTGACCCCTGGAGACGCCCATGCAGCCGCGCCCGCACCACCGCCTCCTCCGGTCCGCGCTCGCGGGCCTCACCGCCCTCGCGCTGGCGGCGGCAGTCGCGGCCTGCGGCTCCGGCTCGGACCCCGGTCCCGACGGCAGGTCCCGGACCGGCGCCAGGGGTTCGGCCGTCTCGGCGGAGCGCTGCGCCCGGAACGAGGCGGCCGGCCGGATCACCTACCTCTCCGGATACCAGTACCAGTCCTCGGTGTCGATCCTGGAGTACGTCGCCGCGGCGAGGCTGGGCTACTTCGACGACCTGTGCCTGACGGTGACGCTCAGGCCCGGCACCGGCGACACCGCGCAGAACACCAAGCTGCTGGCCAGCGGGCAGGCGACGGTGTCCGCCGTCGCCGAGCAGGACGTCATCCAGGCCCGCGCCAACGGGATCGCCGTCGAGGGCGTCTCCTCGTACTCCGATGCCGGCCTGGACGTCCTGATGACCAACAAGGACATCACCCGGCTCCCCCAGCTCGACGGCAAGGAGGTCGGCCACAAGGGCTACGTGCCGGCCGCCGTCGAGGCCATGATGGTCCGGGCGGGGGTCGACTGGGACTCGCTGAAGCTGGTGAAGGAGGGGTACGACCCCTCGGTGCTCCCCCGCCGGCAGGGCGGCCTCGAAGCGCTCACCGGGTTCGTCTCCAACGAGCCGAACCAGCTCAGGGCGGCCGGGAAGGACGTCACCGTGTGGCAGCCCGTCGACTTCGGCATCCCCAGCTCGCTGGGCGCGATGGCCGTCAACCCGGCGTTCGCCAAGGCCCATCCGCAAGCCGTCCAGGACGTCCTGCGCGCGGCGCTGCACGCCTACGCCTACTGCTCGGCGAGCGAGCGGCACATCGCCGAGTGCGTCGGCTACGCGGCGAAACTCTCCGGCCCGATGTACGACAAGGCGCTCAACACGACCATCTGGAAGACCGAGACGAAGGTCGTGGGCGACAACCCGACGCCCGCACAGCCGCTGGGCGGCATCGACCTGTCCAACGTCGGGAGGATCGCCGACATGCTGCGCCGGTTCGCGATCGTGCCGGCGAGCGTGACCGCCGACCGGGCGAAGGGGTGGTTCGACACGTCGTTCGTCGACGGCCTCTACTCCGGCGGCACGCTCGTCTGGCCCGCGCCGTAGCCGCACGGCGGTCCGAGGAATCTCACGGAAGGGGGCCCGCGCCCATGCCTGCGAAAGAGTACGGAATCTTCCTGCCCATCGGGAACGGGGGCTGGATGCTGTCCACGACCGCGCCGCATCCCGAGGCGAGCTACGCGTGGAACCGGCGCGCGGCGCTGTACGCGGAGCGCATCGGCCTGGACTTCGTGATGTCGATGGCGAAGTGGCGCGGCTTCGGCGGCAGCACCGACCACTGGGGCCGCTCGCTGGAGTCGGTGACGATGATGTCGGCGCTCGCCGAGGCCACGTCCCGGGTGCGGATCTGGGCGACGCTGCACGCGAACGTCCACAACCCGGCCGTCGCGGCGAAGATGCTCGCCACCCTCCAGGACGTCTCCGGCGGCCGGGCCGGGCTGAACATCGTGAACGGCTCCTACGCCGGGGAGTTCGAGCAGTTCGGCCTCTGGGACCCCGGGCTCGGCCACGAGGACCGCTACCGAATGACGGAGTTGTGGACCCAGGCGGTGGTCCGGCTGTGGACCGAGCCCTCGGTCACCATGCACACGCCGTACTTCGACCTCGTCGACTGCCAGTCCCGGCCACGCCCGGCCGTCCGCCCGACCGTCATCAGCGCGGGCCGGTCCGAGGACGCGCGCCGCTTCCAGGCGCGGTGGGCCGACGGCGCCTTCCTGGCCGCCGAGAGTCTGGACGAGATGCGGATGCTCTCGGCCGACGTCCACGCGCGGGCCGCGGCGCACGGCCGCGTCTGCCGGACGTACTCGATGCTCACCGTCGTGCAGGACGAGACCGACGCGCTGGCGGCGCGGAAGGTCGGCGCGTGGGGCGCCGGGCTGGACCGCGAGGCGCTCGCCCGCATGCGCAGGACCTGGGGCGTGCCCGAGGACCAGGCCCGCGCCTGGGCGGAGGGCGCCGAGGGCGAGGCGGCGTTCCAGACCGCGTACGTCGCGGGCTCCGCGGACACGGTCACCGAGCACATCGAGTACATCGTGCGCGAGGCCGAGCTCGACGGGCTCATGCTGATCTTCCCGGAGTACGACGAGGACCTGCTGCTGTTCGGCGAGACGGTGCTGCCCGCGCTGCGCGCGCACGACGCGGCGGCCTGACCGGCCGCGCTCCCCCGGTGCGCGGCGGCCCGACGCGTCCGGGCCGCGCTACGCCGGCGCGGCCTCCTCCCGCGGGCGCAGGTGCTCCACGAGGTGGGCGGCCAGCGCGCCGACCGTGGGCTTGTCCCACAGGACGGTGGGCGGCAGGTCCAGGCCGAACCGGCGGGCCAGCCGCACCCGCAGCGCGACCGTCATCACCGAGTCGATGCCCAACTCCACCAGCGGGCGCCGGAAGTCGATCTCCTCCGCGGCCAGGTTCAGCTCGGCGGCGACCTGGTCGCGCACCTCCAGCGCCACCGCCTCGCGCGCCTCCCGCTCGGGCAGCGCGTCCCAGTCGAGCACGAAGCCGGCGCCGTCGTCCCCGGCCGCCGGGTCCGGCGCGGTCAGCTCGCGCAGCATCGGCGGCCGGGTGCTGCCGGGCGCGGTCGGCAGCACCTTCAGGACCGCCTGGTACGGGGCCGGCCGCCGGTCGGCGTAGGCCCAGGCGCGGAACGCCTCGGCCGGCGAGACCGCCTCCAGGCCGCGGGAGTTGGCCTCCAGCATGGTCCCCTCGATCGCCTCGGACATGCCCACCCCGCGCCAGGAGGTCCAGCCGATGCTGGTGGTCGCCCCGCCGCCGGCGCCGCGGTGCGCGGCGAGGGTGTCGAGGAAGGAGTTCGCCGCCGCGTAGGCGGTCTGCCCGGTGAGCCGGGCGAACTGTCCCGAGGAGGAGAACAGCACGAAGAAGTCGAGCGCGCCGGGCGGGAAGAGCCGGTGCAGCACCATCGCGCCGTCCGCCTTCGGCGCCAGCACGCGGCGCAGCCCGTCCCGGTCGACGTTGCCGAGCAGCGCGTCGTCGACCGCGCCGGCCGCGTGCACGACGCCCCGCACCGGCGGCAGCCCGTGCGCCGAGGGCGCGAGCGCCGCGGCGACCGCCGCCGCGTCGGCGATGTCCACCTCCAGCACCCTGACGGTCGCGCCCAGCGCCTCGAGCGCCAGCACGCCGTCGATCCGGCGGCGCAGCGCGGGGTCGGTGACCTCCTCCCAGCGCTCGCGCGGCGGCAGCCCGTGCCGGCCGGCCAGCAGCAGCCGGGTCGCGCCGCGGTCCACCAGCCAGCCCGCCACCAGCAGGCCGAGGCCGCCGAGGCCGCCGGTGACCAGATATGTGCCGCCGGGCCGGCACTGCACCGCGGGCGGGCCCGCCGGCCGGTCCACCGCGGCCAGCCGCGGCACCGCGAGCTGCCCGCCGGCCAGCGACACCACGTCCTCCTCGCCGGGCATCGCGGCGAAGACCCGCAGCAGCGCGGCGGCGTCGGCGCGGTCGGGGGCGGCGCCGAGGTCGACGGCCCCGCCCCACAGCTCCGGGTGCTCGCCGGCCACGATGCGGGCGACGCCCCACAGCGTGCCGTGGGCGAGCGCGGACTCGTCGGCCGCCTCCCGTACGCCACGGGTCAGCACCCACAGCCGCGGGTCCGCGCCCGCGCCGCCGGCACGGCCGGGGCCGCCGGGCGTGGCTTCCCTCGCGCCGGCGGCGGTGGCCGCGGCGGCGCTCGCGCGGGCGTCGGAGCGGGCCGAGGCGAGGCGCTGGGCGGTGCGGATCAGCGTCCAGGCGCAGTGCTCGGCCGCGGTCTCGACGGGCTCGTCCGGGCCGGGGAGCGCGGGCGCGACGACCACCGCGCCGGCGGCGGCCAGCAGCGCCGGCTCCGCGTCCTCGGCCGAGGTGAAGCGGGTCACCCGCACGCCGGCGCGGCGCCACTGCTCGGCCAGCGCCGCGCCCTCGGGCGCGTCACCGACCAGCACGATCCCGGAGCCGGCCAGGACGGAGTCCGGGCCGGCGTCCGCGTCGACGGCCACACCCCCCGTGCCGCCGCCCGCGAGGGCGTCCAGCGGGCGCCAGACGATCTCGTGGACCAGGTCGTGCGCCGACGCCGCCCCGCGGGTCTGGTCCTGCAGCGGCGCGAACCGCAGCCCGGTGACCTCGCAGACGATCGCACCGGTGTCGTCGGCGACCAGGACGTCCACGGTGTCCTCGGGCGAGCGGTCCGAGCGGCGCGTGTGCACGGTGATCCTGGCCGGCGGCTCGCCGCGGAAGGCGACGCCGCCCATGTAGGAGGACATCCACAGCCGGTGCGCGTCCTCGGGTGTCACCAGCACCGCGCTGATGGTCAGCGCGCCGTCCACGACGTGCGCCCAGCTCGCCGCGTGCCGCGCGGGCTCCGGCTCCAGCGTGAGGACCGACAGCTGCTCGTCGGCGCTGCGGCGCAGTTCGTCCAGGCCCCAGGGGAACGCGTACCCGCCGACGCCCTTGGTGGTGAAGAGCGCGTCCACCCGCGGCCAGTCCCACACGTCGTCGCAGCGCTCGCGCACCGCCGCCGCGTCCACCCGTCCGGCGGCCGGCTCACGGCCGGGATCGGCGGTCGCGGTGGTGTGGGTGATCCACTCGTACTCCTCGTCCTCCGGCCCGGCGCCGCCCGCGTCCGCCGCCGCGCCCTCGCCCGGACCGGCCTCCGGCGCGACCCTGCTGGCCAGCCGCAGCGAGTTCTCGCTGAGCACGACCTGCACCACCCGCGGCGGGGTGACCGCCAGCGGCGTGCGCAGCACGATGTCGCTGAGGCCCGGCAGCCGGCCGTCGCGCGCCGCGGCGATCGCGAACGTGTTGATGATCGACGCGGCCGGGGTGATCTCCACGCCGACCACCAGGTGGTCCTGGGGATACGGCCGGCAGGTCAGGTCCAGGTAGGTCTGCCACACCTGGCGCGGCGGCGCGCCGGAGACCGTCATCCGGCCGCCGAGCAGGCTGTGCCGCTCCGGGTCGTGGCCGCCGCCGGGCCCGGCGGCGCCGCCCGGCCCCTGCGGGAAGATCCAGTACGGGCGATGCTGCCAGGCCACGCCCGGCAGCGCGAGCAGGCTGCCGGCCGGCTGCGCGGACCGCCAGTCCACCGCGGCGCCCGCGCAGTACAGCTCGGCCAGCCCGGCGAGCACCGACGGGAGTTCGGGGGTGTCGCGGCGCAGAGTGTGGGCGACCACGGCGTCCTCCGCGCCCAGCTCCGCCGTCGTCTCGCGGACCGAGTGGGCCACCACCGGGTGCGAGGAGACCTCCAGGAACAGCCGGTGGCCGTCCTCGGCCGCCGCCGCCACGACCGCCGCGAACCTGACCGGCTGCCGCAGGTTGGCCGCCCAGTAGGCGCTGTCGCGGGGCGCGTCGCCGCGCGGGTCCTCCAGCGCGGTGGAGTACAGCGGGACGCGGGACGGGCGGGGGCGCAGCTCGCCGGCCGCCGCCGCGACCTCGCCCACGACGGCGTCGACGTGCGCGCTGTGGAAGGCGATGTCGGTGTCCACGTCCCAGACGGCGAGGCCCTCCTCGCGCCACTGGGCGGCGGCCCGGCGGACGGCCTCGGCGTCGCCGGAGACCACGGTCGAGCGCGGGCTCGCGGCGATGGCCGCGACGACGTCCTCGCGGCCGTGCAGCCGGGCCGCCGCCTCGTCGAACGCCAGGGCGACCAGCGCCATCGCGCCTGCGCCCTCCAACTGCCGCAGCGCGGCAGCGCGGCGGCAGGCGAAGCGAGCGGCCTCCCGCACGTCCAGGACGCCCGCGGCGACCGCCGCGGCGATCTCGCCGACCGAGTGGCCAATCACCGCGCCGGGCCGCACCCCGTGCGCGCGCCACACCTCGCTCAGGCCGATCTGCATGGCGAAGGTCATCGCCTGCGCCTGGGAGGAGGTCCACGGGCCGCCCGCGGTGATCGCCTCGCGCGGGGTCCAGCCGGCCTCCTCGCGGAAGACGTCCGCGAGGGAGTCGATCGCGGCGGTGAACGCGGGCTCCCGGTCCAGCAGGTGCCGGCCCATCCCGGACCACTGGGCGCCGTGCCCGGAGAAGACCATGACCACGTCCGCGGCCCGGCCGGCGGTGGTCCGCGCCGTCGCCACCCCGGCGGTCCTGCGGTTCTCGGCCACCGCGCGCAGCCGCGCGGACAGCTCGCCGGCGTCCGCGGCGACGACCGCGGCGCGCTGCGCCAGGTGCGAGCGGCGCAGCGCCAGTGTGTGGCCGACCGACGCGAGGTCCGCGTCGCGGTGCCCGTCCAGCCAGTCCGCGGTCCGCGCGGCGAGGTCGCGCAGCCCGCCCTCCGACATCGCGGACAGCGGGAAGACGGCGCTCCCGCCGCCCGCCCGGTCACCGTCCGTCTCCGCCTGACCGCCGGCCGCCCGGTCACCATCCACCTGACCACCGTCCGCGCCCGCGTCCGCCCGCCGACCACCCGCGCCGTCCGCCCCGGGACCGTCCACCGGCACGCCGTACGACCCCGGCGCCGGAGGCGCCACGTCGGCCGGCGCCTCCTCGACGATCAGGTGGGCGATCGAGCCGCCGACCCCGTAGCTGGAGACGCCGGCCAGCCGCGGGCGGCCAGCGGCCGGCCACGGCGTGCGCTCGGCGACCAGCCGCAGGCCCGAGGACGCCCAGTCGAAGTCCGGGTTCGGCACCGTGTGCAGGCTCGGCGGGATCTGGCCATGGCGCAGCGCCAGGACTGTCTTGATCAGTCCCGCGATGCCCGAACCCGCCTCGGTGTGCCCGAGATTGGGCTTGACCGATCCGATCAGGCACGGGTCGTCCGCGGTGCGCCCGGCGCCGAAGACATCGGCCAGCGCCTGCGCCTCCTCGCGGTCGCCCGCCGGGGTGCCGGTGCCGTGCGCCTCGACGTAGTCCACCGACCGCGGCGCGATGCCGGCCCGGGCGTAGGTGCGGCGCAGCATGTGCTCCTGGGCGGAGCCGTTCGGCGCCATCATGCCGTCGGAGCGGCCGTCCTGGAACACACCGCTGCCGCGGATCACCGCCAGCACGGGATCGCCGTCGCGGCGGGCGTCGGCCAGCGGCTTGAGGACCACGACGCCCGCGCCCTCGCCGCGCCCGTAGCCGTCGGCCGCGCGGTCGAAGGCCTTGCTGCGGCCGTCCGGCGAGGTCGCGCCCGCCGCGTCCAGGGCGACGAAGAGCGCCGGGGTCGCCATCACGTTGACCCCGCCGACGATCGCCACCGGCGACTCGCCGAGCCGCAGGCTCTGGCAGGCCAGGTGCAGCGCGGTCAGCGACCCGGCGCACGCGGTGTCCACCGCCATGCTCGGCCCGCGCAGGTCCAGCGCGTAGGAGATCCGGTTGGCCATGCCGTAGAAGGTGGTGCCGTTGACCGCGTAGGCGCCGGAGCGCGGCAGGTCCTCCAGCAGCCGCCGGCCGTAGTCGTTGGAGTTGGCGGAGACGAAGACGCCGGCCTCGGAGCCGCCCAGCGACAGCGGTGCGACGCCCGCGTCGACCAGTGCCTCCCAGGCCAGCTCCAGCACGATCCGCTGCTGCGGGTCCAGGTGGTCCGCCTCGCGCGGGGAGATCCCGAAGAAGTCCGCGTCGAAGCCCTCGATGTCGTCGAGGTACGAGCCCTTGCGGGTGGTGCGCCGCAGGATCGCGGTCGCCTGCGGTCCGGCCGCCGCGTACGGGTCCCAGCGCTTGCCCGGCATGTCGCGCACGGTGCTGCGGCCCTCGGCCAGATACGTCCAGAGTTTCCCGGGGAGTCGAGGTCCGGTGCGAACCTGCAGCTCATGCCGATGATCGCCACCGGCTCCTGTTCGCGGTCCCGCGTCCCTCGTGCCACGTCGCCCACGTCCCAGTCCTCTCCCGCGCGACGAGCCCCCCGGCGCCCGGCGACGCTGAGCGCGCGCCGACCTGGTCCGGATACCCCGATGGGCGTTTTCCCCATAGAACCCCCATAGAAGGGGAGAGACTGCGTTCCGTCCGGTAAGGGCTTTGGAAGGGATTCTGCGGCGGTCACCCGGCCGGCGCGAAGCACTTGCGGCACAAAGTGCTCTGTCTCACGTTCCGTCGGCGCGGGTGGCGCGGGTGGCGCGGGTGGCGCGGACGGCATGGGCGGCGCGGGCGGCATGGGCGGCGCGGGCGGCTTCGAAGGCGGAGCGCTTCACGCGGTACACCACGCCCGGCCGGTGCGGGCCCGGCGGCATGGACGGGTCGTCGAAGTCGTCGGCGGGGTCCCGGGTCATGCCGAGCTTGCGCATGACCCGCTGGGAGCGCCGGTTGGTCGCCGCGGTGACCGCGAGGATCTCCGGCAGCGCGAGGACGCGGAACCCGAAGTCCAGCACGGCGACGGCGGCCTCGGTGGCGTAGCCCCTGCCCCAGGCGGCGCGGGCCAGCCGCCAGCCGGCCTCGACGCCGGTGAAGGGCATCTCCTCGTCCACCGGGTCGAGTCCGGTGAAGCCGATGAACTCGCCGGTGGCACGCACCTCGACGGCCCACCAGCCCCAGCCGCGCTCCTCCAGTTCCCGATCGAAGCGCCGCGCCGACGCCTCCGCCTGCGCCCGGGGCACCACGCCGCCCAGATACGCGCGCACCAGCGGGTCGGCGTTCATCGCCGCCCAGGGTGCGAGGTCGCTCTCGTGCCAGCGGCGCAGTAGCAGGCGTTCGGTTCGCAGCTCGGCCATCGCGTCAACGTAACAGGGCGTCCCGGGCCGGTGCGCGGCCTTTTCCGACCGGGACGAACCGCCGCATTCCACCCGGCGTACGCCGACGCGCACAATGGCCGGAAAGCAGCGTTCCAGAGCAAGCTGCGAGAAGTCTTCGCGCTCGCGAGCACTTCAGGATGTGGGACTGCCGCTCCCACCGGAGCGTGTCACCCATCGACTGGTACGACTGGTACACCACGGGGATCTGGCGCAGGCACCGCGCCGGGAGGCAGCCGCGCGAAGGCGGGCGGCGTTCCGCTTCCGGCCCGGCGCCGACCGCCGTCTTCTCGCGGCCGCCGCAGGCGCCCCCCGCGAGCACTCCCCCGCGCACGCCGGAGCTCCACTCCGTCCGGCGGACGTCTCCATGCCCGCCGCTCGCGCCGCCCCGCTCCGCCGTGTTCCGCCCTGCCCTGTTCCGTCCTGTCATGCCCCGTTCTGCTCTGCCCCTTCCCCACCCCGGCCAAGGAGGCACTCGGGTGACCAACCTCGACATACCCCAGGCACCGGTCAGCACCGGTACGCAGTCCTCGACCTTCGTCACAGGAATCTTCCCGCGCCGGCGCGTCGTCGTGCTGGTGCTCAGCCTGATCGCCGGCCTGGTGATCTCCTACCTCTGGTCGGCGAAGCTGGTCGACGACCAGATCGGTGTGAACTCCGCGAACGACATGCTGGGCCACGACCCGCAGGCGCCGATCAGCAGCATCGCCTCGGGCGTGCTGTTCGCGTTCGTCTCCGGCATGGCGGGCTCGTTCACCGCGTGCAACATCGCCGCGTTCGGCGCGGTCGGCCCGCTGGTCGGGCAGCACGAGTCGCGCAGGACCCGGCTGGCGCAGACGCTGCGGCCGATCGGCTGGCTGTCGGTGGGCATGATCACCGTCTCGGCGGCCTACGGCGTCATCGTGGGTCTGGTCGGCACCCACATGCCGCAGTTCTCCACCGCGCAGACCAGCGGGATCTCGCCCAGGACCGCGCAGTCGATGATCGCGTTCGGCCTGGTCGGGCTGGCCATGGTGGTGCTCGGGCTGGCCTCGGCGGGCCTGATCCCCGACCCGCTCGCGGGGCTGTCCCGGCGGTTCGCCAACGCACCGCTGGTGATCATGGGCGCGCTGATCGGCGGCTTCCTGATCGGCCGGCCCTACCCGCTGTTCCGCAACCTGTTCCGGCACGCCGCCGAGGAGCACAACCCGTTCTACGGCGCGCTGGCGTTCGCCCTGCAGTCGGTCGGCAACATCGTGGTGATGACGCTGCTGTTCCTGCTGCTGTCGTACGGCACCGGCGGCCGGGTGCAGCACTGGCTGCAGGCCAAGCCGGGGCGGATCGCCACGGTCACGGCCTCGGCGTTCTTCGTCGCGGGCGCGTTCACGCTGGCGTACTGGGAGCTGCGTGTGCTCGGCCGACTGGGCTACATGTGGTTCCCGACCGCGCCATGGAACAACCACTGACCAAGGAACAACCACTGACCAACCACTGACCAACCGCTGACCAGCCACCGACCCGACCGCACCGACCCGCGACGGCGGGGCCGGCACTCGTGCCGGCCCCGCCGTCGTGCGTGCGGATCGGATGGGTTCCGCGGGGCGGCGCGGTAGGCGCGCCCGCGGTGTGCCGGGCGGCTCAGGCCGGGCGCTCGCGGGCCCGCTTCATCGTGGTCGCAGCCTCGTCCGGGTCCTCGCCGGCGCCGACCAGCATGCCGCAGACCTGCGCCTCGAAGCAGGCGTCCGCGTCGTAGGGCTCGATGAGGTAGCCGCCCAGTTCCAGGGCGACCAGGCCGTGCAGCGCGATCCACATCTGATGGGCCACCAGTTGGGCGTCGCCGGGCCTGAACCGGCCCTGGGACATGCACCGTTCGATGGCCTTGACCAGGGTGGTCAGGGTGTAGCGGCCGTGCTGGCGGTCCTCGTCGGTGAGCGCGAAGCCGCCGAGGTTGGAGCCGCCGAACATCACGCCGTACAGCGCCCGGTGCTCCAGCGCGTTGCGCCGGTAGGCCCAGCCGAGCACCACCACGTCCTCGACCGGGTCGGCGGTCTCCTCGACGTCGGTCATCCGCTGGTTGAGCAGCCGGAAGCCCTCGCGGACCATCGCGCGGACCAGATCGTCCTTGCCGCCGAAGCGGGTGTAGACCGCCATCGTCGACGTCCCGACCGCCGCGGCCAGCCGCCGCGTCGAGAGCGCCTTGGGCCCTTCCTCCGCCAGCAGTTTGGCGGCGGCCTCGACGAGATGGCTGCTGAGGTCGGGGTCGACCTGACGTGGGCTCACCCTTGACATGATTCCACGGCACTGCGAACCTGTACAACAACAGCGTTATATAACGGCGATATACGAGGCGGGCAGCGATGCTTGACTACGACACGCACAGCACGTCGCACCTCCTTTCCAGGGCCTACCGGCCGGTCGCCGATGAGGTCACGGTCTCGTCCCCGGCGATCACCGGGACGCTGCCGAGCGAACTCGACGGCAGCTTCCTGCGGATCGGCCCCAACTCCCTGAGCGCACGCCGCGGCGGCCACGATCCCGCGGTCGAGCACACCTTCGCGGGCGACGCGATGGTGCACGCGGTGCGGCTGGGCGGCGGGCGCGCGCACTGGTACCGCAACCGCTGGGTGCGCACCGACCGGGTGGCCGCCGAGCTGGGCGAACTGCCCACCCCCGGCCCCCGTTACGGACTCGGCGACAACGCCAACGCCGGACTGGTGCAGCACGCGGGAAACGTGCTGGCGCTCGGCGACGCCGGCGTGCTGCCGCACCGGCTCGGCCCGCAGCTGCAGACCGTCGACCGGTTCGACTTCGGCGGCACGCTGCCCGACGGCTTCGGCGCCCGCCCGGTGCAGGACCCGCTGACCGGGGAGCTGCACGCGGTGGCCTACTACCACGAGCTGAACCACGTCACCTACGTGACCGTCGACGCGCTCGGCAAGGTGCGCCGCGCCGAGCCGATCGCGGTCAAGGGCACGCCGATGATGCACGCACTGTCCCTGACGGACCGTCACACCGTGCTGTACGACCTGCCGGTGACCTACAGCGCGGCCGACGCCGCCGCCGGGTCCCGGGTGCCGTACCGCTGGGACGACTCGCACGGCGCGCGCCTGGGCGTGCTCCCGCGCGACGGCGGCGACGCCGACGTGCTGTGGATGGACATCGACCCCTGCTACGTCTTCCACCCGGTCAACGCCTACGAGCGCGGCCGGGAGATCGTGGTCGACGTGATCCGGCACGAGCGCGCCTTCGACCGCGACCCGCTGCACCCGGTGGAGTCCGAGCCGGCGATGTGGCGCTGGACCATCGACCGGGTCGGCGGCACGGTCAGCGAGCGCCGGCTGTTCGAGGGCGCCGAGGAGTTCCCCTGCATCGACGAGCGGATGACCGGCACCCGGCACCGCTGGTCCTGGTCGGTCGGCATGGCGCCGGGCCTGGCCGGGGCGCTGGGCGGCCGCGAGCTGCTGCGCCACGACCTGACCGCGATGCGCACCGACGTGCACGACCTGGGTCCCGGCCGCGAGGGCGGCGCCCCGGTGTTCGTGCCGCGCGGGCCGAGCGCGCCGGAGGGCGACGGCTGGGTGCTGACGATGGTGTACGACCACGCCACCGACCGCAGCGACCTGGTGGTCGTCGACACCGCGGACTTCACCGGCGACCCGGTCGCCGTGGTGCACCTGCCGGTGCGCGCCCCGCACGGGCTGGCCTCGCTGTGGACGGCGGGCCGCTGACCGGCACATCCCTACATGGCGCAATCCACGACAAGCGCCCGCTCGTCCGGCACTCCGGGAGAAGTCGCGGGAAACCGGCCGGAACGACACTCGATTCAGCGGGACGCAACCGACCCGTGACAGGCCAGACCAACGATCGATTGTGGGGGATCGCATGCTGGTGAGTGTGACGGGCGGGACCGGCTTCGTCGGCTCGCACACGGTTGCCGCGCTGCTGCGCGCGGGCCTTCGGGTACGGCTTCTGGTACGGGACAAGGCGGCTGTCGCCCCGGCGCTCGCGCCGCACGGCTACGGCCCCGACGCGGTGGAGATCGCCACCGGCGACGTGCGCGACCGGGCCGCGGTGGACGCGGCGGTCGGCGGCGCCGACGCGGTGCTGCACTCGGCCTCCGTCTACTCCTTCGACGTCCGGCGCGCGGCGGAGATGCGCGAGGTCAACCGGCTGGGCACCGAGGTGGTGCTGGACGCGGCCCGCGCGGCGGGCGCCGGCCGGATCGTGTACGTCTCCAGCATCGTGTCGATGTATCCGCCGTCCGACGGACTGCTGACCGTGAACACCCCGGTCGGCCGGCCGAAGGACGTCTACATGGCGACCAAGGCGGAGGCGGAGGAGGTGGCGCGCCGGCACCAGGCCGAGGGGGCGCCGCTGACCATCGTCTACCCGCCGGCGCTCTTCGGACCGCACGACCCGCACGTGGGCGACCAGGTCGCCCGGGTGCGCGACGTGTTGCGCGGGCTGATGCCGATCTGGCCGCTGGGCGGCTACCCGGTCGGCGACGTCCGCGACACCGCGGCCCTGCACACCGCGCTGATCACCGGCCCGGCCGGCGAGTCGGGGCGGGTGTTCGGGCCGTACCACAACCTCTCCACCCGGCAGTACATGGCCACGCTGCGCGAGGTGACCGGCCGGCGGCTGCCGACGGTGTTCCTGCCGGGCGCGGCCATGGTGCCGGTGGCCCGGCTGGCCGACCTGGCCCAGCGGGTCTGGCCGTGGCACATCCCGGCGGAGTTCGGCGCGGTGTACACCTGCGCGGTCGACGCCAGGATCGCGAACGACGAGCCGACCTACGGGGTGCTGCCGCGACCGGTGGCCGAGACGATGGCGGACACCGTCGAGTGGATGAGGACCAACGGACTGCTGACGGCACGACAGGCAGGACGCCCGCGTCGGGAATGACGCGGGCGTCCGGCCCGGCCGGCCGGGGCGGGAGCGATGAGGTGCTCCCGCCCGGCGCCGGAGGTGCCCGAGGCGATCGTGCTGCCGGGGCTCACGGTGCGCGCGGTGTGGCGTGTGACGCGAAAGAAGGAACGCACGGGCAAGCGGTGCGTTGCGTGCGCTGTGCCGACTGCCGTCCTGCGAATGCGCGTTCAGGTCAGTGCGCGACCTGGGCGAGCTGGTTCAGGGCGCCTCCGTCGAGTCCCGGCAGTGCGAGCAGGATCGGCAGGTCGAACGGGCCCAGCGGGCGCAGCTTCAGGTCCGAGCTGTACATCCGGCCGCCGCGGGCGGTCACCGGCCAGGCGGTGCCGACCAGGCGCGGCCGGCGCAGCCGGGGCCGCGGGTCGAGCTGGTCGTCGATGCCCACGGCCGCCGCCCGTACGAACCACTGGCCGTCCGGGACCTCCAGCCGGAACGGACCGGGCTTCTCCAGGACGTCGCACGCCTGGGGTATGCCCTCCACCACCGGCGTGTTGAACGCGGCGACGTAGATCCGCATCCGCATGTCGCTGTCCGGGGCGTGTAATTCACCGGTCACGGTGGACAGCTTCTGTCCACCGGAACAGGCGGCGACCATCGGTTCGACCGGTGGCATGCCGCAGTCGGCCAGGATGCGGTACCGGGCCGGCGAGGTGCCGACGCTGCGGGTGAAACGACTCGTGAACGTGCCGAGGCTGTTGTATCCGACCCGGTAGGAGATGTCGGTGACGCTCGCCCCGGATTCCAGCAGGTGCCGCTTGGCCATGTAGAGCCTGATGGCGCTGAGGAAACGGCCCGGTGAGATTCCGGTGACATCCCTGAACAGCCGGGAATAGTAGAACTTGCTGAAGATCGCCTCGTCCGCGAGTTCCTCCAGCGTCAGTGGATCATGATAGCGATTCCACATGATGCCGATTGTGCGTTTGATCGCTGCCTCTGCCGCCAACTCCATCCGAATTCCCCCGTCTTGGATGTGATCCGCCTGCTTGAGATCGCGCGGTTCCGCTGTGAATTCAGGAGACCTACCCGGTGTGCGACGTACATATCCGGGCCGTGTGCGGTCCGTTCGCTCATTTCTTCGTGATCATCCATGAAGCGGCCTCGCGGGCGGCCGACAGGCTCGCCCAGGCCGTGGCCTCGATGAGGCGCGCGTCCTGCCCGTCCGCGGTGGCCCGGTAGGCGTCCACCACCGCGTCGTCGATCTGGTACGAGGCGAAGGCCGTCAGCAGCGCCAGCCGGCCCGCCGCGCGGTCGTCGGGCGCGAGCACCCCGACCGCCTCCTCCACCCAGGCCCGGCTGATCCCGGGCGGCGTCCCGTCCCACGCCTTCAGCCTGGTCAGCACGAGTTCCCGCACGTCAGCGGGGAGTGCCTGCTCGCCGACCCGGTCGATCGCCGCCGCCGCCCGGGAGAAGGCGTCGATCAGCACCGGGTTGCCGGCGGTCCACGCCATGTCCGCCGGGAGCGGCGCCCGCGGCAGCAGGTCCATGCTGGTGCCCGGGGTGACCGCGTCGCGGTCGGCGGAGCGCTGCAGCCAGTTGAGCACCGGCGTGACCACCTTCAGCGCCTGCACCGGCGCCTTGGGGGGCAGCGGCGCCTCGCCCAGGAAGACATTCACCATGCGGTTGAGATAGTGCATGAGCACGGCCGTGGCGACGAGTTCGGGAGCGGCTTCCTCTCGAAAGGGAAGTTCATCGGCTACTGCGGCCCCCCTGATCGCGTTGGTTTCCGCCCAGTCCCGCACCCGGACGGATCCGGCCCCGGCACCGAGCGCGTCCAGCATAGCGCCGTGCATCGTCACACAATAAGGGCAGGAGTTGCTGCGCGAAATACCGTCGGCCACTGCTTCTTTATCCGCACGGTCGGCGGCGCCGGGCGCGACCAGCGTTTCCCTGAGCATCAGCCAGACCGCGGCCGTCGTAGCCGGACTCGCGGCGTGCAGGGCGACCGGAGGGGCAAGTACGCCGAAATCGCGCTCTACCTCTCGATAGATACGCGATACGGCCGGTTCAGGCGTGTCGAAGGGAACCGGGGCGACCCGTCGGATCTGGACCAGCGAACGCGATCGCAGCCTGACCCGCACCATCGTCGCAAGCATGACGTCCTCTCTCGTGCGCTTCGGATCGTGCTCCGCCGCCTCCCGGGCGCGTGCGGACGGCCGGGAGGCGGCAGGGCCGGGGGCCTGCCGCGGCGGGCGGGGGCGCCCGCCGCGGGCCGTGCGGTGGTGCGTCGCCGGCGCGCGGCTCGCGCGCGCCGCGGTGTCAGCGGGCCAGCGCCGCCGCGATCTTGGCGGTGCCGCGCCGGGCGCTGGTCTCGCCGCCGGGGCCGGGGGCGCCGTAGCTGACCTTCACCCCGCGCTCCTGCAGCGCCTTGACGATGCCGGGCACCGCGCGCTCGGCGAGCGCGGCGATGGTCATCGCCGGGTTGACCGTGAGGCCGGTGGGCACCGCGGAGCCGTCGGTGACGAAGATGCCCGGGTGGCCGCGCAGTTCGTGCTTGTCGTCCAGCGCGGAGGTGGCCGGGTCGTCGCCGATCCGGCAGGAGGCCAGCGGGTGCACGGTGTACGCGCCGACCACGTCGTTGGTCCACGGCTCCACCCGGGCCAGGCCGTCGCGCTCCAGGATCTCCTTGATCGAGGCGTCGGCCAGGCTCCAGCCGCGCAGGGTGTTCTCGGTCGGCCGGTACTTCAGGGTGCCGAAGCCGAGCAGCTGCTGGGAGATGCGGTCGGAGTTGCCGACCTTCGGCGGCGGCCCGAAGACGCCCTCGTTGTCGTCCTCGGACATGATGAAGATGGTCAGCCAGGACTTCCACTGCTCGACGAGCTTCTTCTTGTCCTTGCCGAACCAGGTCGGGCCGGTCGCGTCCGGCACCTGGGCGAGGATCGTGCCGAAGCCGGGCGGGAAGTACAGCTGCTCCAGCGAGTAGCGCTCGAACTCGGGCCGCGAGCCGTCCAGGTAGTCCCAGGAGGCGACGGTGGGGCCCTTGCCGATCTGGTTGGAGGCGTAGGGGAGGTCCTCGCTGGTGGACAGCCCCAGCAGTTCGCGGACCTTCTCCTCGTCCATGTAGGCGGTGTTCAGCCGCTCGCCGTTGCCGGAGAAGAAGCGGCCGACGCCGTACGGCATCGCGCCGAGGTTCTTCTCCGAGCGCTGCAGGATCGCCGGGGTGGCGGGCGCCGGCCGCGACGATGACCACCTTGGCGTCGATGGAGCCCTGCTCCAGGATCACCCGGTAGTCCACCTCGTGCACCCGGTTCCAGCTGACCCGGTAGCTGCCGTCCTCGTTGCGGGCGATCTCCTGCACCTCGTGCAGTGGCCGGATCTCGGCCCCCGCGGCGACCGCGGCGGGGATGTAGTTGAGCAGCAGCGAGCGCTTGGCGTCGAACTTGCAGCCGGACATCATCCAGTTGCAGTTGGTGCACAGCTCGTCGTCGATCGCCGAGGGCAGCGGGTTGGCGGTGTGGCCGGCGGCGTTGCACGCGGCGCCCCACAGGCCGCCGGCGTAGGTGGCGGTGTTCCAGTCCGAGAGGGTGACCGGAAGCGCCTCGGCGACCCGGTCGTACCACGGGTCGAGGGCGTCGCGGTTGATGGCGCCGGGCCAGATGCGGCGGCCGATGCTGCCCTGGCGCTCGAAGATGAAGCGCGGGGCGCGGGGCATCGCGGCGAAGTAGACCACCGAGCCGCCGCCGACGCAGTTGCCGCCCAGCGTGCTCATCCCGTCCCCGATGGTGAACTCGAAGGCCCGGGTGGTGGAGGAGCCGAACATGAAGTCGTGGTCGAAGTCGTCCTTCTCCAGCCAGGGGCCGCGCTCCAGCACGGTGACCTTGGCCCCGCCGGCGGCCAGGTGGTACGCCGTGATGGCGCCGCCGAAGCCGCTGCCGATGATCAGGACGTCGGTGCTCTCGGTCGCGGTCACGCCAGGCTCCCGGTGATGGGGTCGGTGTCGGGGTGTACTCGGGCCGTCTGCCGGCGGTAGGAGAAGTTCGGGAACCGCCAGATCCCGTCCTCGTCCGGCGGCCGCCAGGCCACCGTGAGCAGACCGGGCTGGCCGGTCCTGATCGCGTCGACGGTGTGCATGTGGGCGTTGGTGTCGAAGGCCATGTTGCTGAACATGGCCAGGCCCGCCCACAGCTGCTTCTCGGGGTGCTCGGGGTCGAGCAGCCGGCGCAGCAGCGTGATCCGGTCGTCGTAGTCCAGGGAGACGAAGGCGGGAACGGAGTCGTCGCTGGGCAGCCCCTTCTCCTCTCGGTACTTCACCGCGTGGGCGTTCAGCGCGGTCGCCAGGTCGTCGAGCATCGGCTCCATGCCGCCGGCGTCGGTCTCCAGCAGCGGGACGGCGCCCGCCGCGACGGCGCCGCCGCCCTCAGAGACTCCCGCAATCGCCCGGTCATCGGGAGAGCGTTTTTCGCCGGGAACGATCGTGTCCGCGAACGCCTCCAGTGTCGCGGTCCGCACCGCTTTGTCGGCTGCAATCTCCGGTTTCACCGCAATTCCTCTCGTCTCACAGCAGAAAATTCCCTGCACCCTGCGACCGGCCCGCCCGACCCGAGCCGAAACCACTACTGCCGAGTACGGCGTGAAAAAACGCTGTTGCGAATTAGGGACCGCGCCGGATCACGCGTCGGTTCGACACCGTCCCGCAGGCCCGCGCCCGGTCGGGCAGGGCGTGCGCGCGCCCGCCGACGACCACCGCGGTCCGCCGGGTCGATGAGATGTACGGGAGCCGTACCTTCTGCCCCCCGGGGGCCGCCCGGCGGTCGCCGTGTGCGTCCCCGGACAGTGCCATGGCGGGCTTCTCTCCTCGTGACGGCCGTGCTCCGCGAGCATGTTCGAACCGCGCGTCATGGAGGCCATCCTTCGGCCCAGCCAAGATCCGCCGCATCTTCCGTATTGCGCTGTCTCCTGTCCCGCACGGTCCCGGGGACCTCCCTCGGGCCGCCCACCTGGGCACAAAAGCAAGCACAGAGAAGACGCGGACTTCACCCCCCAGCAGAATCAATGTCCAGATCTACCAGCCTGGCATGCCCGCCCTTATAGGCAATACACGATGCCGCGCGTCGGCTGGTCGGCTTTTACGACGGAACGGGAAGAGGCGGCGCCGCTCCGCTCAATCGCGCCGCGGCTCAGCCATGCCCCGGAGAACTTCCCGGTCCATTCATAAGCGCTCTACCCGCCAGCGGAAAGGAATGAAACGTGACCGCAATGCAGGATGTGCACTCCGACCTCGCCACCGAGGCTGCGGAGCTCGACGCCGTGGTCAGCGGTCTGTCCTCCGACCAGTGGAACCAGCCCACGCCGGCCCCGGCTGGACGATCGGCCACCAGATCGCCCACCTGGCCTTCATCGCCAGTCTGGCCAAGCTGGCGGCGACCGACGCGCAGACCTTCGAGGCGGTCGCCGCCGAGGGCCGCAAGGACTTCCAGGGCGCGGTCGACGCGAAGCTGCGCGAGTTCCTGGCCGACCCGCAGCCGCTGGTGCTCCAGCGCTGGCGCGACGAGCAGCGCGCGGCCGGCGAGGCGCTCGCCGCGCTGCCGAAGAACGGCATGGTGCCGTGGCTGGTCAACCCGCTGCCGGTGGGTGTGCTGGCCGCCGCCGGGATGATGGAGCTGTACGGCCACGGGCAGGACATCCGCGACGCCCTCGGCGTCAGCCGCACCCCCAGCGACCGGATCGGCCACCTGGCCTTCTTCGGCACCCGCACCCGGGACTTCGGGTACCTGGCGAACGGCATCGAGCCGCCGGCCGAGGAGTTTCGGTTCGAGCTCACCGCGCCTTCCGGCACGGTGTGGACCTTCGGTCCCGAGGACGCCGAGCAGCGCGTCAGCGGCCCGGCCGACGACTACTGCCTGCTGGTCACCCGCCGCCGGCACCGCGACGACCTGGCGCTGACCGCGGTCGGCGCCGAGGCCGACCGCTACCTGGACATCGCCCAGGCCTACCGCGGACCGGCCGGCGAGGGGCGCAAGCCCGGCCAGTTCGCCGCGAACTGACCCGCCGGGGCCGCTCTCCCGCGCCCCGGCGGGTCCACCACGCGTCGGCACGCGCCGGCCTTCCAGCAGCACTTCCGGAATTCCACCCGGTCCACGGACGAGGAGATCCTGATGGAACCACGACAGCGCCTGCGCCGGCTCGTGCCAGGAGTCGCGACGCTGCTCGTCGCCACAGCACTGTTCTTCGGCGTCAACGCCGCGGCCGCCCGACCCAGCGGCAGCGACGTCGAGGGCACCTACAAGTTCCAGGAAATGCCCATCGCGATGCCGGCGGGCTACAACGACCAGAAGATGAACACGGTCCGCAAGGTCAACCCGGCGTACTGGAAGATCCGGACCTGGATTTCCTCGGTCGGCGCGAGCATCGCGATGAACGACCTGACCGGTCACGGTGTGGCCGACAGCATGTGCATCGTCGACACCCGCACCAACGACGTGGTGGTGACGTACACCCCGACCGCGCGCCCGCAGGACCGGTTCACGCCGTTCGTGCTGAACGCCGCGCCGGTGCCGGTGGACGACACGATGGCGCCGACCAACTGCACGCCGGGCGACTTCAACGGCGACGGCCGGATGGACCTGCTGGTCAGCTACTGGGGCCGCACGCCGATCCTGTGGCTGGCCAAGTCCGACGCCACGACGGTCTCCAACGCCGCGTACGTCCCGCAGGAGGTGGTCCCCAGCGCGTCGCCCGACGGCAAGTACCACGGCCCGCGGTGGAACACCGACGCGAACTACGTCGGCGACCTCGACGGTGACGGCCACCCGGACATCGTGATCGGCAACTACTTCCCGGACTCCGACGTCCTGGACCCGCACGGCCAGAAGAACGTGGTCATGAACGACTCGCTGTCCAGCGCGAAGAACGCCGGCGGCGACCACGTGCTGCGCTACGTCAAGAGCACCACCGGCACCCACCCGACCGCGGCCTACGTCGAGGACCACGCGGCGATCGGCTTCCAGCAGGCCACCGGCTGGACGCTGGCCATCTCCGGCGCCGACCTGTCCGGCGACGGGCTGCCGGAGCTGTACGTGGCCAACGACTTCGGCCACGACCACCTGCTGTACAACCGGTCGAAGCCCGGCCAGATCAAGTTCACCGAGGCCACCGGCAAGCGCGGCGCCACCACGCCGAAGTCCTTCGTGCTCGGCAAGGGCTCGTTCAAGGGCATGGGCGTCGACTTCGGCGACGTCGGCCACGACGGCAAGTTCGACATGATGGTCAGCAACATCGACGAGCCCTGGGGCCTGGTGGAGAGCAACTTCCTCTTCATGAACAAGTCCAAGGACCAGGCCGACATGAAGAAGCAGCTGGAGGACGGCGACGCGCCGTTCTCGCAGCAGGCGCAGGAGAAGGGCGTCGCCTGGACCGGCTGGTGCTGGGACGTGAAGTTCGGCGACTTTCTCAACAGCGGCAACCTGGACATCGTCCAGACCGACGGCTTCGTCAAGGGCAAGATCGACCGCTGGCCGTGGCTGCAGGAGATGGCCATGACCAACGACGACCTGCTGTCGAACCCCGCGATGTGGCCCAACGTCGGCCCCGGTGACGACATCGCCGGCGACAACAAGCTCGCCTTCTACGCGGCCACCAAGGACGGCAAGTTCGCCAACATCAGCAAGGACCTGGGCCTGGCCGTGCCGACGCCGACCCGCGCCATCGCCACCGCCGACACCACCGGCACCGGCGCGCTGGACTTCGCCGTCGCCCGCCAGTGGGGCCCGCCGGTCTTCTACGCCAACAAGGCCAAGCTCGGTGACTACGTGAGCCTGAACCTGTACCGCCCGGCCACCGACGGCGGCAAGGCCGGCGAGGGCCTGAACGGCATGGGCACGCCCGCCTACGACGCCACGGTGACCATCACCAACAAGGAGGGCACCCAGGTGTCCGAGCTGGACGGCGGCGGCGGCCACGGCGGTTACCGCAGCTTCGACGTCCGCTTCGGCCTCGGCATGTACATGGGCACCAGCAGCGTGAAGATCCAGTGGCGTGACGTCAACGGCACCGAGCACACCCAGACCCTGAACAACGTGACCACCGGCAGCCACAACGTCGAACTGACCGACCACGCCCAGCTCATGGACCACGGCAAGGCCGGCATGGGCGGCATGGACAAGACGGGCGCGTCGGACGACATGGGCAGCATGGACAAGACGACGACGGAGATGACTCGCTGATGACTGACACGGTCCTGCACCAGCCCGTGGGCGGTCCCTCGCCCGCCTGCCCGGCGACCACGACGCCACCGGCCCCCAAGCGCAAGGGCAACAACGACCCGCGCTACCTGGCGCTGCGCAACTTCGCCATCAGCATCTCCATCTTCAACACCTTCGGCTACACCCTGCTCGGCTTCGAGCAGCCGTGGCTGTGGCCGTTCATCGCGGTGGCCTCCGGCTACACCATCGAGATCACCTTCGAGCTGATCAGCGCCTGGGCGCAGCAGCGCCAGCCGCGCTTCATGGGCAACGGCATGCGCGGCCTCTACGAGTTCCTGCTGCCGGCGCACATCACCTCGCTCGCGGTGAACATGCTGCTGTACGCCAACAACCAGCTGCTGCCGATCATCTTCGGCGTCTTCGTCGGCGTGGCCGGCAAGCACGCGCTGCAGGCCCCGGTCAACGGCCGGATGCGGCACTTCATGAACCCGTCGAACTTCGGCATCACGATGTCGCTGCTGCTGTTCGGCAACTGGCTGAGCATCGCGCCGCCGTACGAGTTCACCGAGAAGGCCAACACCTTCTGGCGGGTGATGATCCCAGTCGTCATCGCGACCGCGGGCACCGTCATCAACGGCGTGCTCACCAAGCGCGTGATGCTGATCATGGGCTGGATGGGCGGCTTCCTCATCGAGGGCGCCATCCGCCACGGCATCTGGCACGTGGCGCTGTTCTCGGCCTGGGGGCCGATGACCGGTGTCGCCTTCGTGCTGTTCACCAACTACATGATCACCGACCCGGGGACAACACCGTCCAAGGGCCGTAACCAGTTCATCTTCGGCGCCGGCGTCGCCGTGATGTACGCGGTGATGATGGAGTTCAACGTCGTCTACACCCTCTTCTTCGCCACCAGCGCGGTCTGCCTGATCCGCGGCCTGATGTGGTGGGGCATTCACTTCTACAAGAAGTCCCAGGCCAAGCAGGCGGCTCCGGCCGCCGTGGCCCCGGGCGGGAACGTGGGGGCGGTCGCGTGAGCGAGACCGAGAAGAACGAGCGGATCGCGGTGGTCGGCATAGCCTGCCGCTACCCGGACGCCGACGGACCCGAGGAGATGTGGCGCAACGTGCTGGCCGGGCGGCGGGCCTTCCGCCGGCTGCCGGACGTGCGGATGCGGCGCGAGGACTACTACTCGCCCGACCCGGAGGCGCCCGACCGGTTCTACACCCAGAAGGCGGCGGTCCTGGAGGGCTACTCCTTCGACCGGGTCAAGCACCGGATCGCGGGCAGCACCTACCGCTCCACGGACCTGACGCACTGGCTGGCGCTGGAGACCGCCGCCCGCGCGCTGGAGGACGCCGGGTTCCCCGAGGGGAACAACATGGCGGGCCTGAACACCGGCGTGGTCATCGGCAACTCGCTGACCGGCGAGTTCAGCCGGGCGAACATCATGCGGCTGCGCTGGCCGTACGTGAAGCGCACGGTGGGCGCGGCGCTGCGCGAGCAGGGCTGGGACGACGTGCAGCTGGGCGAGTTCCTCGGCGCGCTGGAGGAGCGCTACAAGAGCCCCTTCCCGCCGATCGACGAGGACTCGCTGGCCGGCGGCCTGGCCAACACCATCGCGGGCCGGATCTGCAACCACTTCGACTTCAAGGGCGGCGGCTACACCGTCGACGGCGCCTGCTCCTCGTCCCTGCTGTCGGTGACCACGGGCGCCAACGCCCTGGTCAGCGGCCAGCTGGACGTGGCGATCGTGGGCGGCGTCGACCTGAGCATCGACCCGTTCGAGGTGATCGGCTTCGCCAAGACCGGCGCCCTGGCCAAGGGCGAGATGAAGGTCTACGACAAGGGCTCCAACGGCTTCTGGCCCGGTGAGGGCTGTGGCATGCTCGTCCTGATGCGGGACGAGGACGCCCGGGCGCGCGGCCTGTTCCGCTACGCCACCATCGCCGGCTGGGGCTACTCCTCCGACGGCAAGGGCGGCATCACCCGCCCCGAGGCCAGCGGCCACCGGCTGGCGATCCAGCGGGCGTACGCGCGGGCCGGCTTCGGCTTCGACACCGTCCGCTACATCGAGGGCCACGGCACCGGCACCGCGGTCGGCGACGAGACCGAGCTGCGGGCGTTCACCGAGGAGCGCCTGGCGGCCGGCGGCGTTGAGGCCGCGATCAGCACCGTCAAGGGCAACTTCGGGCACACCAAGGCCGCGGCCGGCGTGGCCGGCCTGATCAAGGCCATCCTCGCGGTGCGCCACCAGGTGATCCCGCCGGCGACCAGCCACTACGAGGACCACCCGGTGCTCACCGCGGAGACCAAGGCGCTGCGGGTGCCGGACCAGGCCGAGCTGTGGCCCGAGGGCGCCCCGATCCGCGCCGGCATCTCCTCGATGGGCTTCGGCGGCATCAACGCCCACCTGGTGGTGGAGCACGCCGACGGCGCCAAGCGGGAGAAGATCGGCAAGGTCACCAAGCGGCTGGTGCGTTCGCGCCAGGACGCCGAGGTGCTGCTGCTGGACGCCGAGAGCACCGGCGACCTGCGCGGCCAGGTGGCGCACCTGGCCGAGTTCACCCAGCAGCTGTCCTTCGCCGAGCTGGGCGACCTGGCGGCCACCCTGCACAAGGAGCTGGGCTCCCGCAAGGTGCGCGCCGCGGTCGTGGCGCGCAGCCCGGAGGAGGCCGCGGCCCGCTTCGCCAAGCTGCTGACGCTGCTCGACGGCGGCGCCCGCTCGGTGGTGGACTCCAAGGAGGGCATCTTCCTCGGCAGCCGCCGCAAGGCGCCGAAGATCGGCCTGCTCTTCCCGGGGCAGGGCGCCGGCCGCCGGGCCGACGGCGGTGCGATCAGCCGCCGCTTCGAGTCCGTCGAGGCGCTGTACCAGGCGAACCCGCTGCCCGAGGGCGTCGACATCGTCAACACCGCCGTGGCGCAGCCGCGGATCGCCACCTCCTCGGTGGCGGGCCTGCGGGTGCTCGACGAGCTGGGCATCACCGCGATCGGCGCGGTCGGCCACAGCCTCGGCGAGCTGACCGCCCTGCACTGGGCGGGCGCGATGGACGAGGACACCCTGCTGCGCACCGCCGCGATCCGCGGCGCCGCGATGAGCGAGGAGGGCGACAGCGACGGCACCATGGCCGGCATCTCCGCGCCGCCGGAGGAGGTCGAGCCGCTGCTGTCCGGCGAGCCGGTGGTCATCGCCGGTTACAACGGGCCGCGGCAGACGGTCATCTCCGGTCCGGTCGCGGCGATCGCGCGGGTCACCCGCAAGGCCGCGGGCCAGGGCCTGGACGTGTCCAGGATCGCCGTCTCGCACGCCTTCCACTCCCCCGCCGTGGCCCCCGCGGCCGCGACGCTGCGCGCGCACCTGGACAACGAGACGTTCGGCGAGCTGACCGGCACGGTCGCCTCCACGGTGACCGGCGGCGTGCTGCCGGCCGACGTCTCGGTGCCCGAGCTGCTGGAGCGCCAGGTGCTGCAGCCGGTGCGGTTCACCGAGGCGCTGGAGGAGCTGGCGGCGGACGTCGACCTGTTCCTCGAGGTCGGCCCCGGCCGCATCCTGCGGGGTCTGGCGACCGAGATCGCGCCGGACATCCCGACGGTCTCGCTGGAGACCGACAGCCCCTCGCTGCAGGGCGTCCTGCAGGCGGTGGCGGCGGCGTTCGCGCTCGGCGCGCCGGTGAAGACCGAGGCGCTGTTCGCGGACCGGTTCACCCGGCCGCTGTCGCTGGACAAGGAGTTCAGCTTCCTGGCCAGCCCGGCGGAGTCCGCGCCCGAGGGCGAGTTCCTCACCGTCGCCGCGTCGGCGTCGGTGGCCGCGCCGGCGCGCCGCGCCGCGGTCCCGGAGCAGCGCGGGTCGGGTCAGGTGGCCGTGGCGGTCGCCGAGCCCGGCGGCGGCGCCGGCTCTGGCGGCGCGGGCGACGCCGGAACCCCGGCGCCGACCGGCGAGAGCACACTGCAGATGCTGCTGCGGCTCGCCGCCGAGCGGGCCGAACTGCCGCTGGAGGCGGTCCGGCCGGAGAGCAACGCGATCGACGAGCTGCACCTCAGCTCGATCACCGTCGGCCAGATCCTGGCCCAGACCTCGCGCGAGATGGGGGTGACCGCGCCGCTGGCGACCTCCGCCATGGCGACGTCCACCCTCGCCGAACTCGCCGCGATGCTGGACGAGCTGGCCGCGACGGAGAACGCGCAGGACAGCGAGGTGCAGATCACAGCGCCGGGCGTGGGTCCGTGGGTGCGGGCCTTCGCGGTGGACAAGGTCCCCGCGCAGGCCGGACCCGCGCTCGGCTCGGGCGAGTCGGGCAACTGGCAGCTGTTCGCCACCGAGCGGCACCCGCTCGGCGAACCGCTGCTGGCCGAGCTGAGCCGGGCCGGGCTCGGCGACGGCGTGCTGCTCGCACTGCCCGAGGACACCGATGAGGAGCACACCGGGCTGATGCTGTCCGCGGTGCGGGCCGTGCTGGCCCAGCCCGGCAGCCGGCTGGTGACGGTGGGCTCCCGCAGGGGCGCGGCGGGCATCGCCAAGACCCTGCACCTGGAGAACCCGGCGGTGGCCACCACGGTGGTCAGCCTCCCGCTGGCCGGCGACCTGTCGCCGGAGCGGCTGCGGAAGGCCGTCGCGGACATCACCGCCGACGTGGGCGCCACGTCGGGCTTCAGCGAGGTGTTCTACGACGCCGACGGCGAGCGCACGGTGCCGGTGCTGCGGCCGCTGCCGCCGGTGGCCGCCGCTCCCGGCTCGCTGCCGCTGGACAGCACCGACGTGCTGCTGGTGACCGGCGGCGGCAAGGGCATCACCGCCGAGTGCGCGCTGTCGCTGGCCCAGGACACCGGGGCCTCGCTGGCGCTGCTCGGCCGCTCCGACCCGGCCCGGGACCCCGAGCTGGCGATGAACCTGGAGCGGATGCGCGCGGCCGGCGTGTCGTTCGAGTACCTGCGGGCCGACGTGACCAACGCCGACGAGGTCAAGGCGGCGGTCTCCGCCGCCCGCGAGTCGCTCGGCCCGGTCACCGCGGTGCTGCACGGCAGCGGCCGCAACGAGCCGCAGGGGCTGGCCAGCCTCGACGAGTCCTCGTTCCGCCGGACGCTGGCGCCGAAGATCGGCGGTCTGGAGGCGGTGCTCGCCGCCACCGACCCGGCGGAGCTGAAGCTGCTGGTGACCTTCGCCAGCATCATCGGCCGGGCCGGTCTGCGCGGCGAGGGCGACTACGCCACCGCCAACGACTGGCTGACCGACTACACCCACCGGATCCAGGAGCGCTTCCCCGAGACCCGCTGCCTGGCGCTGGAGTGGTCGGTGTGGTCCGGCGCCGGCATGGGCGAGCGGCTCGGCGTGCTGGAGTCGCTGATGCGCGACGGCATCGCGCCGATCTCGCCGGCCGACGGCATCGCGGTGCTCAACCAGCTGCTCGCCGACCCGCAGGCGCCCACCTCGGTGGTCGTCATGGGCCGCGCCGAGGGGCTGCCGACGCTGACGCTGCCGGAGCGCGAGGTGCCGCTGCTGCGGTTCCTGGAGCGGGTCCAGGTCCACTACCCCGACGTGGAACTCGTCGTGGACGCGAACCTGACCGCGCAGGACGACCTGTACCTGGCCGACCACCTGCTCGACGGGGACCTGCTGTTCCCCGCCGTGCTGGGCATGGAGGCGATGGTGCAGACCGCGGGGGCGCTGACCGGCCGCAAGGAGGCCCCGAGCCTGCGCGACATGGAGTTCCTGCGGCCGATCGTGGTGCCCGTCGAGGGCAGCACGACGATCCGGATCGCCGCGCTGGCCGAGGACGAGCGGACCGTGCGGGTGGTGATCCGCAGCGCGGACACCAACTTCCAGGCGGACCACTTCACCGCGGTGCTGGAGTACGGGACGGCGCGGCAGGAGGAGGCGGCCGAGGCGCCGCGCACCTCGGCGCTGCCGCTGGACCCGAAGGCGGAGCTGTACGGGCCGGTGCTGTTCCAGGGCGGCCGTTTCCAGCGGCTGGCCGGCTACCGGCAGCTGCAGGCCAAGGGCGCGGTGGCGGAGATCTCCAACATCTCGCCCGACCCGTGGTTCGGTTCGTTCCACCCCGGCGAGCTGGTGCTCGCCGACCCCGGCACCCGTGACGCGATGATGCACGCGCTGCAGTGCTGCGTCCCGGACGCCACGCTGCTGCCGGCCGGCATCGAGCGGCTGGACCTGGCCGACCCGCAGCGTGCCGCGGGCCTGGACCAGGTGACGCTGCACGCGGCCGAGCGGTCCCGCGAGGGCGACACGTACATCTACGACCTGGAGGTCCGCGACCCCGAGGGCGGCCTGGTCGAGCGCTGGACGGGTCTGAAGCTCCAGGCGGTCCGCAAGCTGGACGGCTCCGGGCCGTGGGTCCCGACGCTGCTCGGCCCGTTCCTGCAGCGCCGCACCGAGTGGCTGCTGCCGCGGGAGATGCGGGTCGCGGTGCTGGAGGACGGCGACGAGCCGGCCAAGGGGGTGGCGGCGCGCCGCCGCCGCGCCGCCGCGGCGCTGGAGGTCGCGCGCGGCATGCAGACGCACGTGCGCTACCGCCCGGACGGCAAGCCGGAGACCGACGGCGCGCACATCTCGGCGTCGCACGGCGCCGGGGTGACGCTCGCGGTCGCCGCGGACGTGCCGGTCGGCTGCGACGTCGAGCCGGTCAAGGCGCGGTCCGCCGAGGACTGGTCGGGCATGCTCGGCGCCGAGGGCTCGGCGCTGGCCGCGCTGCTCGCGCAGGAGACCGGCGAGTCCCTGGACATCGCCGCCACCCGCGTGTGGGGCGCCGTGGAGTGCCTGCGCAAGACCGGGCACGCCCGGGTCGAGCTGGTCGCCGCGGGCGGCGCCCGGGACGACAAGTGGGTGCTGCTGCGGTCCGGCGACGCGACCGTCGCCACCTTCGTGACGTCGCTGCGGTCGGTCGACGACCCGGTGGTGTTCGCACTGTGCGTGGAAGGGAGTGAATGATGCCCCAGCCGTACTACGAGATCCGGCACATGGTCGGGTTCGAGGAGACGAACCTGGTCGGCAACGTGTACTACGTCAACTACCTGCGCTGGCAGGGGCGGTGCCGGGAGATGTTCCTCCAGCAGAAGGCGCCGGCCGTGCTGGACGACATCCGCGACGACCTCAAGCTCTTCACGCTGAAGTGCGAGTGCGAGTTCTTCGCGGAGATCACCGCCTTCGACGAGCTGTCGATCCGGATGCGCCTGGAGGACCTGACCCAGACCCAGGTCCAGTTCGCCTTCGACTACGTGCGGGTGCGGGAGGGCGGCGTGGAGGACGTCGTCGCCCGCGGCCGGCAGCGGGTGGCGTGCATGCGCGGCCCGAACACCGACACCCGGCCGACCCGGGTGCCGGACGCGCTGGTCGCGGCCCTCGCCCCGTACGCCACCGGCGCGGCCGCCGCGATGGTCGGCAGCCGGTCGGAGGCCCTGACCGCCGCGCAGTCGGGGAGCTGATGCGCCATGACGAGTGCCGACGAGATCACCAGCGCGGCACGGGTCACTCCGCCGGCCGGGGGTTCGCCCCTGGCCGGCGGGCCCCCGCCCCGGTCGGGCAAATCACCCAGATCGCGGACATCGAGGAGATCGAGCACGACCGGGACACGCTGCGGTCGGTGTTCGGCGCCTTCGCCACCGGCATCACGGTGGTGACGGCGAGCCCCGACTCCCCGATGGGGATGACGGCGAACTCCTTCACCTCGGTGTCGCTGAGCCCGCCGCTGGCCCTGGTCTGCGTGGACCGCAAGGCCGCGATCCACGACGCGATCCTGGCCGAGGGGATGTTCGCGGTCTCGGTGCTGTCCACCGAGCAGGAGCAGGTCGCGAAGTACTTCGCCAGCCACTCCCGGCCGCGCGGTGAGCAGGAGTTCGCCGCGGTGGAGTCCGAGCCCGGCCCGTGCACCGGGGCGCCGGTGCTCTCCGGGGCGCTGGCCTGGGTGGAGTGCAGCCTGGTCGCGGTGCACGACGGCGGCGACCACTCCATCTTCGTGGGCTCGGTCCTCGACCTCGGGCACGGCTCGGGGAGCGAGGCGCTGCTCTTCCACGGAGGCCGCTTCCACCGCATCACCTCCAGCGCCGCCTAGCGCACACCGCGCACCGCACACGAAAGGTGGGCCCGGCCGGATCTCCCGGCCGGGCCCGCCTCGTGGCGTCCGCGCGGTCAGCTCGCGGCGTGCACGGTCATCGGCAGTCCGCCGCGGATGCGCAGCGTCAGCATCGGCTCGCCGAAGGCCTTGAAGCCCGGGCCCGCGGTCAGCTTCAGCTCGCGGGCGACCGACGCGAGCACGACGGTCGCCTCCATCATCCCCAGCGTGTTGCCGACGCAGAAGCGCGGACCCGCGCCGAACGGGATGTACGCGTACCGGGCCCGCTTGGCGGCCTTGCCGGGCGCGAACCGCTCCGGGTCGAAGCGGTCCGGGTCCTCCCAGAAGTCCGGGTGCCGCTGCAGGGTGTACGGGCAGATCAGCACGTCCGCGCCGGCCGGCACGTGGAACCCGCCGATCTCGTCCTCCTGCTGGGCGATGCGCGGCAGCAGCCACACCGCCGGGTACATCCGCATGACCTCTTCGAGGACCTGCGTGGTGTACGTGAGCTTGTGCATGTCCTCGAGCGTCATCGGACCGTCGCCGAGGACCTCCACGGCCTCCTGGTGCAGCCGCTCGCGGACCTCCGGGTGCTTGTCCACCAGGTAGAACGCCCAGCTGAGGGTGGAGGCGGTGGTCTCGTGGCCGGCCAGCAGCAGCGTCATCAGGTCGTCGCGCATGCTGGCGAGCGCCCGGGCCCGGTCGGTCTCCCGCTCGGTGGACTGGATCAGCCGCGACACCACGTCGTCGCCGTCCTTGCTGGGGTGGGCGCGCCGTTCGGCGGTGAGCCGGGCGACGACCTCCAGCAGGTTGCGGCGGGCCTTGCGGAAGCGGTTGTGCATCGGGAACGGCGCCCAGGTCGGCACCGCGTTGAGCGTCATCATCTCGAACATGGCCTGGTTCTGGACGGCCTCGAAGTCCTCGCCGAGCGTGGCGTACTCGCTCAGGTCGAAGTCCAGCAGGGTGCGGCCGAGCACGCCCAGGGTCAGGTCGGTCATCAGCGAGCGCACGTCGACCGTGCCCTGGCCGATGTGCGAGCGCAGGCTCTTGACCAGGTTCTGGGCCTCGTCGGCGACGGCCCCGAGCTGGGCGTTGATGCGCTTGGCCTGGAAGACCGGCTGGATCGTCTTGCGCTGCGCCTTCCAGCGGTCGCCCTCGCTGGTCAGCAGGCCGTCGCCGATGACCTTGCGGGCGTGCTGCAGGCCGATGCCCTTGTGGTAGTTGAGCGGGTTGTCGGCCAGCACGTGCTTGGCGTAGTCGGGATGGTTGAACAGGTAGAGGGTCTTGGGGCCGAGCGGGATGCGGGTCGCGTCCCCGTAGAGCCTGGCGGCCTCGGCGATCACCTCGATCCGGTTCTTGTTCATCCGGTACAGCAGCGACAGCGCGTGGCTGCGGCCGGGACCGGGCGGCCGCAGTCCGCGGCGGGTGGGCGTGGCGACGGCGGTCACTGCTGGCCCCCCTCGCCGGCGCTCGGCCCGGTCCGGCTGCTCGGCGGACGCCGGCGGGTCCACCAGGTCGACCGGCACCAGCTGCCGGGCGATCGTGGTGCGCCACACCTCGTAGGACGGCACCTCCTCCTTGTCGTACGGCGGCGACGGCTTGGACGCGTCGCTGACCGCGGCCGCCTGCTGGCCGGTCACCCCGGTGAGCACCTTGGCGGCCAGGTCGCTGTGCGGGACCAGGGTCCCGGACTCCACCCGCGCGGTCACGGCGAACGCGCTGGCCTGGGCGACCTGCCCCAGGTGGGCGCCGGCGCGCTCCTTGAACCGCAGGATCTCCTGCTCGGTGACGCCGCCGGCATAGGTGATCGCCAGCCCCGCGCCGCTCCACAGGTCGCCGTGCCGGTCCTGCGGGAAGGCGTCGATCATGTCGCCGACCAGGTCGGGGTCGGTGCCGGCGACGAACCACATGGCCCGCCCGATGCCCTGGTCGATGCAGCGGTCGGCGTACCACCGCGGGCCGTCGAACGGCCAGGGGAAGGCCGGCTCGCGGTACTGCTGGTGCACGTACTTCTTGGTCTTGAAGTACGCCTGGTGGAAGCCGTAGCCGTCCAGCACCAGCCAGCGCAGCAGCGGGTCCTTGACGTCCACCAGCGGCCAGCGGAACCGCGGCAGCCGGGCCATCGCCCAGCCGACGCCCACGTACACCATGTAGATGTGGTCGCCGCCGCGGCCCTGCAGGAACCGCTCGATGAAGTCGTGCCGGCCGCCGGGCAGCCCGTCGCGCATCGCGAAGCCCATGCCCGCGCCCTCGTAGGCGAACCCGCGGAAGCGGTCGGGAAGCTGTTCGAGTTTCTCCTCCGCCTCGGCCGGCACGCGGCACTCCACGGCGTAGGCGTACCCGCGCAGGAACATCTTGCCGACCGTTTCGAGCAGTTCGGTCGACTCCGGGGTCTTCTCGTTGAACCCGCGGACGGAACTGGACGTCTGAGAATCCGCCGGCGTCAATATGCGCCGCCTCAGGCTGCGCAGTGCACTGGTCACGTTCGCCTCCTCCTCGGTGCCACAAGGGAAACAATTCCCCGCATCATCATTCCTGCTCACACCGCGGGACCACTACTCCCAAATTGCCGAGCAGAGGACAAGTGCGTGATTGAGTTTCCAATAACCCTGCCGTTAGCCTGAGTTCTATGGTACCCACGGGAAATACGAATTCGGCAAGGCCGAATCATTCGGTCGCCGTACTGGCCACGGTGTTCGTCGCCGTGTTCGTGTCCAATGTCGACCTCTTCGTGGTGAACGTCGCGCTCCCGGACGTCGGCCGCGACTTCCACGGCGCCTCGCTGGGATCACTGTCCTGGATCCTGAACGCGTACGCCATCGTCTTCGCCTCACTGCTGGTGGTCGCCGGCCGGCTCGCGGACCGGCACGGCCAGCGGTCCGGATTCCTGCTGGGACTGGGCCTGTTCACGGCCGGCTCCGCGCTGTGCGCCGCGGCGGGCAACGTACCGGTGCTGGTCGCCGCGCGGGTCGCCCAGGCGGGCGGGGCCGCGGTGCTGCTGCCCACCTCGCTGGCCCTGATGCTCGCCGTCACCCCGGCGGCCCGGCGGCCCGCGATGGTCCGGGCGTGGAGCGCGGTCGGCGCGGTCGCCGCCGCGCTCGGCCCGGTGCTCGGCGGACTGCTGGTGCAGGCCAGTTGGCGCTGGGTGTTCGTGATCAACGTGCCGATCGGCGTGCTGGCCCTGGTGGTCGGCATCAGGGTGCTGCCCAGGCTCACGCCCGACGCGTCGGGGCCGGGCCCCGACCTGCTCGGCGCGGTGCTGCTGACCGCGTCCGTCGGCGCGCTGTCCCTGGGCCTGGTGCAGGGCAACGACTGGGGCTGGGGCAGCGGCCGGGTGGTCGGCAGCTTCGTCGCGGCCGGCGTGCTGCTCGCGCTCTTCCTGGCGCAGTCCCGCCGGCACCCGGCGCCGATGGTGGAGATGGCGATCCTGCGCATCTCCCGCTTCAGCACCGCGAGTCTGGCGACGCTGCTGTTCGCGCTGGCCTTCGCCGGGATGATCCTGTCCTCCGCGCTGTGGCTGCAGAACGTGTGGGGCTACTCGGCACTGCGCACCGGCCTGGCGATGGCGCCGGGCCCGCTGATGGTGCCGCCGCTGGCCGCCGCCTCCGGCGCGCTGATCAAGCGCTTCGGCGCGGGCCCGGTGTCCGCGGTGGGCAACCTCGTCTTCGGCGGCGGCGTGCTCTACTGGGCGGCCAACGCCGGGGCCGGCCACCACTACGCGAGCGACCTGCTGCCGGGCTTCCTGATCGGCGGCATCGGCGTCGGCCTGACCCTGCCCACTTTGACCGCGGCCGGCGCCATCGCGCTGCCCCCGCAGCGCTTCGCCACCGGCTCGGCGATCCTCACGATGGCGCGGCAGCTGGGCTCGGTGCTGGGCGTCGCGGTGCTGATCGGCATCCTCGGCACGCCGCACTCGGTGGCCGGCGTCGTCTCCGGCTACCACCACGGCTGGGAGGGGCTCGCCGCGGCCAGCGTGCTGGCGGCCGGCGCGGCGCTCGCGGTACGGCGGCCGAGCCCGGCGGGCCAGGCCCCCGCGGCCGGCGCGGCCGACTCGTCGGTGGGCGCGGGCCCGGCCTCGCTCGTCGAGCAGTGAACGCGACGGCCGGTCGCCGCGAGGCGACCGGCCGGTGTCACGCGCGGGAGGCGGCGCTCACTCGTCCAGCAGCGACCTGACGATGAGCACGGACAGGCCCGCGTGGAAGCCGGCCAGCTCGTGCTCCGCCGCGCCGATCGCGCCGGCCGCCTCCGCGCCCAGCGACGCCAGGTGGCGGCGGGCCACCTCGGCCATCGCCGGATCGCCGGCCGCGCCGCACAGCGCGAGTTCGAAGCGCATCAGGTCGCGGCGCGCCCGGGAGGGTTTCGCGAACGCCTCCGCGAGTTCGTCGCCGGACGCCGTACCGCATTCCAGGCCCGCCTCGCGGACCAGTCGGCGCAATTCCGTCAGCGCCCATTCCGCGGTGGCCTCGAAAAGCCTTCGCTTGGTCTTGAAGAGTCGGAAGAGATACGGCTGCGACACCCCGACGCGTTCGGCGATCGCCATCGTCGAGGTGGCTTCGTAACCCCATGTCCCGAATTCGATGAGTGCGGCGCGCAACACCATGGCGCGCCGCTCGTCCGCCTTCACCTCGGCGGTCAGTCCGCGACCGGGGCGGCCGCCTCCGCGAAGTGCGCGCGGATGGCCTGCCGCCACAGCTCGTACGCCGGCACCGCGGCGTCGTCGCGGGCCGCCTCCTCGGTGGCGTCGGCGAGTTCGAGGATCTCGCCGAGAGTCATGCCGTCGGTGAGCGCGTCGGCCGCGGCGGCGCTGTGCTCGGGCATGTGGCCCGCGTAGTCGCGCGCCTTGACCGCGAACGTCGCTCCCAGTCCCACCTCGGGGCGGAACTCCCCCGACAGGTCGGCGAGTTTGCGCAGGTCGGAGGGGGTCGCGCCGCCCGCGAAGGTGGCCGCGAGGCCGACGCCGCTCCACAGGTCGCGCTTGCGGTGATCGGCGAAGCCGTCCACCCGGGCCGCCACGCCCGCCACATCGGCGCCGTGGATGAACCACAGCGCCCGCCCGATGCCCTGGTCGACCGCGCGCAGGAAGTAGTCGCTGTCGCCGGCCCACGGGTAGGGGGCGGGCACGTACTGCTGGTCGACCCAGCGCTTGATGTCGAAGTAGGCCCGGTCGAAGCCGTAGCCGTCGACCGCCAGCCAGCTCATCGTCGGGAAGTACGGGGACCCGCTCAGGTCGGGCAGCACCTTTCGCCACGTCGGCCTCGGCAAACGGGCCATCGCGAAGCCTATGCCGATGTAGGTCAGGAAGATGTGCCGCTGGCCCGGCCCGAGCAGGAACTCCCGGGTACGCGCCCCGTGCATGACGTCGCGGATGGTCAGCGCCATCGTCGCGCCCTCGTAGGCGAAGCCGCGCATCTTGGGCTCCACCAGCTCCAGGCGCCGCTCGATCTCCCACTGGCTGCGGGAGTCGATGGCCCACTCGAAGCCGCAGATCACCGACTGGGGTATCGCCTCCAGTGCCTCGGTGATCGCGGAGGGCTCGACGGGGAAGCCCCGCCGCACGAACGTCACGTCCTCCAGTGAGGGCGCCATCGCAAGGCGCCGCAGCGAACCGATTACGGTCGACATCGCTCTCCTCCAGAGGCCTCGGGGTCGCCTCCCCATGGTGCTGACCGCACCGCGCCGTCGGCCTCTTCCGGATTGCCGCGTCGCGGACGGCGGGCGGGGCAGGGGCGGAGCGGAGGCCGGGCGTCGCGACGGCCGCCCCGGCGGAGCGCCGTTGACAATGATCACGCCGCCGGGTGGACTGGCGGCCGGAGCCGGGCCGTCCGACGCGCCGGCGGAGGGGACGTTCGTATGACCGGCCACGCAGGACGACCGCTGCCGCGCAGCACGCCCGCCGCCGAGGGGGTCGACGCCGCGGGCGTCCTCGCCCTGGTGGACGCGCTCGGCGCCGAGCCCGGCGTCGAACCGCACGGCCTGATGCTGCTGCGGCACGGCAAGGTGGTCGCGGAGGGCTGGTGGGCGCCCTACGCGCCGCACCGCCCGCAGCTGGTGTACTCGCTGAGCAAGAGCTTCACCTCCGCCGCCGCGGGCCTGGCCTTCGGCGACGGCCTGATCGACCTCGACGCCCCGGTGCTGCGGTACTTTCCCGAGCTGGACGCGGAGATCACCGACCGGCGGGCGCGGGCGATCCGGGTCCGGCACGTCGCGTCGATGGCCTCGGGCCACCTGTCGGACACCGTCGAACGGGCGCTGGCCGTCGACCGCGAGCACCTGGTGCGCGGCTTCCTGAGCCTGCCCGTGGACCGCGAGCCCGGCACGGTCTTCGCGTACAACCAGCCCGCCACCTACACGCTCGGCACGATCGTGCAGCGCGTCACCGGAAAGACGCTGACGCAGTACCTGCGGCCCCGGCTGTTCGAGCCGCTCGGCATCGCCGACGCCTTCTGGCGGCAGTTCCCCGAGGGGCACGACCTGGCCTTCAGCGGGCTGCACACCACGGTGGACGCGATCGCCCGGCTGGGGCAGCTGCACCTGGCGGGCGGGGTGTGGGAGGGGCGCCGGCTGCTGCCCGCCGAGTGGGTCGCCGAGGCCACCCGCCCGCACGTCGCGACCGCGGGACCCGAACCGGACCTCGGGTCGGACTGGGCCCAGGGATACGGCTTCCAGTGCTGGATGTCGCGGCACGGCTACCGCGGCGACGGCGCGTACGGGCAGTACATGCTCGTGCTGCCCGAGCACGACGCGGTGCTGGCGCTCACCTCCGACACCGAGGACATGCAGCGCGTGCTCGACCTGGTGTGGCAGCACCTGCTGCCCGCGTTCGACTCCGCGCCGGCGGCCGGTGCGGGCGCGGCGGGCGGCGACGCGGTCGGCGCGGCGGGCGGCTCCGCCTCGGGCTCTGCGGCGGCCGGCTCCGCCTCGGACTCCGCGGCGGGCGGCGACGCGGGCGGCGACGTGGCCGCGGCCGACCGCGAACTGGCCGCGCGGCTGGAGGCTCTGGCGCTGCCGCCGGGTGAGGCGGCGGGCGCCGGGCCGGGCCCCGACTGGCCCGACGAAACGCACTTCACGCGCGCGGGGACCGGTCCGGACGACGGCGCGGACGCGGAGGCGGGCCGCGCCTTCTTCGCGGCCGGCGACTCCCCTCGCGACCAGCCGAAGCTGACCGCGGCGCGGGTCGCACGCGGCGCGGACGGCGCCTGGACGCTCACCCTCACCGAGGACGGCCGCCCGCTCGACCTCCGCTTCGGCGGCGCGGGATGGACGGTCGACGCGGCCGACGACGCGCGGGCGCGCGCCGACGCGGACGGCGTCGCGGGCCCGGGCGCCGACGCCGGGCCGTCCCGGCCGCCCACCGCGGTGACCGCCGGGTGGACGGACCCGGACACGCTGGTCGCCGACGTGATGACCCCGCACCACCTGCTGGTGACGTGCTCGCGCCGCACCGGCACGTTCACCGTCCGCTGGCGCACCCGCCCGCTGCACCTGGGCCGCCTGGTCTCCTACCGCGCGCCGCGGCCGTAGCGGCGAAGCCGGGGCGGAAGGGCCGCCGGCGGGGGACGGAGCCGGGGGACGGAGCCGCGGGAACGGCAGGGGCCACGCGGCCGGGGGCGTCACCAGGCGGCCGGGGCGTAGTCCTTGAGGAAGCAGCCGAACAGGTCCTCGCCCTGCTCGCCGCGGACGATGGGGTCGTAGACGCGCGCCGCGCCGTCGACGAGGTCCAGCGGTGCGTGGAAGCCCTCCGCGGCGAGCCGGACCTTGTCGGGGTGCGGCCGCTCGTCGGTGATCCAGCCGGTGTCGACCGCGGTCATCAGGATGCCGTCCTTCTCCAGCATCTCCTGGGCGCTGGTGCGCGTGAGCATGTTGAGCGCTGCCTTGGCCATGTTGGTGTGCGGGTGGCCCGGGCCCTTGTAGCCGCGGCTGAACTGGCCCTCCATCGCGGAGACGTTGACCACGTACTTGCGCCGCGCCGCTGCCGCCGCCATCGCCGGCCGCAGCCGGCTGATCAGCACGAACGGCGCGGTCACGTTGCACAGCTGCACCTCCAGCAGCTCCACCGCGCCGACCTCGCCGACGGTCTGCACCCAGGTGTTGGTCGGGTCGAGGTCGGGGACCAGGCCGCCCGCGTCGATCGCCGTGCCCGCCTCGATGCGGGCGAGCGACGCGGAGCCGCTGACCAGCGCCAGGTCGGTGACGTCCTGCGCGGTGAGCGCCTGGCCGCGCGGCGCGGGCAGCGCCGCCGCGGTCTGGGCGCCGGACCCGAACGCGCCGAACACCTCGGAGGCCGGCAGCTCCCCCGCGGGCAGCGGCGCGGACTCGGCCGCGACCAGCTCGCTGTACGCGCGCTCGGAGCGCCGTACGGTCTGGGCCGCGTTGTTGATCAGGATGTCCAGCGGCCCCGCGGCGGCCACCGAGTCGGCCAGCGCCACGACCTGCGCCGGGTCGCGCAGGTCGATGCCGACGATCTTCAGCCGGTGCAGCCACGCGTCGCTGTCCGGCATGGCCTTGAAGCGGCGGATCGCGTCGACCGGGAACCGCGTGGTGATGGTGGTGTGCGCGCCGTCGCGCAGCAGCCGCAGGGCTATGTACATGCCGATCTTGGCGCGTCCGCCGGTGAGCAGCGCGCGCCGCCCGGTCAGGTCGGTGCGGGCGTCGCGCCGGGCCCGGTTCTGCGCGGCGCACGGCGGGCACAGCTGGTGGTAGAACGCGTCGACCTCGACGTACCGGGTCTTGCACACGTAGCACGAGCGGGGCCGCTGGAGGATGCCGGCGATCTCGGTGGTGACGCTGGTGGTCAGCTGGATGCCGAGGGTCTCGTCGTCGATGCGGTCGGCCGCGCCGGTCGCGGTGGCCTCGGTGACCGCCTTGTCGTTGGCGGTCTTGGCGGCGCGGCGCTCCTGGCGGCGGCGCTGCTTCACGGTGCGGTAGATGCCCGCGGTGGCCCGGCGCACGGTGATCGCGTCGGGGTGGTCGACCGGCAGCGAGTCCAGCTCGGCGAGCACCGACAGGCACACCGCCATCCGGTCGGGGTCGATCCCGGGCCCCGGGTCCCCGGACTCGGCCTCCACGGACTCGGCTTCCCCGGACTCGGCCTCCACGGACTCCGCCGCCGCGGACTCCGCCTCCCGCGGCTCCCGCCGCTGCTCGCCGGAGTCCGACGCCCGGGGCTCCGGCACCGCGGACGCCGGTCCCCCGGACTCCGGCGGCTCGGGCTGCCGCTCCCCCGGCTCGTGAACGTCCTGCGTGATCGCCGTCATGCCGCTGCTGCTCTCTCGGTCGCGCCCCCGGTAACGGGCCGACTTTACGTTTCGCCACGGCGGTCCTCCAAACCCGCGGGGGCGGGCGGGCGCCGGGGCGCGCGGCCGTGCGCCCCGTCCGGCCGCGCCGGAGGGCGGACGGACCGCGCGTCGGCGGTCCGCGCGGTTTACTGGGCCCCATGCCGTTGTCGCTGCCGTCCTGGGCCTCCCTGCTGTCCGCGCACGCGCCGGAGGGCGAGACGTACCTGCTGCGCCGCAGGCGCTCCCGGGCGATCGACGCGTCGTACGGCGACCGGCGGCTCGCGGAGATCCGGGCCGCGGCGACGGCGGCGAGCGGGGCGGCCGGGGCCGCGGACGGCGTCGGCGCGGGCGCGTGGCCGGGCATCCGTGCCGTGCTGGCCGCCGCGGAGGACGACGAGGACCTGGCGTTCCTGGTGCGCGGGCTCCAGTCGGTGCCGGACGTGGAGCGGTGGATCGGCGACGCGGTGGCCGCCGACCCGGACGACCCGCTGCCGCTGCTGGTCTCCGGCGCGCGGCTGCTGGCCCGTTCCGGGTACGCAGGCGTACGGCGCCCTCCGCAGGTGACCGGGCAGCAGGCCGAGATCGCCCGGGTCCGGCTGGAGAACGCCGAGGAGCAGCTCTTCGAGGTGGCCGAGCGCGAGCCGGACTGGGCGGCGCCCTGGTACTTCCTGATGGCGAGCGCGGGCGCGGGAACACGGTCCGGGGCGGCGGCCGGCGCCCGGGAGACGGCCGCGCGGCGCTTCGCGGCGGTCGTCCGACGCGTGCCGGGCCACGCCGCCGCCCACCGGCTGCGGCTGGCGCAGCTGTCGCCCGCGTGGCCCGGGGCGGGCGCGGTCGCGTCGACGGACGCGTCCGCGGACACGTGGGCGGGCGCGACGGCGACGGAGCCGGAGCAGGCGCCGGACGCACCGGTGGACGTGTCGACGGACATGTCGGCCGCCGACGCCGCCGGTGCGACGGAGCCGGAGCAGGCGCCGGACGCACCGGCGGACGTGTCGACGGACATGTCGGCCGCCGACGCCGCCGGCACTTCCGGCACCGCCGACCGGACGCACGCCGGCGACCCGTACCGGACGATGCACGCCTTCGCACGCCGGGCGATGCTGGACGCCCCCGAGGGCAGCCGGCTCGGCGAGCTGGTCGCGCTGGCCCACCTGGAGCAGTGGCGCGACCTCGGCGCCGACCCCGACTCCCCCTACCTCACCGGCGAGGCCGTGGTGGCGGCGCTGCGCGAGGCCGCGGTGCGCTCGGTGCTGCACCCGACGTTCGAGCGCCGCGCCGACTGGGCGCTGGCGGCGAACGCCTTCGCGATGGCGTTCGCCCTGGCCGGCGACCACGTCCCGGCCCGCACCCTGTTCACCCTGCTCGGCCCGCACCGCGCGACCGAGTCCCCGTGGCACCTCCTGGACGAACGCTCCCCGCTGGTCGCCTTCCGCGCCTGGCGCGCCCGCGTCGGCGCGTGACGCCCGCCGTGCCCGAGGGACGGACGAGGGACGCGTCGCTGTTCCGCGGCGCAGCGCCGTACGACGTCCGCGGCCGGCGGCCCTACGCGCCGGTCACGCCGCCGCGATGCCGCTGCGGTCACCGCCGAGATCGCCGCTGCGGTCGCCGCCGCGCCGGGCCTGGACGCCCACGGCCCGCTGCGGGAGGTCGGCCGCGGGCCCGGCACGGTGACGCTCGCCCTCGCGCGGTCACGTCGAGGAGGCGGTCGGCGCCGCCCCGGACGCCGGGATGCCGGCCGAGGCCGCGCGGCGGACGGCGCACGCGGCGACGCCCGGCGCCCGCCGGCACGCCGCCCGCCGGCACGCCGCCCGCGCCGAGGATCTGCGCGGGCTGCTGCGCGCGGCCCTGCCCGCGGGCGGGTTCGCCGGGCGCCTCCCCGACACGGAGGTCGGGATCTGGCACAAGGGGGCGGCGCGGCCGGTCCGTTAGGCTGGCGGTGATCATCACCGCCTCCGGGCCGGCCGGGCGCCGGGGGCCCGGCGTGACGGAGGCGCGTGCATGGACCTCGGGCTCAGCGGACGGGTGGCGCTGGTATGCGCGTCGACCGGCGGTCTCGGGCTGGCCTCGGCGCGGGCGCTGGCCGCCGAGGGCGCGGCGGTCGCGGTGACCGGGCGGCGCGGCGAGCTCGCGGAGTCGATCGCCGCGGAGATCGCCGCCGCGGGCGGCCGGGCGATCGGCGCGGCCGCCGACCTCACCGCGCCTGACGCGCCGGACGCGCTGGTCGACCGGGTGGTGCGCGACCTCGGGCCGGTGGACGTGCTGGTGCTCAACGGCCCCGGTCCCACGCCGGGTTCCGCCGCGGACTTCACCGCGCGGGACGCCGCGGCGGCGGTCGACCTCCTGCTGGCGCCGCACCTCGCGCTGGTCCGCCGGGTGCTGCCGGGCATGCGCGAGCGCGGCTGGGGCCGGATCGTCGCGGTCGGCTCCAGCGGCGTCGAGGAGCCGCTGGCCGGCATGGTGGCGTCCAACGCGGGCCGGGCGGCGCTCGCCGGCTACCTCAAGACCCTCGCGGGCGAGGTGGCCGCGGACGGCGTCACCGTGAACATGGCGCTGCCCGGCCGGATCGCCACCGACCGCCTGACCTACCTCGACCGGCAGACCGCCGAGCGCACCGGCCGCACCGAGGACGCCGTCCGCGACGCCGCCCGGTCCGCCATCCCGGCCGGCCGCTACGGCTCCCCCGCCGAGTTCGGCGCCCTGGTCGCCTTCCTGTCCGGCGCCCCGGCCGCCTACATCACCGGCACCGCCGTCCGCTGCGACGGCGGCCAGGGCCACGCCCTCTGACGCCGCGCCGTCTCACCCCACGTCCTGCGACTTAGGGCGTGTCCGCAAAGTCGTGTCGTCGCCCGGCGCACCGCCGGCCGGCGGCCACATGCCGCGGCCCCTGCGGCGGAACCGCGGGGGTTCCGCCGCAGGGGCCGACGGGTGGCGGGCCCCGCCCGCCTCAGCAGGCGCGCGGCCTCACGGGGCGGGACCGCAGGGGGGTGCGGGACCGCAGGGCCCTCGACGGCCCGTCAGCGGTGGGAGTTCCCCTTTCCGGGAGAGCTCCCCTTTCCGTGGGAGCTCCCCTTTCCGTGGGAGCTCCCCTTTCCGTCGTCGCCGAACGGCCACCGGTCGTGGTCGGTCCGCACGAACCCAACCGTGTAGGTGCGGCTGACCTGGCCGTTGGGCGAGGTCACCCTGATGGTGCGAGCGGTGAAGCGGTGGCCGGACGAGGTCAGGACGGCGCTGCCGTCGGTGACCTCGACCCGCTCGCCCGGCACGGCCGGGACCGCGGTGACGGCCGGGAGCTTCGCGTTGTTCGGCAGGTCGACGACGTAGGTGGAGACCTCCGGGTCGAACCCGTCGATCGCCGCGCCGCCCACCGTGACGGTGTCGACGTCGGCGGTGCTCGCCTTGGTGGCGTCCCCGAAGTTCGTCACCGTGACCTTGCCGTCGGCGCCGACCACCACGTGCGCGGCCATCGCCGCGGCGAGGTTGATCCGGGCCCAGCTCGCTCCGCCGTCCGCGGTGAGGTCCAGCGGGTAGCCGGAGTCCGTCGCGGTCTGCTCCAGGACCTCGATCCGCTGCTCGGTGGTGAGGTTCGGGAACGCCGTGATCAGCAGCGCCGCCGCGTCGGCGGGCGTCTTCAGCGCCTGCCCCGCCTTGCCCACCTGGGAGAACCCGTAGGTCAGGCGCCGGGTGTAGACGTCGATGTCCTGCGCGGTGCTCAGCCCCGCGTAGGCGTCGCCCGAGCAGGCCGCCAGCGTGTCGCCGTAGCCGTCCTCCTCGCACGTCTGCAGCAGCACGTTCTCGATCTCCGTGTGCGCCTGCATCAGCAGGGCCGCGAAGTCGGGGTCGGCCCACCGGTGGGCCACGGTGGCCATGCCGGTGATGCGGCCGCCCATCACGTCCAGCGGGTAGTGGAAGCCGAGGACGATCCGGTTGTTGCCGTACTCCGAGGTGCGCGCGAGGATCGACGGCGCCAACTCCGGCAGCAGCGTGGCGAGGATCGTGCCCGCCTCGTAGCCGCCGTAGGTGTGGCCGCTGGGGTACGAGCCGCTGGTCGCCAGGCTGCTGTACGAGCCGTCCTGCGACTCGTAGACGTCGCCGCCGTCGCCGACGAACCCGAGCCGCACGTACGGGCGCAGGTAGCCGTAGTGGTCCTTGGCCGCGTCGTGGGTGTCCAGGTTCTGCGTGACGCGGCCGAACAGCGCGCTGGTCTTGGGCAGTCGGCCGTTCTTCAGCGCGTCGCTGTAGATCTGGCCGAGCCGGGAGCCGAGGCCGTCGGCCATCGTGACGGTGGCGCTGTTGGTCGCGTCGACCTCGGCGCGGTCCACCTCCTTCTGCGTCGCCGCGTTGTTGATGCCGAGCGCGATCAGGTCGTTCTGCGCGGTGGGCTCGGTGCCGACGGGGACCTTGGTGTTGGCGCCGAGGATGTCGGTGTGCAGGTCGTCGATCCCGCTGAGCAGGTCCTCGAAGTAGTCGCTGCCGTCACCGGTCGACGGCCAGGAGTCCGAGGGGTAGCTCGCGTCGAGGGTGCCCGCGGGGAACGGGGACGGGGTGTAGCCCGCGTCGGAGGCCGCTGCCGTCCCGGTCGCGCCGGCCGACGCGGCCGAGGCGCCCGAGGAAGCAGCCGACGGGTCCGCCGGAGCCGCCGCGTCGTCCGACGTCCCCGCCAGCGTCACCGCCGTCACCGTCGCGGTGTGCCCCTTGGCCTTGCCGCCGCCCGTGGCGGTGAGCAGCGCGGTGTCCGCCGTGGCGGGCAGGTGCGCGATGGTCCCGTCGTCGAGGGCGACGGTCCAGCCGATGACCGGGAAGCCGCCGTCGCCGGCCGGCCGCCAGTCCACCCTGACCTGCTTGCCGTGGGTGGTCACGCCGGTCACGGCCGGCTTCTGCGGCTTGCCGCCCGCGGTCACCACGGGCGCGGTGGGCGCGCTCTGCGGCGAGGCGCCGACCGCGTTCACCGCCTGGACGCGCGCGGTGTACGACCGGCCGGCCGGCAACGCGGTGAAGGTGGTGGCGCGGCTGCCCGGATCGGCGATCGCGACCTGGTGCCCGTCGCCGAGGGTGACCCGGTAGCCGGTGACCGGCGAGCCGCCGGTGTCCGCGGGCGCGGACCAGGCGACCGTCACGCTGGAGCCGGAGGACGTCGCCGAGACCGCGTCGGGCGCGGCCGGCACCGTCCTCGGCTTGGTGGTGAGCGCCGAGACGGCGTGGTCGAGCGCCTGGTACCGGGCGGTGAGCGCCGCGTCCGCGGCGGAGTCGTCCGCGAGCGCGGTCTTCGCCTGGGCGAGCGCGGTGGTGAACGCCTGCCACGACGCGTCGGTGTAGCGCGCGTTCTCCAGTGCCGACGCGGTCGTCACCAGGTTCTCCAGCGTCAGCCGCGGCAGCGGGATCAGCTGGTTGGCGGCGAGGGTGAGGCTGCGCGTCTGCGTGTCGACCTCCAGCTGGGTCGCGCCGTCCGCCGTCAGCAGGGCGCGGGCGGTGGCCAGTTCGCGCTGGAAGACGCCGAAGTCGATCGTGTCGTAGCGCGCGGCGTCGGCGGACAGGCCCTGGTAGCGGTCGACGGCCTGCCGCAGCGCGGAGGTGTCGGTGGCCGGGGGCGTGTCGGCGTGGCCGAAGGTGATCCGCCCCAGGTTCGCGCCGTACGGGTGCGAGGAGTCCGGGGTGGTGACCAGCCGCAGGTGCACGTCGTGAGTGCCGGTGATCCCCTTCGGCAGGGTCAGGCTCGTCGTGCCGCCCGAGGACCACGCGCTTCCGGTGACCGGCAGCGGGACGGTGGCGTACGGCGTGCCGGGGTTGCCCGTGTCGTAGGAGTCCAGGTAGAGCTGGGCGGCCGAATCGGCGCCGCAGCGCGCGGAGTTGTTGACGTAGGTGAGGGTGAGGGTGTTCTTCGGCGTGGAGCCGAAGTCGATGTCGCCGTAGTCCAGCCAGGCGCCGTTGTAGGTGCCGCCGAGGTCGGTGGCCGAGCCCGCGTCGCTCCACCCGGCCGGCTCGCTCTTGAGCCCGCCGCCGCTGTTGGCCTTCCACGCGGTGGCGTCGAAGCCCACGGGGGCGTCCGGGGCCTGCGTCAGCGTCAGCGCGTAGACGTTGGCGACGTACGGCTGGGCGCTGGACTGGGTGCTGGAGACGAAGTCGGCGTACACGTCCTGGACGCCGGTGAAGACCTTCGGGTCCAGCGGCACGGTCGCGGTGGCGACGGTCCCCCAGCCGGAACCGGTGTAGTCCAGGGGCACGTCGACGCGTGTGGCGCCGTCCTTCGACCCCAGGTGCAGTTCGATGTGGGAGTCGGAGGCGGCCCGCGTCTGCGGCTTGTCGTAGGAGACGGTGAGGGTGTCGGCGCCGTCCCCGAGGTCGGTGGCCTTCCACTGCGCCCAGGCGCCGTCGGTGACGTTCTCGAAGATGCCGCCGGACAGCTTCAGCGGGAGCGAGCCGTCGCCGGTCGCGCTCGCGTTCGCCGCGGTCAGCGTGGCGAGGGTGGTCGAGGACTGCGAGGAGGGCGCGTTGGGCGAGAACTGGTACCAGTCGAAGTTGGACACCCACTGCTGGCCGGCCGGCGCGTGGAAGACGAACGTCGCGCCGGAGGCGGCCAGCAGCGCGGCCGGGTCGGTGACGGCGGCCTGCACGGTGGTGTAGAACTGCCAGCCGCCGGTCCCGGGCAGCGACACGGTGGCGACCACCGGTCCGTCCGCGCCGCCGGCGTGGACGTCGACGCTGCTCGGCTTCGCCGTCGGGGCCTGCGAGTTGGCGTAGCGGACCGAGATGCTCTTCGGGGCGACGCCGCCGAAGTCCAGCTTGCCGTACCGCTCCCAGGCGCCCTCGGTGACGCCGCCGAGGTCGCCGTCGGAGTAGTACGCCTCGCTGACCAGGCTCGGACCGTCCTTCTGGTCGGGGGTCTCGGCCTGGAGGACCGCGTAGCCGCCCTCGTCGATGCCGAGCGCGCCGATCGCGGCGTTCAGCGCGTCCTGCGCGGCCATCAGCGTGCCGGTGCCGGAGGCGGTGTCCGCCAGGGCGGTCCGCGCGTGCTGGAGCGCCGACTGGAAGAGCGTCCAGGAGCCGTCGGAGTAGTTGCCGCCGCGGACCAGGGACGCCTGGTCGACCAGCGTGCCCAGGGACGCCCGGTGGACCGCGGCGGCGGACACCGTGAGCGGGTCGGTCGCGGTGACCCCGGCGCCGGAAAGCGTCGAGGCCCGCACCCCGTGGGCGAACGCCGCGTCGCGGAAGCTGATGCCCAGGCGCGCGTCGACCGTCGCGGTGCCGGTCAGCGACAGCGTCGCGGTCCGCGAGCCGGTCACCGTCAGGTCGGCGGTGACGCCGTCGGGCAGGCCGGTGACGTTGGCCGCGCCGGTCCTGGTGAGGCTGGTGCCCTTGCGGGCGGCGAACGACGCCGGCCCGGACAGGGTGAGCTTCATGCTGCCGTCGAGGCGGCCGTTCGCCGCGGTGGCGACGGTGTCGGGCCGCGCGGTCACGACGGTCCCGGTGGCGCCGGTCCCGCTGCCGTCACCGGTGTCGGTGTCCAGCGAGTACGCGGGCTTGGTGGCCGCGCCCCACCGGGACGGCTTGGAGCCCATCGTGAAGTCCAGCGTGCCGCCGGCGATGATCTGCGAGTAGTCCAGCCAGGTGTTGTCGAACCGCGCGCCGTCGAGGGTCGCGCTCTGCACGTAGTAGGTGCTCGCCGAGACGCCGTCGGCCTTCACGGTGAACCGGCGGCCGTCCGCGTAGCTGATCGTCGTGGAGTCGAAGAACGGGCTGCCGATCTGGAACTGGCTGGAGCCCGCGGTCACCGGGAACAGGCCGAGCGCCGCGGCGACGAACATCGTCGACATGGTGCCCGCGTCGTTGTCCATGGTCGGCAGGAAGCCGTTCGGCGCGAGCTTGTACACCTGCGTGTCCACCGGCGGGGTGAACTCGCCGCCGGAGCTGGGGGCTTCGTTGGTGGAGCCGGTCGCGATGTAGCGGTTCCAGGTGGTGCCGGTGTAGATGGCGCGCACCCACTTCTGCGTCAGGCTGGGCTCGCCCACGTAGTTGAAGAGGTACGGCGCCTGGAGGTCGATCTCGTTGGCGTTGGAGTGCAGCATGGTGGAGCCGTCGTTCTTGGCGGAGTCCTCGCCGAACATGTGCTCCACGGCGGCCTTTCCGGCCTTCGCGCCGCCCATGGCCTTGATCAGGCCGCCCATGTCGTAGGCGTCGTACCAGTGGTACTGCCAGAGGGTGCCCTGGTAGAGGCCGGCCGCCTCGAACTTCTCGTAGTCGGCGGCCTGCCAGTCGCCGCCGGTCGCGCGCGGGGTGAGCAGGCCCACCTCGGTGCCGTCGGCCGCGGTCCACGCGCCGGACTTCACCAGGTGGTCGATGGCCATCGTGGACTGGGCGCGCAGCTTCGCCGCGTCGGCCTGCTTGCCCAGCGCGCCGGCGATCACGGACAGCGCCCACTGGTCGTAGCCGCGCTGCACGGTGGTGCCGGGGTCGCCGGAGACGTAGCCCTGCCGCAGTTGCGCGCCGGTGTAGTAGCCGGTGTAGGACAGCAGCGCCGGGTAGGCCTCGTCCAGTCGGTCGAAGTTCTTGTAGCCCTTGGACAGCGCGTCGGCGATCACCACGGCCGAGCGCTCCCAGCGCACGGTGGGCACCGAGTGGGTGAGGCTGCCGAGGGGCTTGCCCGCGGTGTGCGCGTCGGCGAACAGCTCGATCAGCGACTGCACCATGTCCCGGTAGGTGGCCGGGTCGATGTACGCCTCCACCGAGTACTTGCGGAAGTCGTCCCAGGTGGACCAGCCGTCGTAGTACGTGAAGCCGTTCGTCCGGTGCACCGATCCGTCGGCGCCGCGGTAGGTGCCGCTGGTGCTGGTGGCGTTCACCGGCAGCCCGTACATGCGGTACAGGTGCGTGTAGAACTCCTTGGTGAGCGTCTGCGTCGGGTCGGACGTCGCGGAGGCGTGCACGTCGACGGCGCCGAGGGTGCTGTTCCACTCCGCCTTGGTCCTGGCGCGCGCCTGGTCGAAGGTGAGGCCGCCGACCTCGTTGCGCTGGTCGGTCACCGCCTGCTCGGCGCTGATCGGCGAGAGCGTGATGCGCAGTTCGACGTCCTTGCCGGCCGCCGGGTCGAAGCCGAGGACCGCGCCGCTGTCCGTGCCGTCCTGCGCGGTCGCGTCGGTCAGCTTGCCGTCGTTGCCCCAGGTCTTGAGCGAGGTCACCGGGGCGTTGGTGGTGGCGGCGTAGTACAGCTGGTACGAGGCGCCGTTGAAGGAGCCGGCGATGAGGCCGGTGAGCGAGGTGGTGCCGTCGGCGAGGGTGGTCGCCTTCACGGTCGCGCGGGTGCGGCTGGTGTAGTTGTTCGCCAGGTCGAGGACCAGCTCGGGCGTGGCGCCCGCGGGGAAGCTGTAGCGCTCCAGCGCGGTGCGGGTGGTCGCGGCCATCTCGGCGTCGATCGTCCCCGGGCCCTGCGTGACCGCGGACGCGGTGCCGGACAGCGCGCCGAGGCCGGCCCGGTAGTAGCCGGGCGTCGCGATCTCGTCGTCGTGGCGGTAGGGGTGCGCGTAGGTGCTGGGCGCGGGCCGCTTGTCGTACGCCACCGAGGTGGGGACCACCAGCAGGTCGCCGCCGCCGCCCGAGCCGCCGACGCCGTCGAGGTCGGTGGCGGTGAACCCGGCGATGTGGGTCTCGTTGTAGTCGTAGCCCGAGTGGTTGCGGTTCGGCGTGGTCATCGGGTTGACCTTGGCGAGGCTGTGCGGGGCCTCGGCGCCGGGCAGGTCGTTGCCGTCGTCACCGGCCGTCGACACGAACGGGTCGACGAGCTTGGTGTAGTCCGTGCCGGACGAAGCGGGAGAGCCCGCGGGCGCGTCGGCGGCGGCGACGCCGGCGCCGGCGAGCGCGGCGGCGCCGAGCGCCCCGGCCAGCAGCGCGGCGAGCGCGGCGCGCAGCCGCCGGGACCGGCGGGCGGTTCTGCGAGGGATCGCGGGGGGTGGGGAAGCCACGGGGGCATGGGGTCTGATGGGCACGGAACCTCTCCGGCGTCGCGGTGGCGCATGCGGGAACCGGTCCGCTAGACAACGTTGTCAATCGGACTGGCCCGCACAGGGTCAGACGGCAGTGGACACGCGGGAGTATCTCCCGGCGCGTTCACGGACGTCCACCATCAGACACGGAGAAGTCGTACGGAGGGCGAACGGGAATCGCACAGTCGGGGCGGGGCGCGTGCCGCGCGCGCTTGTGGGGGGCCACGGTGCGTGGGGGTCGGACGTTGCGCCGGGCGCGGGCGGGTCTCGCAGGATGCGAGGGCTCGCCGTGACGCAGTGCCCGGCCTGGGGCGCGGCGTGACGCCCGAAGCGAGCGGGGCGGTCGGGGCACGCGGCGCGCCCGGCGCGAGTGGGACGCGGAGGGGCTTGCCACGTGCCGTGCGCAGGGCGGGCGGTGGAGGCCGACACGGCGTCGGCGCCGCGGCCTGGGCGGCACCCGGATTTCGCCGCCGCGGGAGGCGGCGACGGACCGCGCCGGACGGTCAGCCGCGCGGGAGGCGGGATGCGAGGAGTTCGGCGAGGTGGACGGACTCGCGGGTGGCGAGGTGGGCGAGTTGGGTGCGGCAGGAGAAGCCGTCGGCCAGGAGCAGGGTGCCGGCGGGCGCGGCGCGGACCGCGGGGAGCAGGGCGGTCTCGGCGACGGCGACGGAGATGTCGTAATGGCCTTGCTCGACGCCGAAGTTGCCGGCCAGGCCGCAGCAGCCGCCGACGGCGTGGAGGTCGGCGCCGGCCGCGCGCAGCAGGGCCGCATCGGCGTCCCAGCCCATCACGGCGTGGTGGTGGCAGTGGGGCTGGGCGAGGACGCGGACCCCGGTGAGGTCCGGCGGGGTCCAGCCGGGCGTGGCGGCGAGGAGTTCGGCCACCGTCCGCGTGGCGGCGGCGACCTGAGCCGCGCGCGGGTCGTCCGGCAGCAGGTCGGGCAGGTCGCCGCGGATCACCGCGGTGCAGGACGGCTCGACGCCGACGATCGGCCAGCCGGCCGCGAGCGCGGGCTCCAGCGCGTCGAGCGTCGCCGCCAACCTCCGCTTGGCCGCGTCGAGTTGGCCGGTGGAGATCCAGGTCAGGCCGCAGCACGCGGCGCGTTCGGTGAGGCGTACGCGGTAGCCCGCGTCCTCCAGCACCCGGACCGCCGCGTGCCCGGCGGCGGGCGTGAACCGGTCGGTGAAGGTGTCCGCCCACAGCAGCACGGTCGGCCGCGCGTCCGCGCCCGACGCCGACGCGAAGCCCCGGCGGAAGGTGCGCGGCGCGAAGCGCGGCAGCGGCCTGCGCGGGTCGATCCCGGCGACGCGCGCCAGCAGCGCGGCGACCGGCCGCACGCCCAGCAGCGCGTTGGCGAGCCGGGGCGCCGCGGAGGCCGCGCGGGCCCACAGTGGGAGGCGGCCCAGCGCGTAGTGGGCGCGCGGCCGCAGCCGGCGGCGGTAACGCTGGTACAGCGCCTCGGTCTTGTAGGCCGCCATGTCGACGCCGGCGGGGCAGTCCGCGGCGCAGCCCTTGCACGCCAGGCACAGGTCGAGGGACTCGGCGACCTCGGGTGCGCGCCAACCGCCGTCGACCAGGCTGCCGTTGGCCAGTTCCTGGAGGACGCGGGCCCGGCCGCGGGTGGAGTCCTTCTCGTCGCGGGTGGCGAGGAAGGACGGGCACATGACGCCGCCGGTGGAGGTGGTGTCGGCGCGGCACTTGCCGACGCCGACGCAGCGGTGCACGGCGGTCGAGAAGTCGCCGCGGTCACGGGGGTAGGCGAGGGCGAGCGGGCCGAGCGGGGTCCTCGCGGCGGCGAGCCGCAGGTCGGCGTCGACCGGGCGGGGGCGCACCAGAATGCCGGGGTTCAGCAGGTCGTCGGGGTCGAAGAGCTGCTTGACGGCGCCGAACGCGGCGATGGCCGCGGGCGAGTACATGTGGTGCAGCAGCGCGCCGCGGGCGCGTCCGTCGCCGTGCTCGCCGGAGACCGATCCGCCGTGGCGCCCGGCGAGCTGTGCGGCGCGGTCGAGGAACTCGGCGAAGGCCGCGGGGCGTTCGGCGAGCGGGAAGTCGATCCGCACGTGCACGCAACCGTCGCCGAAGTGCCCGTACATCAGGCCGTCGAGCCCGAAGTCGACCATCAGGCGGCCGAGTTCGCGCAGGTAGGGGCCGAGGCGGCCGGGCGGCACCGCGGAGTCCTCCCAGCCGGGCCAGGCCGGTGCGCCGGCCGGGGTGCGGCCGCCGAGTCCGGCGCCGTCCTCGCGGATGCGCCACAGCGCGCGGGCGGCGGCGCCGGTGACCACCGCGGCGTCCAGGCAGCCGGCGTCGCGCGCCAGCGCCCGGGCCGCGGCGACCGCTTCCGGCTCGGTGTCGCCCACGGTCTCGGCGAACAGCCAGCCGCCGCCGGCCGGCAGCACGTCGGGCACCGCGGCCGCGCCGCGGCGTTGACGCAGGACGTCGACGAGCCGGGCGCTCATGCCTTCCAGCGCGACCGGCCGGTGCGGCAGCAGCGCGGGCACCGCGTCGGCCGCCGCGGGCATGTCGGCGTAGCCGAGGACGGCCAGCGCGGTGTGCCGCGGCGCGCGCACCAGCCGTACGGTCGCCCGCAGCAGCACCGCGAGCGTGCCTTCACTGCCGACCAGGAACTTCGCGGTGTCGCCGCCGTTCTCCGGCAGCAGGTGCTCCAGCGAGTAGCCGGACACCTGCCGGGTGAAGCGGCCGAACTCGGTGCGGATCAGGGCGAGTCGGTCCCTGACGAGGCGGTCGAGGCCGGCCAGCAGCGCGCCTTCGGGGCCGGCGCCGGACGCGGCGCCGCGCGGTGAGCGCCCGGCGGTGAAGCGGACGCCGCCGCCGGTCACCACGTCCAGCTCCACGGCGTTGTCGGCGGCGCGCCCGTACGCCAGCGCCCGGGCGCCGCACGCGTTGTTGCCCAGCGCGCCGCCGATCGTCGCCCGCGCGTGCGTCGAGGGGTCGGGGCCGAAGCGCAGGCCGTACGGCGCCGCGGCGGCGGTGACCGCGTCCAGTACGGCGCCGGGCTGCACCACGGCGGTGCGCGCGTCGGGGTCGACGGACAGCACGCGGCCCATGTGCCGGGAGAAGTCCAGCACGACGCCCTCCCCCACGGCGTTCCCGGCGATCGACGTGCCCGCGCCCCGGCTGGTCAGCGGCACGCCCGTGCGGCGGCACACCTCCAGCGCGGCGAGCACCTCGTCCGCGTCCCGCGGGAACACGACGGCCCGCGGCACGACGCGGTAGTTCGACGCGTCCGAGGAGTACTCCGCGCGGCGCCGCGTCCCGGCGTCGACGTCGCCGACGCCGGCTCTGCGCAGTTCTCGGGCCAGCCCGGTTTCTCGTGCACTCACGTCCACGGTCATCTCCTCCCGCCGCCATCATCCGCCCCGGCCGCGCGGTGCCCGTACGACGCGCCGTCGTAACGGGTCCCGCGGCCTTCGGACCACCACCGGCCCTGTCCCACCGTGGCCGCTCGCGCCGCGAAGACCGGCCACCCACCTGCCCCGAACAGCCCGTCCCCGTCCGCACCACCGTCGTGGCTCGTCGCGCAGTTCCCCGCGCCCCTGAAAAACCGGCATCCCGCCTGCCCCGAACAGTCCGTCGCCGTCCGCACCGCCATCGTGGCTCGTCGCGCAGTTCCCCGCGCCCCTGAAAAACCGGCATCCCGCCTGCCCCGAACAGTCCGTCCCCGTCCGCACCGCCGTCGTGGCTCGTCGCGCAGTTCCCCGCGCCCCTGAACTCGACGCTCAGCGCGTAGGCCGAACAGGAGCCCCGCGGCCCGGCAGGAACTCGACCCGCAGCGCACATGCCACCCGAGGGGGCGGTCCGGGGGTGTCCCCGCAGGACTTCGAAAACAACACCGGCGGAAAGCAGGCAACGAGACGAGTCACTTTCGAAGTCCGAGGAGTCACCCCCGGGACGACCCCGACCCGCAAACGCAACCCAGCGCACCCGGCCAGGGCAACGCCCAGCGCCACCGCAGCACAGCCGCGCCCGGCCGGCCCAACGCCCAGCGCCACGGCAACGCAGCCGCGCCCGGCCGGCCCGGCGCCCGGCGCCATGCCGACGCAGCCGCGCCTGGGCAGGCACAGCGCCAAGGGTTATGGGGGGCCGGGGCGGACGAGGCCGGTCTGGTAGGCGATGACGACGAGTTGCGCGCGGTCGCGGGCGCCGAGCTTGCTCATCGCGCGCTGCACGTGAGTGCGCACGGTGAGCGGACTGACCACCAACTCCCGCGCGATCTCCGCGTTCGACCTGCCCTCGGCCGCCAGCGCCATCACCTCGCGCTCACGAGCGGTGACCGCGTCCAGCGCCCCGGGCGCGACCACCGCGTCCCCCGGCTCCGGCGTCGCGAGGTACCGCGTGATCAGCGCCCGCGTGGCCGCCGGCGACAGCAGCGCCTCGCCCGCCGCCACCGTGCGGATGCCGTCGAGCAGCCCGTCCGCGGTGACGTCCTTGCCGAGGAAGCCGCTCGCCCCGGCCCGCAGCGCCCGCGCCACGTACGCGTCGGTCTCGAACGTGGTGAGGATCAGCACCCGGGTGTCCGGCAGTCCGGGGTCGCCGCAGATCGCCTCGGTGGCCGCGAGGCCGTCGGCGCCGGGCATCCGGATGTCCATCAGAACCACGTCGGGGCGGTGTTCGCGGGCGAGCCGGACCGCCTCGTCGCCCTCCGCCGCCTCGCCCACCACCGTCATGTCGTCGTTGGCCTCGATCAGTATCCGGAACGTCGCCCGCAGCAGGGTCTGGTCGTCGGCGAGCAGCACGCGGATCGTCATCGGGTCCATCCGGTCCTGGGGTTCGGGGTACGGAACAGGGGTCTGCGGGGCAGCACATACGGAGTCGGGGGCACGGAATCGTCGGCACGGAATCGTCGGCGCGAACCCGGCGGCGAGGACCCGCCGCTGCGGACCCGCCGGCGCGGAACCCGGGCGCACGGGACACGATCGCACGCGCGCGGCGCGGCCGTGGACGGGAGCCGCACGAAGGCGCACGGCGCGACGCCCCTCACGGGTCCAGCGGCAGCTCCACGGTGACCGCGAACCCGCCCTCCGGTCGCGGCCCCGCGCGCAGCCGGCCGTTCGCGGCCTCGGCACGCTCCCGCATGCCGATCAGTCCGAACCCGCCGTGCGAGCGGAACCCGCCGGCGATCCCACCGTCCGAGCCGGAGCCACCGTCCCCGGCGGAGGCGCGCGCGGACGGGCCGCCGCCCCGGCCCTCGTCGCTGACGGTCAGGACCAGCCGGTCGGCGCCGTACACGAGCCGCACCCGCGCCGCGTCGACGCCCGCGTGCTTGGCGACGTTGGTCAGCGCCTCCTGCACGATGCGGTAGCCGGTCAGGTCGGCGACCGGCGGCAGCGGCCGGCGCGGGCCCTCGGCGGTGACCGTGACGCGCAGCCCCGCGGCGGCGAACGCGGCCACCAGGCCGGGCAGTCGGGCCAGCCCGGGAGCGGGTTCGAGCGGCGCGTCGGGGTCGGGGTCGGCGCCCGGCCGGGCGGGTTCGTCGGCGTCCTCGGGCCGGCGCAGCAGCCCGACCGCCGCCTTCAGCTCGCGCAGCGCCGCCGCGGTGGTGCGGGACAACTCGCCGAGCAGCGCCTCGGCCTCCCGCGGGCGGGCACGGGCGAGGTACGCGGCGGTGCCGGCCTGCGCGTTGGCCAGGGCGAGGTGGTGCGCGACCACGTCGTGCAGGTCGCGGGCGATGCGGACGCGCTCCTGTGCCACCCGGTGCCGCGCCTCCTCCTCACGGGTGCGCTCCGCCTCCTCCGCGCGGGCCCGTACCGCCTCCAGGTACGCCTGCCGACCGCGCACCGCCGCGCCGAGCACCAGCGGCAGCACCAGCCAGAAGACGGTGCCGACCGTCGTGAGCTTCCAGGACTCGTGGTTGCGGTCGGACAGCAGGGCGGGCAGGACGACCACGGCGACCGCGGCGCCGCCGCACGCCCGGACGGCCCGCTGCGGGGAGCGCGCCGCCAGTTCGTAGAGCGCGACGACGAGCGGCAGCATCAGCAGCGGCGAGAGCAGGTAGCCGGCGGCCCCCAGCGTTCCGGTGCAGACCGCGGTGAGCAGGGTGACCGTGCCGGGCGCGCGCCGCCGCCACAGCAGCGCCAGGCAGGCGCCGGCCGCCGTCGCCGCGCCGCCCCACCAGCCGAGCGGACCCTGCGCGTACTGCCGGGCGGTCGCCGCGTACAGCACGAGCAGCAGCGCCGACTCGACCAGGCGCGGGTGGAGGTCGGCGAACCGCCGCCAGCTGGGGGGCATGGGTGTCTCCGCTACGGATTCCGGGTGCTCGGTCCAGGATGCCGGGTGCGCACCGCCCGCCCGCGGATCTCGGCGCGGCGGCGCGGGGCGCACCCGGGGCGGCGCTCACACGTGCTGCGTGTCCCGCCGCCCGCCGTCCGGCGCGACCGCGAGGCCCGGCCGGCCGCCGCCGAGCGACGCGCCCTCGACGTCGACCCGCGGCAGCACCCGCTCCAGCGGGCGCGGCAGCCACCAGGCCGCCCTGCCGAGCAGCGCGAGCACCGCGGGCACGAAGGCCATCCGGACCACGACCGCGTCGAACAGCACGGCGCTCGCCAGGCCGAAGCCGACCATCTTGACCATGGTGTCGCCGCCGGTCATGAAGCCGCCGAAGACGGCCATCATGATCAGCGCCGCGGCGGTCACCACCCGTGCGCTGTGCCGGAAGCCGGTGACGATCGCTTGGCCCGGCTCCTCGCCGTGCACGTACGCCTCGCGCGTCCGGGAGACGAGGAAGACCTCGTAGTCCATGGCCAGGCCGAAGACGATGCCTACCAGGAAGATCGGCATGGTGCTCATGATCGGCCCGGTCTCGTCGACGCCGAGGAGGCCGGCGCCGTGGCCCTGCTGGAAGACGGCGACGACCGCGCCGAGGGACGCGAGCACCGACAGCAGGAACCCGAGCGCGGCCTTGAGCGGCACCAGCAGCGAGCGGAAGACCACCAGCAGGAGCAGGAAGGCCAGACCGACCACGACCGCGAGGTACGGGACCAAAGCGTCCTGCATCTTCCGGGCCACGTCGATGTTGAGCGCGGTGGTGCCGGTGACGTCGAAGGTCGCGCCGGTCGCGGACTCGATCGCCGGGCGCTCGTGGCGGATGGTGTGCACGAGGTCGCCGGTCTGCCGGCTGGTCGGCGCGGTGGACGGCGTCGCGGACAGGACGGCGGTGTCGCCCTCGGCGTTGAAGCGGGCCGGCGAGACCGAGACGACGCCCGGCGTGCCCGCCAGCTCGTCCGAGACCGCGGCGACGGCCGCCTTCGGGTCGTGCGCGTGGGTGGCGTCCACGACGACGGTCAGCGGGCCGTTGAAGCCGGGGCCGAAGCCGCGGGCGAGGTCGTCGTAGGCGCGGCGTTCGGTGGTGCCGGTGGACTTCGCCTCGTCGCCGGGCATGCCCAGGTGCATGTCCGCGACCGGGAGGGCGAGCGCGCCGAGCGCGGCGACGGTCGCGACCAGGACGGGCACGGGGTGGCGCCGCACGAGGCGCGCCCACCGGCTGCCCGCGTTCTCCCGTTCGCCGCTCCCCCGCCCGGACCGGGCCGGGCCGCCGGGGCGCTTCGCGCCGCCTTTTCGGACCCGCCGCGCCAGCACCGCGTCCGGCCAGAAGCCGAGCACCGCGGGGACCAGCGTCAGCGCGACCAGGACGGCGGTGACGACGGTGCCCGCCGCGGTCAGGCCCATCTTGGTCAGGAAGGGCACGCCGACCACCGACAGACCGGTCAGCGCGATGACCACGGTGAGGCCGGCGAAGACCACCGCGGAGCCCGCGGTGCCCACCGCGCGCCCGGCCGCCTCTCCGGGCGCGTGGCCCTCGCCGCGCTCCTCGCGGTAGCGGGAGACCACGAACAGCGCGTAGTCGATGCCCACCGCGATGCCGAGCATCATGGCCAGCTCCGCGGTGGTCCCGGGCAGTCCGAAGGTCGCGGCGAGCGCCGTGATCCCGGCGATGCTGGCGCCCACCCCGACGGCGGCGGTGATCAGCGGCAGTCCCGCCGCGGCCAGCGAGCCGAAGGTGATCAGCAGCACCACCGCCGCCACCACGATGCCCAGCGCCTCGCCGATGCCGTCCCCGGGGTCCTTGGACACCGCGGAGCCGCCGGCCTCGACGGTCAGCCCGGCCCCGGCGTCCCTGGCCTGCCGCACGGCGTCGGTCAGCGTCTGGCGCGCGCCGTCGCCGAGGTCGTCGTCGGACACCGTGTACGTGACGGTGGCGTACGCGGTGCCGCCGTCCTCGCTGACCCCTCGGTCCACGCCGGAGCCGGCGCCCGTCTCGCCGCCAGAGCCGCCGCCCGTCGCGCCGCCGCCGAACGGGCCGACCACGTCGGCGACCTGCGGCCCGCGGGAGACCGTCGTCACCAGGGTGTCGATGGCGGCGCGGCTCGCGGGCTCGGTGACCTTGTGGCCGTGGGGCGCGACGAAGACGATACGGGCGTCCGCGCCGTCCGCCTCCGCGCCGGGGAAGCGCTGGTCGATGAGGTCGAACGCGCGCTGCGCCTCGGTGCCGGGCATCGAGGACGAGTCGTCGGGGCCGTCGGCCGCGCCGACCGCGCCGAGCATGACGGCGGCCAGCACCGCCGCCCACAACAGAGCCACGCGGCGGCGCCGGTGGAACGCCCACCGGCCGAGCCGGTACAGATGAGTCGCCATGGAAGAGATCTCCGAATCCGCTCTCGGGAACCTCTCCAGGCTTTCCGGCCGGCCTTGTCACCCGCGTCGTGCCACCGCCGACAATCCGGCGTACTGCACGTGCAGTACGCCGGGACGTGCGGCACGCCGGGCTCGGGACGCCGGCCCGGAGGACGTCACCCCCGGGGCGCGACCGCCGCGACGTCAGTCCCGGGGCGCGACCGCCTCGCGGTACGGGCGGAAGAACTCGCGCAGCTCCCGCGCGTACAGCTCGGGCTCCTCGAACGCCGCGAAGTGGCCGCCGCGCGGCGGCTCGGTGATCCGCACGGCGTGCGCGGTGCGCTCCAGCCAGGCGCGCGGCGGGCGGACGATGTCGCCGGGGAACAGCGCGAAGCCGGAGGGGACGTCGACGCGGCGGGTCAGCTGCTCCACCGGGATCGCGCCGTTCGCGCTGTACATCCGCATCGAGGAGCCGATCGTGCCGGTCAGCCAGTAGAGCGTGACCAGGGTCAGGATCTCGTCCCTGGTGTAGGAGCGCTCGATGTCGCCGCCGCAGTCGCTCCACGCGCGCAGCTTCTCCACGATCCACGCGGCGAGGCCCGCCGGCGAGTCGCTCAGTCCGAAGGCGGCGGTCTGCGGCTTGGTGCGGTGCATCGCGCCGTACGCGCCCTCGGTGGCGCCCCAGGCCGCGGCCTGCCGCATCCACTCCCGCTCCTCGGGCGTCAGCTCGGCCGGGTCGCCGCCGAACACCGGCAGCCCGCCGTCGGTGCGGTGCACGGCCACCACCCGGTCGGGGTGGTCCAGGGCGAGGTAGCGGCTGACGTGGCTGCCGATGTCGCCGCCCGCGGCGCCGAAGCGCGGGTAGCCGAGCACGTCCATCAGCTCGGCCCACAGGCCGGCCACCGCGATGGAGTTCAGCGGCGCGCCGGCGGGCGCGTCGGAGTAGCCGTAGCCGGGCATGTCCGGCACGACGACGTCGAACGCGTCGGCCGGGTCGGCGCCGTGCGCGCCGGGGTCGGTGAGCAGCGGGACGACCTTGGCGTAGCGCCAGAAGCAGTCGGGCCAGCCGTGGCTGAGCACCAGCGGCAGCGCCCGGCCGGCCGGCGCGACCGCCTTGGCGTGCACGAAGTGGACGGCGCCGGAGTAGGGGGCGGTTCCGGCCGGGCGGGCGCCCCCGCCGGAGGGGGTGCTCCCGGCCGGGGCGCCGCCGGAGGGTCCGCCGCCGAGCCGCACCCGGTAGCGGGGCAGTCGGCCGAGCGCGGCCTCCTGGGCCGGCCAGTCGAAGCCGTCCGCCCAGTACGCGACGAGGTCGCGCAGATAGTCCAGGTCGGTGCCCAGCGACCAGCCGGCGTCCTCGGGCGCGTCGGGCCAGCGGGTGGCGCGCAGCCGTGCGCGCAGGTCGTCGAGCGCGGCGGCGCTCGCCTTCGGCGCGAAGGGCTCGGGGCGGTGGGTGGCGTCGTCCGGCATGCCGCCCACCCTACAAAGGCGCGGGCGGGCGGCCCCCCGGCCGCGCCGCGCCGCGCGCACCGACGCCGCGGAGGCACCGAGACACGGACATCCCGACGCCGCGACCACACCGGTGGGCGGGCCGCGGTGGTCCGCGACCCGCCCGTGGTGCGCGGCGACGAGCGCCGCTGCCGTCGCTGCTGTCGCTGCTGCCGCTAGTCCAGCGTCGCGGCGAACAGATGCATGCCGGGCAGGTTCGGCAGCGTCACGTACGCGGCCTGCTTGCCCGCGGTGAGCGGGAGCGAGGTGGCGTAGAGGCTGACCTTGTGGGGTCCGCTGCCGTTCGGCGGCTGGTTCCAGTTCGCGGCGGTGGCCACGAGGGTGTCGCCCGGGGAGGGCGAGTTGGCCCACCAGTCGGCCAGGGCCACCGGCGAGGTCGAGGTGGTCCCGTCGGTGTAGGTGACGGTGAAGTCGCCGCTCTGGTTGCCCGGTCCGCCCGCGCCGAGCAGGTGGAGCGTGCCGCCCGCGCCGGACAGCGGGATCACCTGGCCCTGGGTGGCGACGTTGTCCGGGGTGCCCGGGGGGACGTCCGGCCAGGTGAAGGTGGTCGTGCCCGCGGTGACCGGCTGCCCGGGCCTGATGCCGACCGCGGCCAGCTCCTGCGCGGAGAAGCTGTAGCCGGAGCCATCGAAGTTCGCCGCCGCGGGGTCGGAGTCGTCGCTGATCCCGATGTTGTCGAAGGCGGCGGTGAAGCTCGGGTACGGCGTGGTGACGGTCGCCACGGCCTGGGTGGCGCGGGCGTGGCCGACCTTCTCCTCGGCGTAGGCGGCGTCCAGCGTCAGCTCCTGCGAGCCGGGCTTCGCGGTGGCCGGCGGGGTCACCGTGAAGGTCAGCTTCGTGGTGGAGTGCGCGGCGGCGTGCTTGATCCGGACGACGCGCGGGCTGACGGTCCAGCCGGCCGGCACGCCGGGCGTGACGGCGACGTCGCGCACCGGCACGTCGGCGTCGTTGACGAAGGCGCCGCCGATCCGGACCTGCCGGGCGGGGAGGATGGACGGGGCCTGGAGGGTGACGCCCTGCGAGCCGTAGCTGCGCACCACGCGCACCGAGCCCCGGGCGGGCAGGTCCCGCGAGGAGTCGCCGACCATGAGGCCGTAGGCGCCGTCGGCGACCTGCCAGTTCTGCGTGGTCTCGTTCCAGGTGCGGAAGTCCGAGGCGGGTACCTGGAAGGTGACGCGCCGGGTCTGCCCGGGCTCCAGGCTCACCTTCTGGAAGGACTTCAGCTGCGCGGGCGGCTCACCGGTCGCCGCGGGGTCGCGCACGTAGAGCTGCACGACGTCCGAGCCGGCCCTGCGGCCGGTGTTGGTGACGTCCACACTGGCCCGCACGGCGCCCAGCGAGGTGGTGGAGGGCGCGGAGACCTTCAGCGCGCCGAACCGGAAGTCGGTGTAGGACAGGCCGTAGCCGAAGGGGAACAGCGGCTCGATGTCCTTCGCGTCGTACCAGCGGTAGCCGACGTCCAGGCCCTCGGAGTACCGCACCTTGCCGTCGGCGCCCGGCCACTGGGCGGCGGTCGAGGCGGGCACGTCGTCGAGGCTCTTGGGGAAGGTCACGGGCAGCTTGCCGGACGGGTTCACGTCGCCGAAGAGCAGCGAGGCGATGGCGTTGCCGTCCTCCTGGCCGGGGTACCACGCCTCGAAGACGCCCTGGACCGAGTCGAGCCACGGCATGGTGACCGCGGAGCCGGTGTCGAGCACCACGACGGTGTGCGGGTTGACCGCGGCGACGGCCTTGATCAGCGCGTCCTCGTCGGCGGGCAGGTCGATGTTCGGCAGGTCGCTGCCCTCGCCCTCGACGTTGCTCGCGAAGACCACGGCCACGTCGGAGGACTTGGCGGTGTCGACGGCCTGCTGCAGCGGGGTGCTGGGGCCGCCCGGCGGCTGCCAGCCGAAGTCCAGCAGCGAGCCGCCGCCGGCCTGGTAGTAGTCGATCTCGATCGCGACCTTCTGGCCGGCGGTCAGGGTGACGGTGCCGGTCTCGGTGGTGCCGCCCTGGTCGCGCCAGTTGTCGATGATCTGCCGGCCGTCGACGAGCAGCCGACTGCCGTCGTCGCTGGTGACGGAGAAGGTGTACGTGCCGGTGCTCGGCGCGGTGAGGGTGCCGGTGTACTTGGCGGACCAGTTGCTCGCCGGGACCTTGGGCAGGGGCGGGCTGCCGTTCCAGCCGAAGTCGACCAGGTCGGTGTTGGCGGTGGTCAGCGGGGTGCCGGACAGGTCGGTGCCCTGGTAGTACGTGCCGGTGAGGCCGTTGCAGGCGCCGGCGCTGGGGGTGAGCACGGAGGGCGGCAGCGGCGGCAGGGCGCCGTACGGGGTGTCGCCGGGCGCGTAGTTCACGGTGACGTTCTTGCCGGCGCGGGCGGCGATGCCCTGGTAGGGGGTGACGACGGAGTCGGCGGCGACGGCCGCTGAGCCGCCGCCGGAGGTGAGGGCGCCGGGTCCGGCGTCGCGGCCGATGACCGCGATGGAGGACTTCCTGCTCGGCGAGAGCGGCAGCAGGCCGCCGTCGTTCTTCAGCAGCACGGTGCCGTCCTCGGCGACCTTCCTGGCGACGGCGACGTGCGCGGGCGTGGTGACCACGGAGTCGGGCGTGCCGGTGGGCGTCCTGGTGAACAGGTGGTAGTCGAACATCTCGGTGAGGATCGGCCGCACCAGGTCGTCCAGGGTGGCGGTGGACACCTGCCCGTTCAGGACGGCCTGCTTGAGCGCGTCGCCGTAGAACTGGCCGGAGGGCATCTCCATGTTCAGCCGTGCGTCGGCGGAGGCGACGGTGGAGTGGGTGGCGCCCCAGTCGGAGGTGACGAAGCCCTGGTAGCCCCACTGGCCGCGCAGGACCTGCTTCATGATGTAGGGGTCCTGGCAGGCGGGCCGGCCGTTGATGAAGCTGTAGGAGCACATCAGCGACGCGGGCTGGGCGTCCTTGACGACGGCGGCGAACTGGGAGAGGTAGATCTCCTGCTCGACCCGCTGGTCGATGATCGCGTCGTCGTCGCTGTTGTTGCGGTTGGCCTCCTGGTTGTAGACGGCCCAGTGCTTGAGCTGGGCCATCTCGCCGGTGCTCTGGATGCCGTCGACGTCGGCGGTGCCGATCTCGCCCGACAGGTAGGGGTCCTCGCCGTAGGTCTCGAAGGCGCGGCCCCAGCGCGGGTCGCGGACGATGTTGACGGTCGGGCCGAGGTCGACGTCGTCGCCCTTGCCCCACTGCTCGCTGCCGACGACCTGGCCGTACCGCCGGGCCAGGTCCGGGTCCCAGGTGGCCGCGTCGGCGACCGGCGCGGGCAGTTGGGTGACGCCGGTCATCTGGTGGCCGACACCGGCGGGCGAGTCGTCGAGGGTGAGCTTCGGTATGCACAGGCGCGGCACGGCCGGGACGGTGCCGGCGTAGTCGCCGCTGTTGTCGCCGTGCAGTTCGCCGATCTTCTCGTCCAGCGTCATCGCGGCGAGCAGGTGGTCGACGCGCTGGTCGACCGGTGCGTGCGAGGTGACCCACGGGCAGGCGGAGGTGTCCGCCGCCGGCTGCGCGGACGGAGGCGCCGCGTGCGACGTCCCCGCCTGTGAAAGGAAGAGGACAGAGGTGACTGCGACGGTCAACGCAGAAATACGCCTGCGCCGCAATCGGGGCGAAGTGGTACGCATGACACGAACTCCCTTGGGTCGTCGGGCCGGTGCGACATCGTTGTCTAGGACGGGAGCCGAACCGCGGTGTCCGCAGCACGCACGGTCAGCGGTCGGAACCGGGGGATATATCTGCCTCCTACCGGAGAAAACCCGTAGACTCCCCGGCATGGACGGCATCGACTCGGCATCGCTCTCGGCCCGGCGCAGGCGCACGAGGGACCAGGTTCTGGCGATCCTCGCGCAGCACAGCAGCGGGCTGACCCGGGCGAGCCTGAGCCGGATGACGGGGCTGTCCGCGAGCGCGATCAGCGACTGCGTGTCGTCGCTGCGGTCCAGCGGGCTGGTGGCCGAGTCGCCCGCGCCGGGCAGCGCGACCGGCCGCGGCCGGCGGGCGACGGTGGTGAGCCTGGTGGGCGACGAGGGCGTGGTCGTCGGCATCGACTTCGGGCACGCGCACGTGACGGTCGCCGCGGCCACCACCGGCGGCGAGGTGCTGGCGCGCCGCACCGAGACCCTCGACGTCGACCACCGCCCGTCCGCGGTCCTGGACGTGGCCGCCGGGCTGACCCGGGAGTGCGTACGGGCCGGCGGGCACACCATGGAGGAGGTGCGGGGCATCGGCGCCGGCATCCCCGGGCCGCTGGACATCCGCACCCACGTGGTCCGCCCGCCGACCATCCTGGCCGACTGGGTGGGCCTGGCCCCGGCCGACGAACTCGCCCGCAGGCTCGGCCACCCGGTGGCGATCGGCAACGACGCCGACATGGGCGCGCTCGGCGAGCAGGCCTACGGCGCCGCCCGCGGCCTGGAGGACTTCCTGTACGTCAAGGCGTCCCACGGCATCGGCGCCGGCATCGTGATCGGCGGCCGGCCCTACCGCGGGGCGACCGGGATCGCCGGCGAGATCGGCCACACCCAGCTCCCGGACGCGGTCAACTGGTGCCGCTGCGGCAGCCGGGGCTGCCTGGAGACGGTGGTGTCGATCACCACCGTGCGGCAGCAGCTCGCACACGTGCTGGCCACGCACCAGCAGACGCTGGACGAGCACGAGGTCCCTCCTTTGTCCGAGGTCGCCGACAACCCGGCCGCGGCGCGGGTGCTGGCCGAGGCCGGCCGGACGGTCGGCCGGGTGCTGGCCGACCTGGTGAACTGCCTGAACCCGTCGGCCGTCGTGCTGGGCGGCGAACTCGGCGCGGCCGGCGAGCCGTTCGCCGCCGGCATCCGCGAGTCCGTGGCCCGCTACGCCCAGCCCGCCAGCGCGCAGGCCGCCGAGGTGGTCACCGGACGGCTCGGCGCGGACGCGGAGGTGCGCGGCGCGATCGCGACGGCGGTGGCGGCGACGCAGCTGCGGATGACGGGCGCGGTCTGACGGGTCGCGGGCGGGTCGGCCGGACCGGCTGGAGCTGCCCCGCCGGCCCGGCCCGGCGGCTCAGCCCGAGGTGGCGTGGAACTCCGCCCAGTCGAGGTTGATCGAGCCGTTGTCGCCGGCCCCGTAGGAGACGGTGACCACGGGCGCGGTGCCGCTGACCGGGATGTCGTCGAAGGTGACGGTGCCCCAGTCGTCCCAGCTGTCGGAGACCTTGGGGAACGACACCTGGCGGACCGCCTTGCCGTCGACCGACAGCGTCATGGTGCGCGCGTCGCCGTTGGCGTTGGCGTAGCGCAGCGTCAGCGAGCCGGTGCCGGCCGCGGACGTGGCGCGGTGCAGGGTGAAGGACGACGCCGCGCCCTGCGCCCACAGGCCGTCGACGAACGCCCGGCCGCTGTAGCCGGTGTGGTTGACGTTGGTCTTGACGCCGCCGGTGTTCAGCGCGTCCTCGGCCTCGATGTGGTCGGGCGCCGGGCAGCCGCGCAGCGCGGACGTGCCGGGCAGGTCCGGGCACCGGTCGGCCGAGTCGCGCACGCCGTCCTTGTCCCGGTCGCCGACGACCGCGCCGGTCAGGGTGATGTCGACGGTGTGCCGGCCCTTGAGCGACGCCGGGAGGCTGTGGCCGGGCACCCGCCGGCCGTCCACGGTGAACGAGCGTATGGTCGCGCCCGCGCCGTGCAGCGCGACGGTCAGTGTGGCGTCACGGTAGTGCAGCCCGCTGAGCGTGGCGTCGCCCCAGCCGGCCGGCAGGGTCGGCGCGAAGCTGACACCGTTGTCAGAGAACGACAGGCCGAACAGTCCGGAGTCGATCATGTTGAGGTAGGCGGTGGCGGACCAGGTCTGGTCCGGCTGCGAGCCCCAGTGGAACTTCACGTCGTCGCCCAGCCGCTGGTAGCCGCCGTCCACGACGCCGGTGTGGCCGTTGTAGATCTCCCAGAACCCGCTGTTGCTGTCGGCCAGTTCGGCCAGCCGCGCGGTCTCGGAGGCGAAGCCCTGCTGGGCTCCCTGCTGGGCCAGCGCCCGCGCCCACAGCCCCTGCACCACCGGCCAGACGATGGCGTTGTGCCGGCCCGGCTGGTCGTCGGAGTAGCGGGTCCAGTTCGGGTAGGTGTCGGGCATGCCCCAGGTCATCTCGGTGGCGTGCGCCACGACGGACTTCGCCTGGGCGGGGCTCGCGATGCCGAAGAGCACCGCGAAGGCCAGGCCGGTGCCCTCCTGGTATGCGCCGGTGGTGCCGTCGGCGAGCAGCATGTAGTTGTAGCTGCCGGTCTTCTTGTTCCAGAAGTGCTGGTTGATCGCCTGCTTGAGCGCCGCGGCCTTGTGCCGGTAGGCCGCGACCTCCTTCGCCGGGCGGTGCAGGCGGGCGGCCATGCTCGCGGCGTTGGTGTAGGCGGCGTAGTAGACCTCGTTGGTGCTGAGGAACATGCCGGTCGCCACGCCCGGCCACGGCATGGAGCCGGTGCTGACGGACTCGGTGGCGTCGGCCGGCGGCGCGGGGTAGCCGGCGATGCCGTCGTTGAAGAAGGACGCGCCGGTGAACAGGCCGTAGGTGGAGTTGTAGCCGGCGGTGCTCGCGTGCTCGCGGATGGCGAGGGTGTCCGCGGCGGTCTGGTACGCGTCGCGCAGGAAGGACGTGTCGCCGGTGACCAGGTACTGGTTCCACGCGGCGGTCACCCAGATGACCTGGTCCCACTGCTGGTCGTCCTGCTGGATCTGCAGCTTGCCCGAGGCGTCCTTGTCGACCGCCGACCACAGGGTGTTGCGGGCCAGCGCGGGGTCGAGCAGGCTCGCGGCGTTCCAGCTGTTCACCGAGGCGTCGCGGGTCCACGGCTGCGGGTAGCCGCCGCCGGCCCGCAGGATGCCGACGCCGGTGTCCATCAGCCCGCTCTTGTCGTAGACCGCGGGGTCCCAGGTGATGGTGTTCGTCTTCAGCACGTTCGTCAGCGCGGCCTGGTAGGCGGTGCCGTACAGGGCCTGGCTGTCGGAGTTGGCGAACGTCAGCGTGGGAGCGGCGGGCGCCGCCGCGCCGGGGCCGTCGTCGGCCGCGTCCACCGCGCCCGCCCCGTACAGAACGGTGCTGAGCGCCAGTACGCCGGCCGTCATGATGCCGGTGACGCGTGTGCGCCGCCCGGTCGTCGGTCTGAACCTCATGGCACGTACCTTCCTCGGCGCCGGGTGCGGCGCCGCAGAGGCGGAGGATTCCGCTGCCCCTCGGACGCATGCCGTGGGCATCGGAGTTCGACCGTAGTGAGGAAAAAGTCAGCACGTCAACATTCCTGCAAGAAGTCCATGAAGCGCCGATCGCACGGCAGTTGCTCACCGCAGGTCACCGGAAGGTGCCCGAAAACCGCGTCGGTGTGGGCCTTTTGATGGCGTATTGGATGGTTCGTCGCCCTGCCCGCGAGTGCGTCGCCCGAGGAGAAGGGCGGTCCGCAGGACGAGACAGAACGCCTGCTCCACCCCTATTCGCCGTTGAGCGGCTGATTGGTTGAGCAGTTTCAACCGGTCGGCGTCCGGTGTGCGGGGCTGTGTCCCGGCGCCCGGCGGATTTCACTCTTTCCGGGTGCCGCGCCTCCGTTTGCAACCTCGCGCTGTCCCCCGTCCGGGCGAGCGCCCGCAGCAGGCGCCCGGCCGGCGGCGCGCCGCCCCGCCGGTTGGCGCGTCAGCCGGGTGGTTTGCGCAACCCGGGGCGCGAAGCCGCCCCCGCGCGCCGTACCGGCGGCGGCGCCGCGCTGTTTGGCCGGTGGGCGCGGCGGGCGGTGCCCGTCACCGGCCGCCGCGCCCCGCCCGCCCCGTACGTCTCCCGGGGGCACAGTGCCAGGCAACCCGCCCGGTTCGGACAGCCCGCGCAGCCCGGCAGGTCCGGGCAGCCAGGAAAGCAGCGCAGGACCGGGCACGGCGGCGCCGCCCCCGTCCGCCGGCGGCGCACCGCTGACCAGCCTCGGCACCGAGGCGGCGCGCCAACTCGCCACCACCGCCAAGTCCGAGCCGCAGATGCGGGCGATCAGCTCCCGGTGGCTGCTGAGGACGCTGCCGTGGGTGGACGTGTCGGCCGGCGTGTACCGGGTCAACCGGCGGCTGCGGCTGCGACCGGGCAGCGGCCGGGTGCGCTTCGAGCAGAACGGCGCGGACGACGTCAAAGTGGTCCCCGAGACGCTCGCCGAGCTCCCGGCGCTGCGCGGGTGCCCGGACGCCGAGGCGCTGCGCAAGCTCGCCGCCGGCTACCGGGTGCGCCGGCTGGAGCCCGGCCAGGTGCTCGCCGAGCGCGGCCGGCCGGTCAAGGAGACCTTCCTGGTGGTGCATGGCCGGCTGACCCGGTTCACCTCCGGTCCGTACGGCGAGGAGGCGTCGCTCGGGGTCGTCGCGAACGGCGAGCCGCTGGGCGAGGAGGTGTTCGTCGGGGCCGAGCCGCGCTGGCAGGTCTTGGTCCGGGCGGACACCGCGTGCCTGCTGCTGGCGCTGCCGCGGACCGCGGTGAAACGGTTGACCGACCGCGCGCCCGCCCTCGCCGCCCATCTGGCCGGCCACGCCGAGCGGTCGGCCCGGCCGGTCAACCGCGCGGGCGAGGCCGACCTGCCGGTCCGGGCCGGCCACACCGGCGAACCGGTCATCGACCCGGGTTTCGTGGACTACGAACTCAGCCCCCGCGAGTACGAGCTGTCGCTGACCCAGACTGTGCTGCGGGTGCACAGCCGGGTCGGCGACCTCTACAACGAGCCGATGGACCAGACCCACCAGCAGCTGCGGCTGACGGTGGAGGCGATCCGCGAGCGCCAGGAGTGGGAGCTGGTCAACAACCGGGACTTCGGGCTGCTCCACAACACCGACTACGACCAGCGGATCAGCTCCTCCTCCGGGCCGCCGACGCCCGACGACCTGGACGAGCTGCTGGCGATGCGGCGCGACACCACCGTGCTGTTCGCCCACCCCAAGGCGATCACCGCGTTCTTCCACCAGTGCACCCTGCGCGGCATCGCGCCGCGCACCGCGGACCTGGGCGGCCACCAGGTGCCGGCCTGGCGCGGCGTCCCGCTGCTGCCCTGCGGCAAGATCCCGATCAGCGGGCGGCACACCAGCAGCATCGTGGCGCTGCGCACCGGCGCCGACGACCAGGGCGTGGTCGGCCTGCGCCCCGCCGCGCTGCCCGAGCAGCGCGAACCGGGCCTGAACGTCCGCTTCATGGGCATCGACGCGACCGCCGTCGTCAGCTACCTGGTCACCGCCTACTACTCGATGGCGGTGCTGGTCCCCGACGCGGTCGGAATCCTGGAGAACGTCCGACTCGGCCGGCCGGCCGAGTGACCGAGTGGAGTACGGAATTGAACGCTGCCGCCAGCACGTCCACCGCCCCCGGTCCGCTCCCCCGGCCGCCGAGCCCGGTGCGCTCGCTGCGCGCCCGGCGCGGCGGCGCGGTCCCCGGGCTCAGGTACCGGCCGGTCGCCCCCGCCGATCCGGAGAAGGTGCGCGAGGTCGACCGCAGGCTGGAGGAGTGGGCGCGCCGCCTGGACCTGTTCCCCCGGCCTGGAAGGGGGACTTCGCCGGTTTCCAGTTCGGCCGCGCGGTGGTGCTGCAGCACCCGGGCGCGGTGGACCTGGACCGGCTGACCGTGGCCGGGGAGCTGCTGCTGGCCGAGAATTTGGTGGACTCCTGCTACTGCGAGGAGGACGAGGGCCGGGGCGCCTCGCACCGCGGCCTCGGCGGCCCGCTGCTGATGGCCCAGTCGGCGATCGACCCGCACCACGGCACCGCGCGGTCGCAGGAGCAGTGGCTGCTCGGCATGCAGTCGGACGGGCCGCTGCGCTCGTACCACTGGGCGATGAAGGACTACGCGGCGTTCGCCACGCCCAGCCAGACGAATCGTTTCGTGCACGACATCGCCCGGCTGCACCTGGGCTACCTCGCCGAGGCCGCCTGGGCCGAGACCCGCTATTGGCCGCGGATCTGGGAGTACCTGGTGATGCGGCAGTTCAACAACTTCCGTCCGTGCCTGTCGATCGTGGACGCGGTGGACGGCTACGAGCTGCCGGACATCCTCTACGCCCGCCCGGAGATCCAGCGGATCACCGCGCCGGCCTGCAACGCCACCACCATCGTCAACGACCTGTACTCCTTCACCAAGGAGCTGGCCGGCGACCCGACGCACCTCAACCTGCCGCTGGTGGTGGCCGAGAACGAGGGGCACGGGCTGAAGGCCGCCTATCTGGAGTCGGTCGAGATCCACAACCGGATCATGGCGTCCTTCGAGGAGGAGGCCGCCGCGCTGGCCGCGACCAGCCCGCTCGTCGCGCGGTACGCGCAGGGGCTGTCGGACTGGGTGGCCGGCAACCACGAGTGTCACGCGACCAACACCCACCGCTACCACCTGCCGGACTACTGGTAGGCCGATCACTGGCAGGCCGCATCCGATGCACCGCCGCATATCACCGCGATCCGAGGAGATTCTTCGTTGACCACGCACAGCCCCGCCACCACCACGGCGTCCCTGCCGATCCCGGCCCAGTCCACGTACCAGGCCCGCGTCGCGGACTACTGAAACACCGAGCAGAACCCGGTCAACCTCGAACTTGGCAGGATCGACGACCTCTACCACCACCACTACGGCGTCGGCGACGTCCGCTGGTCGGTGCTCGACGAGCCCGACTCGGCCCGGCGCCGGGAGCGGATCACCGGCGAGCTGCACCGGCTGGAGCACGCGCAGGCGGTGCTGCTCGCCGAGCGGCTGGGCCCGCTGTCGCCCGACGACCGGGTGTTCGACGCCGGCTGCGGACGCGGCGGCGGCAGCGTCACCGCTCACCTGCGCTACGAGTGCTACGCCGACGGCGTGACGCTCTCCGCGAAGCAGGCGGATTTCGCCAACGAGCAGGCCCGCGCCCGCGGCATCGACGGCAAGGTGCGCTACCACCACCGCACCATGCTCGACACCGGCCTGCCGACGGGCGGGTTCGCGGCCTCGTGGAACAACGAGTCCACGATGTACGTGGAGTTGGACCTGCTGTTCGCCGAGCACGCCCGGCTGCTGCGCCGCGGCGGCCGTTACGTGGTGATCACCGGCTGCTACAACGACACCTACGGCCGCGCCTCGCGCGAGGTGTCGCTGATCAACGCGCACTACATCTGCGACATCCATCCGCGCTCGGCGTACTTCAAGGCGATGGCCGCGCACCGGCTGGTGCCGGTGCACGTGGAGGACCTGACCGCGGCCACCATCCCGTACTGGGAGCTGCGCAAGCAGGCCGACCACCTGGTGACGGGCGTGGAGGACGCGTTCTTGACGGCGTACAAGAACGGCAGCTTCCAGTACCTGATGATCGTCGCCGACCGGGTCTGACCCGATGTGCCGGGCCCGTCGCGGCGGGCCCGGCTCAGGGCAGACGGGTGGTCAGGTCGTCGTCGGTCACCGGGCGCAGCACCCGGCAGGGCGCGCCGACGGCGACCACCATCGGCGGGATGTCGCGCGAGACGACGCTGCCGGCGCCGATCACCGATCCGTAGCCGATCCGGACGCCGGGCAGCACCACGGCGTTGCTGCCGATCCACACCTTGTCCTCGATCACGATCGGCTCGGAGAAGCGCGCGAAGTCCACCCGCCGGGCGGGGTGCACGGGATGGCCGGTGGTGGTGAGGGTCACGCCGGGCGCGATCATCACGCCGTCGCCGATGCGGATGTCGACGTCGTCGACGAAGGTGAGGTTGACGTTGCCGAAGAAGTCGTCGCCGATGTGCACGTTGCTGGCGAAGGCCGCGTGGAACGGCGCGAGCAGCACGCAGCGCTCCCCCACCGATCCGAGCGCGGCCTCCAGCAGCTCGCGCTTGCGCCGCTCGTCGCCCGGCGGCGTCCTGTTGTACTCGAAGACCAGGTCGGGGCGGCGCCGCGGCGCCAGGAACGCCGCCTCCGACTCGGTGTAGACCAGCCCGCGGCGGATGCGCTCGCGGACCGCCTCCTGTTCGCCGCCCGTCACGCGCGATCCACCCTCCCCGCCCCGGCCCCGCGGGGCCCTTGCCGATCGAAGCGGCCCCTACCGTAGCAATCGCGGCGGACGCGCCGGCGGCGCCCCGGTCAGGAGGTGAGGCCGACGAGTTTGCCGACCTTGCGGCCCTCCTCCATGTCCCGGTGGGCGGACGGGATGTCGGCCAGGGCGTAGGTGTGCACCGGGCCGAGGCTGGTGCGGCCGGAGGCGATGCCGTCGAGGTAGTGCTGCAGCACCTCGGCCGGCAGGTCGGAGGCCGAGCCTCCGTACGCCGACAGCCGTACGCCGCGCGGCAGGTAGCCGCCCGGGTAGAAGTCGTGCACGACCCACTCGTTGGAGAGCATGCCGGCGAAGCAGACGGTGCCGTGCACGCGGGCGGCGCGCAGGGTGTCCGGCAGGGTGGGGGCGCCCACCAGCTCCAGCGCGGCGTCCACGCCCTCGGGCAGCAGCCGCCGCACCTGCGTGGCCACGTCGCCGTCGTCGACGAGCGGGTGGTCCACGCCGTGCCGCGCGAGGTCCGCGGTGCGGGCGGGGTTGCGGGTGGTCGCCAGCACGGTCGCGCCGAGGTCCTTGGCGAGCGTCGTGACGGCGAGGCCGAGCGCGGAGGTGCCGCCGCGGATCAGCAGGGACTGGCCCTTGCGCAGATCGAGTCCGACGGTCAGCGAGCCGTACGCGGTCTGGAGCGTCTCCGGCACCGCGCCGATCACGGACCACGGCAGGTCCGAGTCGAACGGGATCACGCAGGAGCGGGGCACGGCGGTGTACTCGGCGTAGCCGCCGTCGAAGGTCCGGCCCATGCCGCCCATCATCGCGACGACCCGCTGCCCGCGCGGCAGCAGCCCGTCCGGGTCGAGGTCGACGGTGCCGGCGGCCTCGATGCCCGGGACGCGGGGGAAGGTCACCCCTTCGGCGAGGCCGAGCCGGGTGTGCAGTTCCGAGCGGTTGAGGCCGAACGCCTCGACCTTGATCCGGACGTGGCCGGGTCCCGGCTGCGGCACGGGCAGTTCGCGCAGCCGCAGGCTGCCGGCCGGGCCGGGTGCGTCGAGGACGATCGCGCGCATGGTGGCGTTCAAGGGGTCTCCTCGGGGGTGGTGCCAGGGGTCGGGGCGGGTGCGGGGGCGTGGCCGGCCGGGGCGTCGGCGCGGCCGTCGGCCGGGGCCGCCGGTGCGCCGTCCGCGTCGAGCTGTTCGTGGAGCCAGGCGCGCTCCGCGCGGCTGCTTGCGCGGGCGATCAGGAGCATGCCGCGGCGGTAGGGGTCGGCGACCTGCTCCGCGCGGATCGGCGTGCCGTCCCCGTCGTAGAAGAAGCTGGCCGGCGTCTCCAGGAAGTCCAGCCGGCGGCGCAGCACGGCCCGCCGCTCGGCGGCGTCGGGCAGCCTGGACAGGAAGGCGAGCAGCGTGAAGAACCGGGTCTTGTCGGTGATCTCCTGCTCGCCCGGCTGCCGCAGCCGCTCCAGCAGGTGCGCCCGGCCGGCCTCGGTCAGGGTCAGCACGTGCCGCTGGGCGGCCGACGTGCCGGGTTCGCTCCGGCGCTCCAGCAGCCCTTTCGCCACCAGGCGGTTGACCGCCGGGTAGAGGCTTCCGTCGCTGACCGGCCGGGCGTGGCCGGTCAGGTGGGCGACCCTGCGCCGCAGCTCGTAGCCGTGCAGCGGGCCGTCGGCGAGGAAGCCGAGGATGGTCAGTTCCAGCATGGGACCAGTGTGCACCTCGATTCGAGGTATGTCGAATCGAGGTGCACACTGTCGCTCGGCCGGCCGGCGGCGCGCCGGGGACGGCGGGCACACCGGGGACGACAGGCGCGCCGGGGACGACAGGCGCGCCGCGCACGCCGGGGACGCCAGACACAGCAGGCACACCAGGCACATCAGGCACACCGGGGACACCGGGGACGCCAGACACACCGGGCGTCAGTCGGTGTCGCCCTCGTCCCGGACGAAGTCCACCCGCTCCTGGCTGACCGGGTAGCCCGCGGCGGCGAAGTGCGCGGCCATGGGCGTGTTGGTCCGGTCGGTCGCGGCGGCGATCCGCGTGGCGCCGAGGTCGACCAGGTCGTGGGTGCACTCCAGCAGCAGGTCGTAGGCGTAGCCGTGGCCGCGCTGCTCGGGGACCACGGCGATGAAGCCGACGCAGCGGTCGGTCGTGTTCGCCGCCGGCACGTGCAGGCCGGCCACCTCGCCGTCGGGGGTGTACGCGACCCGCCGCCAGTGCGAGGGCGACGGCATCCGGTCCAGGATGCCCAGCGTCTCGTCCAGCGCCGCGTCCAGGCCCCGCGTGTCGAGCATGCGCCGGTCGTGCGCGTCCAGCGTGCCGGTCATGGTGCGGGCCATGACCGCGCGGAAGGCGGCGTCGTCCGGTTCCGGCCGGCAGACCAGCCGGCCGGTGCGCGGCGGCAGCGGGTCGACGCCGGCCGTCCAGGTGTAGCGGTACCGCTCGACGAGCTTGCGCAGGCCGGCCCGCTGCGCCGCGGCCATCCGCTGCTCGGCGGCGGCGCGCACGTCGGGCAGGTCGCGCCAGCCGGGCGGCAGCAGCAGGCTGTACTCGGCGTACAGCGGCGCGGCGCGCAGCAGCCGGACGGCCGCCTCCGCCTCGCCGGGCGCGAAGTCGAACCAGTCGAGCGCGACGGGCTCGGTGTCGCCGGGCTGGCCCCACCACGCGGCGCGGGCCACGACGCGCTCGCCGCGCAGTGCGACCCAGGACCACTCGGGGCGGTACTCGCCGCCCGCGTCCGTCGTGGCGAAGTGCTGCCCGACCAGTGCGCGGCCCAGCCGCGGGTCGTCGGGGAGCGAGGTGAACAGAGCGGTCTCGCCCGCCGTGAGCGCGCGGAAGACCAGGTCGGGACCGCCGGAGGAGCGCGGAGCGACCGCGCCGCCGGGAAAGGCGGAGGGGGAGGCGGAGGGAGAGGCGGAGGGGGAAGCGGAGGACGAAGTGACCGGCGGACGGCCGGTTGCGTCAGACATAGGGGTCCTTCGGGAGCCGGGGTTGCGCTCCCGCGGGGATCAACGACGCCCGGTGGAAGGGCGGGAGCGCGCATGACGGGTGACGTTCATCGCTCTCGCCTCCTTCCGGTCCTCCTGGGCGTTGCCGGCATCCTAGCCGCAGCGCTCCGGCCGGCCGCCACCCCTTTTCAGTTCTGGCGGGTGGGCCGCACGGTGATGTCGCCGATCTCGACGTCGTCGGGCTGCTCGACGGCGAAGGCGACGGCCCGGGCCACCGCGTCGGGGTCGATGCCGAGCGTCGCCATCCGCTCCCGCACCTCCGCGCGGATCTCGGGGTCGTCGATGTAGTCGACCAGTTCGGTGCGCACATAGCCGGGCGAGATCGACGTGGTGCGCAGGACGCCGTCGGTGGACTCCTGCCGCAGCGCCTCCAGCAGGGTGCGGACGGCGTTCTTCGTACCGGCGTAGACGCCCTGCGTCGGGACGATCTTCAGGCCGGAGGTGGACACGATCGTCACCAGGTGGCCGCGGCCCTGGCGGCGGAACTGCGGCAGCGCGGCGGCGATGCCGTGCAGCACGCCGCGCACGTTGACGTCGATCATCGCGTCCCAGGCGGCCACGTCGAGGTCGGTGAACAGCGCGTTCCTGGCGATCCCCGCGTTGCTCACCAGGACGTCGAGCCGGCCGAAGCGCTCGACCGCGGCGGCCACGAGCCGGTCGAGGTCCTCGCGCCGGGTGACGTCGGTGGGCACCGCCTCCGCCCGGCCGCCCGCGGCCCGGATGCGGTCCACCAGGGCCTCCAGCCGGTCCGTCCGCCGGGCGCCGAGCACCACGGCCGCGCCCCGCTCCGCCATCCGCAGCGCGGTGGCCTCGCCGATGCCGCTGCTCGCGCCGGTGACGGCCACGACCTTGCCGCCGATCCCGTCGGCTCCGCCGCTCCCGTCGCCCGCACCGGTCCGGTCGTTCCCGCCGATGTCGCTGACCGCACTCATCGCAGTGCCTCCCGCTCTAAACTGACAGTTGTCCGGTTACCTCTCCACCGTACCGGACAACTGTCCGGTCAGTCTCCCGCCGTCGGAAGCGAGGCGCGCATGCCCGATGTCCCCGCCCGTGCCAGCCGCTCGGACGCGGTCGCCAACCGCGAGCGGATCGTCGCCGCCGCCCGCGCGGCGCTGGTCGACGCGCCGGAGTCGGCCGACGACCTCAAGCTGCACCTGGTCGCCAAGGCCGCCGGGGTCGGGCAGGGCACCCTCTACCGGCACTTCCCGACCCGCGGCCATCTGCTCGCCGAGGTCTACCGCGAGGAGATGGGCGAGCTGGTCGACACCGTGCCCGGCCTGATCGCCGCGCACCCGCCGGTGGAGGCGCTGGTCCGCTGGTTCGACCGGCTGGTCGCCTACGCGCGGGTCAAGCGCGGCGTGATGGCCGCCATCGAGGCGTCGGCCTGGCAGGACCTGTACGCCGACCAGCACGGCCGGCTGCACGACGCGCTGACCGCGCTGCTCGACCACGGCAGGGCGGCCGGCGAGCTGCGCGAGGACGCCGACGCCACGGACGTCATCCTGCTGCTCGGCGCCCTCTCCCGGGTCCCCGCGGCGGAGTGGGAGCCCCGGGCCCGCACGCTGGTCACCGTCATCGCCGACGGCCTGCGCCGCTGACCCCGGCCGGCCGGGCGGCCGGCATCAGGTCGCCGCCGCGGGCGACGCGTTCACGCTGGTACGGCAATCCGGAAGAAGCGGAACAGCGGTGTCCGGGACGCATGATGGCGCCCGGCGCGGTGATCTCCCGGCCGTGCGGGGCGAGGTGCGACGCCGCACGACGCGGGCGGACCGGTCCTTCGTGCGACGACCCTGCCACCCCGTGGGAGCGAGCCTTGGTGACGATGCGAGCGAAGTCCGGGAACCCGTCGCGGTCCGGGGGCTTCGAGCACCCGGCGGCCTTCTGGTTCGGGGTGCTGGCGTGCACCGCGGGCGTACTGCTCCACCTGCCGATGTACATCGGCGCGCGGGACATGCACTACCACTTGCGCGGGATGCGTCCGGACACGCCCATGATCGTCGGGATGGCGCTGATCGGCGTCGGGCTGGCGGCCGTGCTCTACGGGCTGATCCCGCGCGGCACCTCCGCCATCGTCGAGTCGGCCGCCCGGATCAGGGTCCGCACCCTGGACGACGCCCCGGTCAACCGGCAGCACGTGGCCCTGCTGGTGGTGATGGCACTCGCGGTGACGATCGACGTGATGAAGCCGACCGCGCTGGCCTTCGTCGCCCCCGGCTTCGCCCAGGAGTACGGCCTGAAGTCGCCCGGCAACCCGCACGGCCACACCCCGGTGTCCTGGCTGCCGCTGACCGGGATCGCCGGGACGGTGATCGGCTCGTGGCTGTGGGGGTGGCTCGGCGACCGGATCGGCCGCCGAGCCTCGATCATCCTGGCGGGCGTCCTCTTCGTCACCACCTCCATCTGCGGCGCGATGCCCGGTTTCGGCTGGAACCTTCTGATGTGCTTCTTCATGGGCATCGGCGCGGGAGGCATGCTGCCCATCACGTTCACGCTGATGGCCGAGACCATCCCGGCGCGGCACCGCGGCTGGCTGATGGTCCTGATCGGCGGCGACATCGCGGGCGCGTACGTGATCACCAGCTGGCTGTCCGGAGCGCTCACCCCCACCTACAGCTGGCGCATCCTGTGGCTGATCAGCCTGCCCACCGGGCTGCTGCTCCTGCTGCTCAACCACTGGATCCCGGAGTCGCCGCGCTACCTGCTGGCCCGCGGCAGGCGCCGGGAGGCGGACGCGGTGATGCGGCGCTACGGCGCGACCGCCGAGGAGGAGCCCGCGCGGGAGGCGGAGATCGAGCGGGACGTCGACCGCGTCGGCTGGGCCACCCTCATGCGCCGCCCGCTGGCCGCCCCGACCCTCGCGATCACCGTCCTGGGCATCGGGGTCGGCCTGATGACGTACGGCTTCCAGCTGTGGGTGCCCACGAACCTCCAGCGGCTGGGCTACTCCACGGTCAACAGCGACTACGTGATCCGCAACGCCGCGGTGCTCGGACTGCCGCTCACCGTGCTGTGCGCGTGGATGTACGGCGTGTGGGGCAGCCGGAAGACGATCGTCACCGTCACCGCGGTCACCGGCGCGACGCTGCTCGGCTTCGTGATCGCCGGCGGCTCGCTGGCCCACCACCGGCCGGCGCTGTCGCTGCTGCTCGTGGTGCCGCTGTCCGGGGTCAGCTCGGTCGTGGCGGTGGTCGCCGGGTACGCCGCCGAGATCTATCCGACGCTGGTCCGCTCCCGCGGCACCGGTCTCGCGGCCGGCATGACCAAGGCGGGCGGCGTGCTGATCCTCGCGCTCACCGTCGCGGCGGCGTCCGTGCCGTCCATCTCCCTGACCGCCCTGCTCGGCGCGGTGCCGCTGCTGCTGGCGGCCGTGCTCTTCCTGTGGATCGGCCCGGAGACCAAGGCACGGCCGCTGGAGGACATCGGCCAGGAGGTCATGCGGGGCGGTCGCGCAGGAGCCGGGTGACGAGCGTGAGCGCGGACCAGTCCAGGCGGCCGCGGCGGGCGACGGCGAACGCGCGCAGCTCGACGCGGGGCTCGGCGAGGGGGAGCAGCCGGACGGGCCCGGCGGCGCAGGGGCGCTCGGGGCCCGGGGCGTCGGGGCGGCCGGAGCCCTCGGGGCCGCCGGAACCCTCGGGGCCGCCGGAACCCTCGGGGCCGCCGGGACCTTCGGGGCCCTCGGGGAGCAGGCCCACGCCGAGTCCCGCCGCGATCATGTCCCGCACCAGGTCGAGACTGTCGGCCCGGTGGGTGACGCGCGGCGTGAAGCCGGCCATGGAGGCGAGCGTGCGGATCACCGTCTCGTCCGCGGTGTTGCGGGAGTTGACGATCCAGTCGTGATCGGCGTACCGGGCGAAGACGTCGAGCGCCGGCGCGGGGCGGGCGGGTGAGCCGGGCGGCACGGGGCCGGCGCGGCGCCGGTGCGCGCCGGCGCCGGACGCCGCGGGGACGCCCAGGCCCCAGTGGGCGGTCCACAGCGGCGTGGCGCGCACGGCGGGGTCCCGCGCGGCCGGCGCGAGGTTGTAGTCGTAGGTCAGCGCGAGGTCCACGGCGTCCTCGGCCAGCAACTGCAGCGCCTCGGCGGGTTCGTGCTCCCGGATCAGCACCCGGACCCGCGGGTGGCGCGCGGCCAGCTCCGCGACCACCGGCAGCAGGCGGGAGCCGATGGCGGTGGCGAAGCCGGCGACCCGGACCGTGCCGCTGGGCTCGGCCTCCGGGGCGAGGTCGTGCCGCGCCGCCTCGACCGAGGCGAGGATGCCCACCCCGTGCTCGGCCAGCCGCCGCCCGGCCGGGGTGAGGCGGACCCGCCGGCCGTACGGCTCGGTCAGCGGCACGCCCATCTCGCCGGACAGCGCGGCGATCTGCTGCGAGACGGTCGAGGTGGTCGTGCCCAGCGTCTCGGCCACCGCGCGCATGGACCCCAGCCGGGACAGTTCCACGAGCATCCGCAGTCGGCGTGTCTCCATCCCCCGATTGTCCAGGATCACTGAACGGAATGTTCAGTGATTCCACGTGGACGCGAACGGTCGCCGTCGCGTCTACTGGGCGCGTGAGCCTGCCGTCCGAGAATCCCGCGCACCCGTCGCGCACCCGTGCCGAAGGGTGTCTCGGGCTGCCCGGGAGGAGCCCGGCCGGGAGGGGAACGCGACTGCCCGGGAACGCGGCCGGCGCGCTGATGGCCCTGGGCTCCATGTCCACCGTGCAGCTCGGGCTGGCACTGTCGGTGCCGCTGGTGGACCGGTTGGGGCCGCTGGGGACCACGGCGCTGCGGGTCGGGTGGGCGGGCGTGCTCCTGCTGCTCCTGGTCCGCCCGCGGCTGCGGGAGTTCGGCCGGCGCGATCTGGCGGCGTGCGCGGTGCTGGGCGCGGTGAGCGCGGGCATGATGCTGTTCTTCATGCTGGCCGTGGTGCGCCTGCCGCTGGGCACCGCCAGCGCGCTGGAGTTCCTCGGCCCGCTCGCGGTGTCGCTGCGGGGCCCGGGCCGCGGCGGCGGGTACTGGGCGGTGCCGGCCGCGTGCGGCGTGCTGACGCTGACCCGGCCCTGGCACGGCGGCATCGACCTCGGCGGGGTGGGCTTCGCGCTGGCCGCCGCCGTCTGCTGGGCGTCGTACATCCTGCTCACCCAGCACGTGGGCGACCGCGTGACCGGCCTCGACGGCCTCGCGCTCTCGATGCCGGTCGCAGGCGTGCTCACCCTGGTCGTCGCCGCTCCGCGCGATCTGCACCGGGTCACCTGGCCGCTGCTGGCCGCGATGCTGGGGCTGGCCGTGCTGAGCGCGGTGCTGCCGTTCGCGCTGGAGTTCCTGGCGCTGCGACGGCTGACCGCGTCCGCGTTCGGCACCCTGATGAGCCTGGAGCCGGCCGTCGCACTGCTGGCCGGGCTGCTGGTGCTGGGCCAGCGGCCGGGCCTGATACCCGCGTGCGGCGTCCTCTTCGTGGTGGCGGCGGGAATCGGCGCGACCCGCGGCGGTGCGCGCGGGACCGCGGACGCCCCGGGCGCCGCTCCCGCGGCGCGGCAGCCGGCCCGGTCGGCTCAGCCGCCGGCCGGTTCACTCCTTGACGGCCACGAGCACGCAACTGTCGCCCACCTGCCAGACCGAGGTCACGTCCTGGAAGCCGGCGCGGCGCATCAGCCGGGCGTGGTCCTCGGCGGTGAGGCGCCAGTGGGCGGTGCGGCCGCCGCGCAGGGCCCGTTGACGCTGCTCGCGCTGGGCGAAGAGGTCGGCGAGCTGGGGGTCCTGGGCGGCGGCGTGCCACCAGGTGTGCCAGTCCTCGGCCGCCCGTGCGCCGGAGCGTTCGGCCCGGCACCGGCCGACGTGCGCGGTGAGCCGGGAGGAGGCGGCCGTGCGGGGTGGGAAGTGGTCGCCGTTGACGACGACGCCGCCGGGCCGCAGAAGCTGCGCCAACTGGCGGTAGGTGCGCAGCAGTTCGGCCTCGGGGAGGTAGTGCAGCGCGGTGGTCGACACGGCCGCGTCGAGCGGCCGTCCCAGGTCCAGCGCGTCGGCCCAGCCGTCCGCGCCGATCACGGCGTCGACGTAGCGGGCGATGTGCCCGTGGTGCGCGCGGCCGAGTTCGAGCAGGACCGGGTCCATGTCGACGGCCACGATCTCCGCTCCGGCGATCCGGGCCGCGAGCCGGGCGGCGAGCGATCCGGGGCCGCAGCCGAGGTCGAGCAGCAGGGGCGCCGCGCGGCCGGCCACGACGTGTTCGACCACGTCGGCGATGACGGTGAACCGCTCCTCGCGGTCCACGGCGTAGTGCTGCTGCTGGCGCTCCCAGCGCTCCACCCACGCCTTGGCCGCGGTCGTGCTCACACCCATGGGAGCGGCTCACCTCTTCCGTCCCTCGCTCCGCGTGCGTCCGGGAGGAGTCTACAACCGGAAACGGTTTTCATTGCGCAACGCATCACCGCAGCGTGCCGGGGCGGGGGCGGGGCGGCCCGGGCCGGGCGCTCGCCGCGCGGGCGGCCCCCGCGCGGGGGCCGCCCCCGGCACGCCCGGCGTCGTGCTCTTGCCCGGCGCGTCACTCCAGGGCGGCGAGGACGGCGATCAGCCGGTCGACCTCCTCCCGCGAGGTGTACACGTGCAGGCTCACCCGGACCGCGCCGTGCGCCGCGTCCGCGCCCGCCTGGCAGAGGCTGTCCGCCCGCACCATGAACCCGTGGCTGTACAGCACGAAGCCCAGGTCGTCCGAGGGGATCGCGCGGTGGCGGAAGGAGACGATGCCGCGGCGGCGCTGCTCGCGCGGCAGCGGCGTGTCGGCGGCCAGGCTGGTGGCGCACCCCAGGACCTCGTACGCGGGCAGGCGCCGCAGCGCGTCGGTCAGCCGGCTGGCCAGGTCCGTGGTCCAGCGGTCGATCCGTTCGGTGCCGGCGGCGTCCAGCCAGTCGAGGGCGGCTTCGAGCGAGGCGATGCCCACGGTGTTGGGCGTGCCCTCCCAGCCGCCGGGCCGCAGCGCGGGCCCGCGCGTCCCGCGCTCCCAGATCGCGCCCGTCCCCGGCAGCGCGAGCGCCTTGTGGCCGGAGAAGACCACGAAGTCCACGTCCAGCCCGCCGGAGTCGTCGGAGCCGTCCGGGCCGCCGGGCTCGCCGGAGCCGCCCGAGCCCAAGCCGCCCGAGCCGGAGCCGCCCGGGCCGCGGGGCTCCGCCCGGGCCACCCGCACCGGCAGGTGCCCGACGCTCTGCGCCGCGTCCAGGCAGATCGGCACGTCCGGGCCGACCGCCTCGCGGATGCGGCCCACGTTCATGTCGCCGCCGTAGACGTGGTGCACGTGCGTCGCCGCGACGAAGCGCAGCCGGGGCCCGGCCATGGCGCGAAGGGCCCGGTGGTCGTAGTCCCCGGACGCCTCCTGGACCGGCAGCGCCCGCACCCGTACCGCGACGCCGCGCGCCGCCAGCAGCCGCTGCGCTTCCAGCCACGGGTCGAGGTTGGCGCGGTGGTCGGCGAACGGCACCAGGATCTCGTCGCCGTCGCGCAGGATCTCGGGGAGCCAGTCGCGGGCGATGGTGCGCAGGCCCTCCGTCGTCCCGCTGGTGAAGTGCACGGCCGAGCGCTCCGGGTCCGGGTCGCCGAGGAACTCCTTGACCCGGCGGCGGGTGCGCTCCACGAGCCGCGTGGTGCGGTTCGCCCAGGGGTAGGTGCCGCGCCCGGCGTTGGCGTTGGACGTGGTCAGGTAGGAGGTGACGGCGTCCAGCACGGCCTGCGGCTTCTGCGCGGTGGCGGCGCTGTCGAGGTACGCCGTCCCGGGGTCGGCCGCGAGGATCGGGAACTGCCGCCGCAACTCCCGCTGCCACGCGTCGAGTCGGACGTCCGCGTCCGGCGGACGCGCGGTGCCGGGTGCGCCGGGAGCCGGCTTCTGACCTCCCGACTGCCCGGCCCCCGGCCGCCGTTCGCGCCCGGCGCCGGCCGGCTGCGCGCTCACTCGCGCACCAGCGGCGCGCCCGCGTCGCGCCATCCGACGATGCCACCGGCCAGGCTGCGCACGTCCGGGTGGCCCAGCCGGGTGAGCAGCGCGGCGTAGCGCAGCGACTTCTCGCCGACCGGGCAGGCCAGCAGGACCGGGCGGCTCTTGCTGAACGGCAGCCCGGTGCGCACCAGTTCGTCGAACAGCTCGTCGACGATGTTCACCGAGCCCGCGATGTGCAGCGCCGCGTAGGCGTGCGGGCCGCGCAGGTCCACCACGAGCGGGCGCGGCTCCGGCCCGGTGATCCACTCCAGCGCCTCGTCGGCCTCGACGGCCTTCGCCGTCTCCCGTGCCTCCGCCTCGCCGAGCGCCGACACCGAGGGGCCGGCCGCGGCGGGCGCCCCCAGCAGGTCGGGGCGGCGGCTGCGCACGTAGCTCAGATAGCTCTCGGCGCGGTCGCACACGATGAAGACCGCCACCCGCCGTTCGTCACCGGTGAGTTCGGCGTCCACCCCGCGCAGATGGCGGACCGCGCCGTGGTACGCGGCGCCGCCGGTGGGCCCGGAGAGCAGGCCGCAGCGGCGGATCAGGGTCAGCATGCCGTCGATGGCCTCCTGGGAGGTGACGGACTCGATCGCGTCGTAGGTGCCGGGGTCGAACAGGCCGACCTGGTGCACCTCGTCGATGGTGCGGATGCCGGGGACGAAGTCGGACTTGTCGGCGACCAGGCCGAGCACCCGCACCGAGGGGTCGCTCGCGCGCAGCACCTGCGCGACGCCGGTCGAGGACCCCGCGGTGCCGACGCAGGCGACGAACCAGTCCGGCGCCCTGCCGCCGAGGTCCGCGACGATCTCCGGGCCGGTGCCGGTCGCGTGCGCCTCGACGTTGCGCGGGTTGTAGTACTGGTCGGTGTGCAGATACGTGCTGCCCGGCTCGGACAGTGCCTGGTGGAATCGGGTCAGCGGGTCGTCGGTGTCCGTCGGGTCGAGGCACTCGCTGCGGCCCGGCAGCTCCTCGATCTCCGCGCCGAGCAGCAGGAGCAGATCCTTGACCTCGGGCACCCGCATACGGTTGGTGACGCTCTTGAACCGCAGCCCGTGCATCCCGGCCAGCAGTGCCAGCGCCTTGGCGGTGTTGCCGGAGGACAGCTCCACGACGGTGCTCTCGCGGTCCGCCGCCGCTTCCAGCAGCGGGCGCGCCATGTGCCAGGCGGGCCGGTCCTTGACCGAGCCGAACGGATTGAGCATCTCCAGCTTGGCGTACAGGTCGATGTGCCGCAGGCCGTGCACCGACGGGTCGATCCGCACCAGCGGCGTGTCGCCGATGGCGTCCACGATGCTGTCGTACCTCATGTCCGCTCCCCTCCCGCGGCCTCGGCCGGCCGAGCGTCCTCGTCCGCCGGTCGCACCGGCCCGTAATCCTCCTCGTCCACCGGCCGCACCGGCCCGTCATCCTCCTCGTCCACCGGCCAGTAGTCCTCGTCCGGGCGCCAGTGCCAGCCGTCCGCGCGCCGCCGTACGGCGACCGTGCGCGCCGTCGGCTGCCGCTGGGCGTTGTGGGCCCGGAAGTCCATCGCGTAGCCCGCGGTGTTGGCGAAGGCCAGCAGGTCCCCAGGGCGCGGCAGCCGGGGCAGGAACACCTTGCGGCGCGTCAGCAGGTCCGCCTCCAGGCAGAGGTTGCCCGCGAGGTACACCCCCGCGGCGGCTCCCGCCGGCTCGCCGCCGGGCCCGGCGGCCGGCGCCCCGCCGGCCGACCCGCCGCCCCGGGACTCCCCGTTCTGCGTCCCGCCCCGCCCGCGGGGCACGAGCACCGGGTCCACGAGCACCCCGTGCTCCTCCAGGCTGATGTCGCCGCTGTTCGCCGCGAGCCGCACGATGTGCTCCGACGGGTCGTCGGGCGAGGCGCGCACCTCCACGACCCGGGCCAGCGACAGCCCGCACTGGTCGACCAGCGCGCGGCCCGGTTCGCTGTACACCTCGTGGAGGTGCTCCAGGAGCAGCGTCGCCGCGGGCCGGCCGAAGGAGGGGGCCAGGCTGAGCAGGTCGTCGAGGTAGGCGGGCCCGGCGACCGCGCGGTGCGCCGGGTACAGCGCGGCCGAACCGCGCACCGTGCCGTGCTCGTTGCGCAGCCCGTAGCCGTGGCCGCGCCAGGCCAGCGGCGGGCGGGCGCCGCGGACCGCGTCGGTGAGGGCGGTGGTGTACCGGTCCCACTCGGCGGCGTCCTCGACGTAGCCGACGCCGAACCCGCCGCCGACGTCCACCGCGCGCGGGCTCAGGCCGTGCGCGAGGCAGGCGTCCAGCACCCTGACGCACTCCTCCAACGCGTGGACCTTCTCCTCGACGCCGACCGTGTCCAGGTGGTAGCCGACGCCCGTCAGCTCCACCGCGTCGCGGTGCCGGGCCGCCGCCGCCAGCAGCGCCTCCGCCTCCCGCACCGGTGTGCCGAAGCGGCTGCGCCGGGCCAGCACCCGCACGCCGCCGCCCGCGCGATGCCCGGACTCGAAGTCGCCGAGACGCAGCAGTACGGGCACCCGTGCGAAGCCGTGCGTGCGCACCAGGGCGGCGAGCCGTTCCAACTCCCCCGGCGAGTCGGCCTGGACGGTCGCGCCGACGCGCGCCGCCAGCCACAGGAACGCGGTGTCCTTGGGCCCGGTGGCCAGCACGCGGTCGGCGGTGAACCCGCAGCCCAGCGCGTGCGACAGCTCCCCGGCGGAGGCCGCGTCGACCCCGATCCGGCCCCCGGCGGCGGCCAACTCCCGCAGCAGCGCGGTCGAACGGTTCGCCTTGTGGGCGAAGTACACCCGGCCGGTGAGGCGGTGGCGGCGGTAGACGGCGAGGAAGCGGCCGGCGTTGTCCACGGCGCGCCGCGGCGCGAGCACGTTGAGGGGCGACCCGAGCCCGTCGACCAGCCGGTGGAGGAAAGCGCCGTCCGCCAGTAACGAGCGCAGGGGCTCCTCGACGCGCGGCCTGAGATAGAGCGGCTGCTCCAACGACGGGCTCCTCACCTCGGCGCGGTTCCGATCATTAAGTGATAATGGAAACGGAATTCACTTCAGCATGATCGGCGGGGTGAGAGCGTGTCAAGAGCGGGTGTGCCGCGCGGAGTTCGGGCGCGGACCCGCGGCCGTCGCGGCCTCGCGGTCGATGAGCGACCAGACCTGCGCGATGCGGCCGGCGCGGAACCGGTAGAAGACATGCTCGGCGAAGGCGACGCGCCGCCCGGTGGGCTCGGCGCCAAAGAACCTGCCGGTGGGCGTGCAGTCGAACCACAGGCGGCACGCCACGGTGTCGCCGTCGGTCAGCAGCAACCGCGGCTCGAAGCGCAGGTCCGGGACCGCCCGGACATCGGCCGCGATCATGTCGGCGTAACTTCGGCGGGTCAACGCCTCGTCGTTGTAGGTGAGTTCGTCGTGCACGAAGCGGTCGAGGTCGGCGAACCTGCGGTCGTTCAGCGCGTCGAGGTAGGCCAGGTAGACGGTTTCCAGTTCGGTGCGGGGCACGGGGTCTCCTCCGGGAGGTCGCGGGGACGGGACGGTCGCAGGGGTCGCGGGGGTCGCGGGGGGGTCGGACGGTCATCGTCGCGGGGGTCGGACGGTCACCGGGGATCGCGGGGGTCGGACGGCTGCGGGGCGGGAGGGCCGGCTGCGGGGCGGGCGGGCCGACTACGGGTGCAGGACGAGCTTGCCGACGTGCTCCCTGCGGGCGAGGTCGCGCTGCGCCTGGGCGGCCCGGTCCAGCGGGTACGTGGCCGCGACGACCGGCCGGACCGCGCCGCCGCGGGCCAGGTCCGCGAGCAGGGCGAAGTGCGCGGGCGTGTGCATCGCCGAGCCGATCACCTGCGCGTTGTGCAGGTAGAGCCGGCGGACGTCGAACGCCACGTCGTAGCCGCCGAGCGCGCCGGCGATCACCCACCGGCCGCCCTCCCGGAGCAACGGCAGCCCCGCGCCGACCAGTTCGCCGGCCACCACGTCCAACCCGACGTCCACACCCTGCGGCGCGGCGGCGCGGAGCTGCCCGACGAGGTCCCCGGCGCGGTCGACCACCGCGTGCGCGCCGGCCTCGCGCACCGCGCCGGCCTTGGGAGCGCTGCTGACGGCGACGACGCGCGCCCCGCGGGCGCGGGCCAGCTGCACCAGCGCGAGCCCGACGCCGCCGGAGGCGCCGGAGACCAGGGCGGTCTCCCCCGCCCGCAGCCGGCCGCGCTCGATCATCCCGAGGGCCGTGCCGTAGGCGGTCGGCAGCGTCGCGAGCTGGTCGTCGGTGAGCGGTGAGTCCGACATGTCGTGCACCCGCTCCGCCGGCGCGGTCACGTACTCCGCGTAGCCGCCGTCGCGTTCGCTGCCCATCAGCCCGACCGGGTTGGCGTCCGGCCCGTCGGCGTCGTAGACCGCCGGGTCGACCACCACACGGCGTCCCACGAGGTCCGCCGGCACGCCCGCGCCGACGACCGCGACCCGCCCTGCCGCGTCGGCGCCCTGGACCCGCGGGAAGTCGATCGGCCCGCGCCAGCCGGAGAGCGTCGTCGGCGCGCCCGGGCGGCCGTACGCCCCCTCCCGGGTCCACAGGTCCGTGTTGTTCAGCGCCGCGGCGACGACCCGGACCAGCACCTCGCCCACACCCGGGCGCGGGACGGCCACGTCCGCCTGCTGGAGGACCTCCGGCCCGCCGTGCCGCGTGATCCGCACCGCCCGCATGCGGGCGGGTACCGGGTCGGGCGCACCGCCGGGCACGCGGTCGGGCGCACCGCCCGGCGCACGGTCGGGCACGTGTTCGGTCGCGTCCATCGTCCGGACCTCCTCGCCCCGTCAGAGATATACTGTTCTGTGAACACTTCCAGCGTAACCCCACCGGCGCAGGAGGCACCCGTGCCGGAGTCCCGGCCCATGACCTCGGCGGCGCGCCGCATCGCCGCCGCCGCCGAGGAGCTGTTCTACGAGCGCGGCATCACGGCGGTGGGCGTCGATCTGATCGCCGAGCGGTCGGGCGTGACCAAGCGGACGCTGTACAACCGCTTCGGGTCGAAGGACGAGCTCGTCGCGGTCTGCCTCGCCCAGCGCGACCGGCGCTGGCGCGCGCTCGTGGACGCCGCGGTCGAGGCCGCCGACACTCCCGCCGACGCCGTCACCGCGCCTTTCGAGGCGCTGCGGACCTGGAGCCGGAGCAACGCGCGGGGCTGCGCGTTCCTCAACGCGCTGGCCGAACTCCCGGACCCCGCGCATCCCGCGCACCGCGTCGCCGCGGACCAGAAACTGTGGCTGCGCGACCTGTTCGCACGGCTCGCGGCCGAGGCGGGCTGCGCCGGCCCGGCGACCCTGGCCACCCAGCTCTTCGTCCTGCACGAGGGCGCGCTGGCCGCGCGACCCCTTCCCCTGGACACCCTCGCGACGACCACGGCGCTGGCGCGCACGCTGGTGGCCGGCGCGCTTCAGCCGGCCGAGCGGGCTCCCCTCGCGCGTTCGTAGTGCCGGCGGGCCTTCATGCGGTTGCCGCACTGGGCCATGGAGCACCAGCGGGCGCTGTTGCTCTTCGAGCGGTCGATGAGGAAGAGGGTGCACTCCTCGGCGTTCTGGCACGGCCGCAGCCGGCCGGGGCGGTGCGGGCCAGCGCATCCCAGGCGAGGACGGCCCGTACGGCCAGGGCCCGTCCGGGCGGCGTCACCAACGTCCAGGCGATGCCGGACTCGCCGGCCTCCGCGCGGTAGCCGACGCCTTCCAGCACCGGCCCGAGCGCGGCCGGCCCGGCCGACCCCTGGACCAGCGCCTGGAGCACGTCGCGGGTCCGCCGCAAAAAGACGATGTCCTCACCGTCCTCACCGCGCTCACGGTCCTCGCGGTCCTCGCGACGGTCGCGGGCCACCGGCTCTTCTACCGCGAAGCAGGGTCGCCGGACCGGCCGGTGGTCGTGCTGCTGCACGGCTTCCCGACGAGTTCGTTCATGTTCCGCGACCTGATCCCCCGGCTCGACGGCTACCGGGTGATCGCGCCGGACCACCTCGGGTTCGGGTTCTCGGACGCGCCGGGCGTCGAGGAGTTCGACTACGGCTTCGACGCCCTCGCCGACCTGACCGCCGGCCTGCTGGACCAGCTGGGCGTGCGGCGGTACGCGCTCGTCGTCCAGGACTACGGCGCCCCGATCGGCTGGCGGCTCGCCCTGCGCGACCCCGAGGCGGTGACCGCGGTGGTCACCCAGAACGGCAACGGCTACGACGACGGGTTCGTACCCTCCGGATGGCAGGCGGTCCGGGACTACCAGCGGGAGCAGTCCCCGCGGAACGAGGCGGCGCTGCGCGGCGCGTTCACCCTGGAGGCGATCCGGGCCCAGTACACCACCGGCGTCGCCGACCCCAGCGTCCTCAGCCCCGAGACCTGGACCCTGGACCACGCGCGCATCTCCCGTCCGGGCAACGCCGAGGTGCAGCTGAAGCTGTTCCTGGACTACGCGACGAACCCGCCGCTGTACCCGGCGCTGCACGACTGGCTGCGCAGCCGGCGGGTGCCGGTGCTCGCGGTGTGGGGCGACGGCGACCCCTTCTTCGGCCCGGCGGGCGCGCACGCCTTCGCCCGCGACACCGACGACGCCGAGATCCACGTCCTGACGGGCGGCCACTTCCTCCTGGAGAGCGCCGGCGAGGAGGCCGCAGCCCTGATCCGCGCCTTCCTCGCCGCGCGGCTGCCGGCGGCCTGAACGCGACGGCGGGCCGGGTGGGGGCGCCGCCCGCGCGGCGGGGCGGCGATGCGGGCGGCCAGCGACGCGGGCGGGCCGGGCCGTCCGGCCACGCCCGGTCACGCCGGGCGCGGCGAATTGCGTCCCGCACAGGGATGTCGCCGCCCCACCATGCTGGCTACCCTTGACCCCGGACTCATGGGAGCGCTCCCATGAGCCCGCGGCATCCGGTCCTCGCACTCCGGAGGACCCTCTCCCCCACGAGAGCACGGAGGACGACTGTGACACCCCTCAACCGCACCCCGCGCGCCGCCGAGGCCGCCGCGGGCGGGTCGCGGCTGCGCAAGGCCATGGCCGTCGGCCTGGCCACCGGCCTCGCCGCCGTCGGCATCGCCTTCAGCACCCAGATGAGCGCGGGCGCCGCGCCGCAGGGCAGCCTCCCGTCCGGCACCCAGTTGTACAAGGACCCCAACTCGCAGGTCGTCCGCTGGGTCGCCGCCAATCCCGGCGACTCCCGCGAGCCGGTCATCGCCCGGCGGATCGCCTCCCAGCCGCAGGCGATCTGGTTCGCCAACTACACGCCCTCCACCGTCACCAACGACGTCCGCACGGTGACCTCGGCCGCGGCCGCCGCCGGGCAGGTGCCGGTGCTGGCGGTGTACGAGATCCCCAACCGCGACTGCGGCGGCGCCTCCGCCGGCGGCGCGCCGGACCTCGCCTCGTACGACGCCTGGGTGCGCAGCTTCGCCGCCGGTCTGGGCAGCGGACAGTCGATCATCATCCTGGAGCCCGACTCGGTCTCCCTGACCACGTGCCTGTCCGCGCAGGCGCAGGCCGACCGGTTCGCCTCGCTCTCCCGGGCGGGGGCCGCCATCCACGCGGCCGCGCCCAACGCCAAGGTGTACCTGGACGGCGGCCACTCGGCCTGGAACAGTGCCTCGGAGCAGGCCAACCGGCTGCGCAGCGCCGGCATCCTGACCAACGCCGACGGCTTCTTCACCAACGTCTCCAACTTCAACACCACGGCGAACGAGGTCAACTACGCCAAGAACGTGCTGTCCGCGCTGGGCAACCCGGGCAACCTGCACGCCGTGGTGGACACCAGCCGCAACGGCAACGGCCCCGCGGGCGGCGGCGCCTGGTGCGACCCGTCCGGCCGGGCGATCGGCACGTACCCCACGACCGACACCGGTGACCCGGCGATCGACGCGTACCTGTGGGTGAAGCCTCCGGGCGAGGCGGACGGCTGCGCCGGCGCCGCGGGCACCTTCCTGCCGGACATCGCGTACGCGCTGGCCTCCGCCGGGGCGTCGGACCCGACCACGCCGCCGACCACGCCGCCGACCACTCCCCCGACCAGCACGCCCCCCACCAGCACGCCGCCGACCACTCCGCCGGCCGACGGGACCTGCTCGGTCAGCTACAAGATCGCCAGCTCGTGGAACGGCGGCTTCACCGCGGACGTCACCCTGCGCAACACCGGCAGCGCCGCCGTCAACGGCTGGACGCTGAAGTGGACCTTCGCCGGCGACCAGAAGATCAGCAACGCCTGGAACGCGAAGACCACCCAGTCCGGCGCGGCCGTGACCGCCTCCGACCTGGGCTACAACGCGTCCGTCCCGGTGGGCGGTTCGACCGGCTTCGGCTTCCAGGGCACGGGCTCCAGCACCACCGTGCCCACCGCCTTCACCCTCAACGGCACGTCCTGCAGCGTGTCCTGACGCACCGCCTGTCCGACGCGGCGGCCGGCCCGGAACGTCCCGGGCAGGCCGCCTCTTCTTCCTGCGCTGCGGGGAGGTCAGCGCTGGAGGGTGAGCAGGCCCGGTCGCCAGGGGAGCTGGTCGTAACTCCGCCGGCGCTGGGGTTCTTGCCCTGGTACAGGAGCTGCAGATTGCACGGGTCGACGGTCATGGTCTGGTCGGGGTTGCTGCGGACCAGATCGCCGTGGCTGATGTCGTTCGTCCAGGTGGCGCCGCTGTTGGCCTTGCCGGCGAAGGGGTTGCTCTCGCTGGCCGCCTGCGGCGTCCAGGTGCCGCCGAGGCTGGAGGCGGTGAAGGAGCGGAAGTAGCGCCCGTTCGCGCCCATCGCCTCGACGATCATCAGGTACTGGTTCTGGCCCTGGACCTTGTAGACCTGCACCGCCTCGAAGAGGTTCGCCTGGGAGTCGCTCATCACGGTGGTGTAGGTGGAGCCGAAGCTGGACGGGAAGTTCCCGATCGGCATGCTCGCGCGGTAGATGGAGCCGTTGTCCCCGGCGAAGAACAGGTACATGTTCTGGCCGTCGCCGATGAGCGTCTGGTCGATCGGGCCGGTGCCGGAGTTGCTGATGCTGCCGGTGAACAGCGGCTGCGGGGCGGACCAGCCGTTGGGGTTGGTCGGGTCGCTGGAGGTGCGGTAGATGAACGGCCACGTGCCCCACTGGTAGGCGAGCACCCAGATGTTCTTGGGGGCGAAGTAGAACAGGGTGGGCGCCACCGTCGACTGGCTCATCCCGGTCTGGGTGGCCGAGCCCATGTCCGACCAGTTGGTGAAGGGGGCGAAGGCCATCGATCCGTACCCGGAGCCCGAGACGTTCGAGGCGTAGACCAGGTGCTTGCCGTTGTAGACGACGTCGGTGAAGTCCTTGAGCGAGACCCACCCGTTGGCCGGCTGCGCCAGCGGCCCGGTCGAGGACCAGTGGTACGTCGACGGCAGCGTGCACGAGCCGCCGGTGCTGCCTCCGGTGGTCCCGCCGGTCGTGGTGGTGCCACCCGTGGTGGTACCGCCCGTCGTCGTGCCACCGGTCGTCGTGCCGCCCGTGGTCGTGCCCGTGGACGTGCCGCCCGAGGTGGTGGTGCCGCCGGTGCAGGCGACGCCGTTGAGGGTGAAGGCGGTGGGCACGGGGTTGCTGCCGGTGTAGGCGCCGTTGAAGCCGAAGCTCGTGGAAGCGCCGGTGGCCAGGCTGCCGTTGTACGAGGCGTTGGTCACCGTGACCTGCGCACCACTCTGGGTGTAGGAGCCGTTCCACAGCTGGGTGACGGTCTGCCCGGACGCGAAGGACCAGGCGACCTGCCAACTGCTCACCGGATCGCCCAGGTTGGTCACGTTCACGTTGGCGCCGAAGCCGCCCGACCACTGGTTGGTGATGCTGTAGTCCACCTTGCACCCGCTCGCGGCCTGCGCGGACGACGCGGTGAACGAGATGCCCGCGGCGGCCATGGCCGCCGCGACCAGGCCGATCAGCAACGGCCTGTGTTTCCTGAACAGGTGTGTGCGTGTGCGTTTCACAGAGCACTCCTCATGTCGTCGGTGGAGCGGCCGGGGCAGCGGGACGGCCGGCTCCGGCCGCCCGGATCACCCGGCGCCGAAGGCCGGCCGGGGTCAGCCGAGGGTCCATCGCTGGTTGCTGCCGCCGTTGCAGGTCCACAGTTCGACCAGCGCGCCGTTGGCCGTGGAGGCGCCGGTGACGTCCAGACACAGACCGGACTGCACGCCGGTGACGGTGCCGTCGGAGTTGAACCTCCACTGCTGGTTGGACTGGCCGTTGCACGTCCAGGTCTCCACCTTGGTGCCCGGCGACGTCTGGTTGTCGTAGGCGTCCAGGCACAGCTGACCGCCGCCGGAGGCGACCGTGAGCTGTCCGGACGAGGTGCGGGTCCAGGTCTGGTTGGCCTGGCCGCTGCAGTCCCAGATCTGCACCTGGGTGCCGGGCGTGGTCGAGGAGTTGGGCACGTCCAGGCACTTGCCCGCCCCCATGGCGCGCAGTGCGCCGGTCGACCCGCCGCCGGTGCCCCCGGTCGTGCCACCCGTCGTGCCGCCGGTGGAGCCGCCCAGCGCGGCCACCGCCGCGTTGTACGCGGGCTTCGGCTGGTAGTTGCTGTCGTACATCGTGGCCGCGCCGTACCCGGGGAAGGTGCCGGGGATCCAGGAGTGGCCGTCGTCGACGCCCCACTGGCTCACCCCCACGCAGCGCGCCACCGCCAGGCAGTCGTCGACCACGGTGGTGTAGTCGGCGGCCTGCTGCTGCAGGCTGGCGCTGGAGGCGGGCAGCTGGATCCGGTCGTCCAGCTCGGTGACGGCGACGTCCAGGCCGAGGTTCGCGAAGCGCTGCATGTTCGCGAGCATGGAGGAGGGCACCTGGCCGTCGATGAAGTGGCTCTCCAGGCCGATGCCGCCCAGCGGCACGCCCTGCGCGAGCATCGACTGCGCCAGGCTGTAGAGGGCGTTGCTCTTCGCGTTCTCGCCCTCGATGTTGTAGTCGTTGATGTACAGCTTGGCGTTCGGGTCCGCGGCGTGGGCGGTACGGATCGCGTCCGCGAGGTAGCCGGAGCCCATGGCGTTGGTGAAGGCGTCCTGACGCAGGCTGCCGTCCTCGTTGAACGGCTCGTTGATCACGTCCCAGGCGTAGATCTTGCCCTTGTAGTGGCTGACCTCGCCGGTGATGTGGGACTCCATCGCGCTCTGGACCTGGTTGGCGGGCAGGCTGCCGACCCAGCCGGGCAGCTGGGCGTGCCAGACCAGGTTGTGGCCGCGCACCCGGGCGCTGTGCGCCTGCGCCCAGGTGACGATCTGGTCGCCGGGGCCGAAGTTGAACGACCCGCGGGAGGGCTCGGTGGTGTCCCACTTCATCTCGTTGCCGGGCGTCACCATGTCGAACTGCGCGCCGGCGACCGCCATTTCGCCGCCGACGTTCAGGTCGCCGTCGGTGAGCGCGGTGCCGAAGTACTTGCCCTTGGCCTCGGCCAGCGACCGCAGCGTGGTGGCCGCGTGCGCCGGGGCGGCCGAGAGCACGGCCAGGACCGTGGCCGCCGTCACGGCCACCGCGGCGGCCAGGGCCCCCGATCGGCCGCGTGGTGTGCGGATCGTGCGCATGCCGGAAGGCATCGCGTACCTCCTTCGTGTTGCTCCTTCGTCTTTCGCGGGCGCTGCCCGGCGGGAGCGGTCGCGCGCGGGAAGCGGGCGCGCGGCCGTGCACGGTCCGGGGAGCGAGGGCTCTCGCCGGGACCGCGGTCACCCGCGGGACCGCGTACGGCCGCAAGGCTCCGGCGCGCTGCCGGAGCAGGGCGGGCGCGCCGCCGCCGGCCGCTCCGGAGCGGGGCCGGGCGCGCGGGCGGGCGCGTCCCGGGGAACCGGCATGCCGGGCGGACGCCCCGGAGGAAGAGCGTTCGCGGTGTTCGGCGGCCGGTCCTGCCGCGTGCCGCCCGCGTCCGGGCAGGCGGCTCGTGCGCCGCGCCGGGATTTGGGCGTCGACGGCCGCCCCGCGGGCGCGGTTGCCGAGCGGGCGCGGTTGCCGGGCTGCACGGCGCGCGTGGGGGCGCGCCCTGCTTCAGCGCGGCCGGCGCGCCCGGTGGTCGTGCGCCGCGCCGCCGCCGGGGGGCCGGTGCGTCCGGTCGTCGTCGAGGAGCCGGCGCACCCCGCGGGCGCCGAGGGCGGCGGCATACGGGTGTCGCCGGAACCCGCCCGGCCGGGCGGGCGTGCGGCCTCGTCCCGGCCAGGGCGGCGGCAGGCCGCGGAAGCTCTGCTGCGTCATGTGGACACTCCTGAAGCATGGGCCGCGAGCCTGATGTGAGCGCTCACAACCCGAGGTGGGGGGATGCGACGCCGAGCCGTCCCGGGACCGCGCGCGCACGGTCCGGTGAGCCGACACCGGGGTCGACACGAGGCTGACACACCTCCCGAGCCGAGCACAAGGGCCGTGCACCGGGCGATGCGACCCGGGTTGAGGACACCCGGGAAGCACCCCGGGTGACGGTTCGCTCGCACGGAGGGATTGACATCACCCCCCTCCTCCTGCACGCTGCGGTCGTTCCCCACACACACCACCTCTCCGACGGCAGGAGAAAACCCCACTGAAGTGTTAGCGCTCACATTCCGTCGAGTCGCACATCCGCCCTGCACCGACGCCTGTTCCGGGCGCCGGGGGCACCGCCGCCGCGCGGTGTCCGGATGTTCGCGCCCGGCTCCCCCCACATAAGGAGGACTCCGTGTCCGCACTCGCAATGGCCCGCCCCGGCAGACGGCTCACCCGCTGGCTGCCGGCGTTTCTGGGCGCGGTCGCCCTGATCGCCGGCGTGCTCGCCGGCACGACGTCGTCGTCCCAGGCGGCCGGGTCGCTGCCCTGCGACATCTACGCCTCGGGCGGCACCCCCTGTGTCGCCGCGCACAGCACCACCCGCGCGCTGTACTCGTCGTACAACGGCCCGCTGTACCAGGTGCGCCGCTCCTCGGACAACGCCACCAAGGACATCGGCCTGCTGTCGGCGGGCGGTTACGCCGACGCTTCCGCCCAGGACTCGTTCTGCTCCCGCACCACCTGTCTGATCACGGTCATCTACGACCAGTCCGGCCGCGGCAACAACCTCACCCAGGCCCCCGCGGGAAGCGCGGCCGGCGGCCCGGACAACCTCGCCAACGCCACCGCCGCCCCCACCACCGTCGGCGGCCACAAGGCGTACGGCGTCTTCGTCGCCCCCGGCACCGGTTACCGCGACAACCACACCAACGGCATCGCCACCGGCGACAACCCCGAGGGCATGTACGCGATCTTCGACGGCACCCACTACAACGGCGGCTGCTGCTTCGACTACGGCAACGCCGAGACCGACAGCCGCGACGACGGCAACGGCACGATGGAGGCCATCTACTTCGGCAACATCAAGGTCTGGGGCTACGGCGCCGGCAACGGCCCGTGGATCATGGCGGACCTGGAGAACGGCCTGTTCTCCGGCGTCAACCAGCACTACAACGCCAACGACCCGACGATCAACTACCGCTACACCACCGCCATCATCAAGGGCGGCCCGAACCACTGGGCCATCCGCGGCGGCAACGCCCAGTCCGGCGGGCTGTCCACCTTCTACGACGGCGTGCGGCCCAACGTCTCGGGCTACAACCCGATGAAGAAGCAGGGTGCCATCATCCTGGGCACCGGCGGCGACAACAGCAAGGGCGCCCAGGGCACCTTCTACGAAGGCGTCATGACCAGCGGCTACCCCTCCGACGCCACCGAGAACGCGGTGCAGGCGAACATCAACTCGGTGAACTACGGCAGCGGTTCCACCGGCGGGACGTCCACCGGACCGCTGCGGGCCGTCGGCGCCTGGCAAGTGCCTGGACGTGCCGAACAGCTCGGCGACCGCGGGCACCCAGGTGCAGATCTGGGACTGCAGCGGCCAGGCCAACCAGACCTGGACCCGCACCTCGTCCAACCAGCTCACGGTCGTCACCGGCGGCAGCCAGATGTGCCTGGACGCCTACGACAACCAGACCGCGCCGGGCACGAAGGTCGAGACCTGGCCGTGCAACGGCGGCGCCAACCAGCAGTGGCAGCTGAACTCCGACGGCACCGTCACCGGCCTCCAGTCCGGCCTGTGCCTCGACGTCACCGGCGCCTCCACCGCCAACGGCGCGCTCGCCGAACTGTGGACCTGCAACGGCCAGTCCAACCAGCAGTGGGCCCTGGGCTGACGCATCCGTCCGGCCGGCCGGGTGGGACGGCGGAGCCTTCGGGCCGACCGCCCCACCCGGCCGCGCCGGCGCGCCCCCGCCGCGAGGACCCGCCCATCCCCCCACCCCAACGGTTCACGGAGGTCGCTCACTGATGAACGGTCATGTTCGCGCCGCGGCAGAACGCCACCGGACGCTTCTCCTGGCGCTCGCCGGCCTGCTGCTCTCCCTGCTCGTCCCCCTGGTGTCCGCCGGGGCCGCGCCGCCGGCCGCGGCGCTCGGCAACGGCCTGGCGACGACCCCCCAGATGGGCTTCAACGACTGGAACGCCTACGGCTGCAACGTCTCCGAGTCGCTGATCAAGTCCACCGCGCAGGCGATGCACACCAACGGCATGCAGGCGGCCGGGTACACCTACGTCAACATCGACGACTGCTGGCTGACGCACTCCCGGGACTCCTCGGGCCACCTGGTGCCCGACCCCGCCAAGTTCCCCGACGGCATCAAGGGCACCGCCGACTACGTGCACTCGCTCGGCCTCAAGCTCGGCATCTACGAGGACGCGGGCACCGCCACCTGCGCCGGCTACCCCGGCAGCCTCGGGCACGAGACCACCGACGCCCAGTCGTTCGCCTCCTGGGGCGTCGACTACCTGAAGTACGACAACTGCAACAACAACGGGGTCCCGGCGCAGACCCGGTACACCGCCATGCGCGACGCCCTGGCCGCGACCGGCCGCCCCATCCTGTACAGCCTGTGCAACTGGGGCCAGGAGAACGTCTGGACGTGGGGCGCCGGCGTCGGCAACAGCTGGCGCACCACCGGCGACATCTCCGCGAGCTTCTCCAGCATGCTGTCGATCTTCCACAGCAACGTCGGCCTGGCCTCGTACGCCGGACCCGGCCACTGGAACGACCCGGACATGCTGGAGGTCGGCAACGGCTCGCTGACGGCCACCGAGGCCCGGTCGGAGTTCAGCCTGTGGGCGGAGATGGCGGCGCCGCTGATCGCCGGGACGAACATCGCCTCGGCGAGCGCCACAACGCTGTCGACCTACACCAACACCCGTGTGATCGCGGTGGACCAGGACTCCCTGGGCAAGCAGGGCGTCCTGGTCTCCTCCTCCGGGGGCCTCGACGTGCTCGCCAAGCCGCTGGCGGGCGGCGACGTGTCGGTGGCGCTGTTCAACGAGACCGGCTCCACGGCCACGATCAGCACGTCGGCCGCCGCGATCGGCAAGACGGGGGCGTCGTCCTACACGCTCACCGATCTGTGGTCCGGCGCGACGTCCAGCACCTCGGGCGCCATCAGCGCGTCCGTGCCGGCCCACGGCACGGCCATGTACCGGGTGGCGGGCGGCACCACGGGCGGCGGGGGCGGCACCGTCACGGGCGCGGTCCGCGCGGTGGGGGCGGGCAAGTGCCTGGACGTCCCCGGCTCGGCGGGCGCCGGCACGCAGGCGGACATCAGGACCTGCGACGGCGGAACCGGCCAGACCTGGACGCACAACGCGTCCAACCAGCTGACCGTCGGCGCCGGCGGCTCCCAGCTGTGCCTGGACGCGTACGACAACCAGACCGCGCCGGGCACCAAGGTGGAGGTCTGGACGTGTAACGGCCAGCCGAACCAGCAGTGGCTGGTCAACGGCGACGGCACGATCACCGGCGTCCAGTCCGGCCTGTGCCTCGACGTGACCGGCGCGTCGACCGCCGACGGCGCCCTCGTCGAGCTGTGGACCTGCAACAACCAGTCCAACCAGAAGTGGGCCCTCGGTTAGGCGGGCGTACCTCCCCCTCCCCCGCCCGGCCGCCCGGCGGTGCGGGGCGCGCGCAAGCGGCGCCCCCTCCCACCGCCGGGACGTCCGACGCCGTGCCCGCAGTGCGCAGACGCGCCGTATCAGAGGAAATCGACCCCTTTATGCGGGAGGTTGCGCTGTACCTGCCAAACCTGCACACTGCACCGGCCCGGGCGTTCCTCTCCGCCCGCGTCGCCCTTCGCCGCTCTTCTCCTGACACGGCCGTTGCCGGCACGGTCCGCACCACCGGGGCGACCGGGAACCGGGAGGACCGCCGAGGCCGGCACACCGACCGGCCATGACCTCAAGGAGAGTCCTATGCAACTGCGCTCACGCGCGAAGCTGTTGGGCATCGGCGCGGCGGCCCTGGCGGGGATCCCGCTCGCGGTCCTCGGGCCGGCGGAAGCCTCGCACGCCGCGGCGTCACCCGCGGCGAAGACCGCGCACTCCTGTGCCGCGAGCAAGCCGGGCTTCGCCTCCTGCAAGGCGATCGTCCGCACCGACACGGCGCAGGCCGCCTCGATCGCCCCGCACGCCACGCCGTCCGGCTACGGCCCCTCCAGCCTGCAGTCGGCGTACAACCTGCCCTCGGCCACGGCCGGCGCGGGCCGGACCGTGGCCATCGTCGACGCCTACGACGACCCCACCGCCGAGGCCGACCTCGGCGTCTACCGCGCGCAGTACGGACTGCCCGCGTGCACCACCGCCAACGGCTGCTTCAAGAAGATCGACCAGAACGGCGGCACCAGCTACCCGCGCGCCAACGGCGGGTGGGCCCAGGAGATCTCCCTGGACCTGGACATGGTCTCCGCGATCTGCCCGAGTTGCCACATCCTGCTGGTGGAGGCGAAGTCGTCCAGCTTCGCCAACCTCGGCGCCGCGGTGAACCGCGCGGCGGCCACCCCCGGCGTCGTCGCGATCAGCAACAGCTACGGCGGCTCGGACGCCTCGGACGCGAGCTACGGCTCGTACTACAACCACCCGGGCATCGCCGTGACCGCCAGCTCCGGTGACAGCGGCTACGGCGCGAGCTACCCGGCGTCCTCGCACTACGTCACCGCCGTCGGCGGCACCAGCCTCAAGTCGGCCTCCACCACGCGCGGCTGGACCGAGACCGCCTGGAGCGGCGCGGGCAGCGGCTGCTCCGCCTACAACGCGGCCCTGTCCGCCGCCGCTTCCTTCGGCACCGGCTGCGCCAACCGCGCCGAGGCCGACGTCTCCGCGGTCGCCGACCCCTCCACCGGCGTCGCCGTCTACGACAGCACCGCCTACCAGGGCCTGTCCGGCTGGCTGGTCTTCGGCGGCACCAGCGTGTCCTCCCCGGTCATCGCCTCGGTGTTCGCCCTCGCCGGCAACACCGGATCGATCGACAACAACTACCCCTACACGCACGCCTCGTCGCTGTGGGATGTGACCTCCGGCAGCAACGGCTCCTGCCCCACCACCCAGTGGTGCACCGCCCGCACCGGCTGGGACGGCCCCACCGGCCTCGGCACCCCCAACGGCGTCGGCGCCTTCTGATCCCGTCCGTCCACGACAGCCGGGGCCTCGGCCCCGGCGCCCCGTCGCACACCGCGGGCCGGAGCACCCCTCCGGCCCGCGGCCGCGCCCGGCCACCGCCGCACGCGGCGCTCGGTCAGTCGATCCGCAGCGCCGCCTTCACCCGGGCGAGGCGGGTGAGGGACTCGGCGTGGCGTTCGGCGCTGTGGCCGGGGCGGGGGTCGAGGAAGGGCGCGCGGGTGCCGGCCACGACCTGGAGGTCGGTGTACTGCAACAGGCCCTCGGCGCCGTGCCGGTGGCCGACCCCGGACAGCTTGCGGCCGCCGGCGGGCGCGTCGTAGGAGGCATAGGCGGTGCGGAAGCCCTCGTTGACGTTGACGGCGCCGACGTGCAGGCGGCGGGCGAGCGCTGCGGCGCGGCGCGGACTGCGGCTCCACACGCTGGCGTTCAGGCCGTACGGGCTGTCGTTGGCCAGTGCCACCGCCTCGTCGTCGTCCTGGAAGGAGCGGACCGACACCACCGGCCCGAACGTCTCCTCCCGGTACGCGAGCATGTCCGGTGTCACGCCGGACAGCACCGTGGGCTCGTAGAACAGCGGGCCGAGGTCGGGGCGTTCGCGTCCGCCGCAGAGCACCCGGGCGCCCTTGGACCGGGCGTCCTCGACGTGCCGCCGCACCCGGTCGAGCTGCTGCCGGGAGGTGAGCGACCCCATGTCGGCGCCGAAGTCCAGGGCGGCGGACATCCGCAGGCCGGCGACGCGGTCCAGGAGGAGCGCCAGGAAGCGGTCGTGCACCGCGGTGTCGACCAGGAACCGCTCGGCCGACATGCACAGTTGGCCGGCGCTGCTGAAGGCGGCGCGGACGGCCCCGCTCGCGGCGCGTTCGAGGTCGGCGTCGGCGAGCACCAGCAGCGGGTTCTTGCCGCCCAGTTCCAGCATGCAGCCGATGATCCGGTCGGCGGCGGCGCGGCCCAGCACGCGCCCGGCCGCGGTGGAGCCGGTGAAGGCCAGGTAGTCGGCCCGTTCGACCAGCGCCGGGCCGACGTCCGCGGGGTCGCCGACCACGATCTGCCACACCTCCTCGGGCAGCCCGGCCGCCACGCACAGTTCGCGTGCCCACAGCGCGGTGCACGCGGTCTGGGTGTCGGCCTTGTGCACCACCGCGTTGCCCGCGAGCAGCGCCGGCACCACGTCGGTCACGGTGAGGCTGAGCGGGTAGTTCCAGGGGGTGATGACGGCGACCACTCCTTTGGGGTGGCGCACCTCCCGGACCGTGGTCAGCAGCGGCACCACCGCGCGGCGGCGGCGCGGCGCGAGCAGGGCGGGGGCCCGGCGGGCGTAGTAGCCGCACACGCCCGCGGCGTCGGCCAGCTCCTCGAAGGCGTGGGCACGCGCCTTCCCGGTCTCCCACTGGACGAGGTCGAGCGCCTCGCGCTGCCGGTCGAGCAGCAGGTGCTGCATCCGCCGGAAGACCCGGGCGCGCTCGCGCGCGCTCCGCCGGGCCCAGGCGCCGCGCGCGGCGGCGGCCCGGTCGTGCGCGTGGGCCACGTCGTCCGGCAGGGCGCTCGGCAGGCGGGCGATGACGTCCAGGGTGAACGGCGCCAGGGGCGTGAGCACGGGTCCGCTGCCGGCCAGGCGCGCGGCCAGGCGGCCGGCGGTCTCGGAGGGCCGGGGGGCGGGGGCGGGCTGCGTGGCGCTCGGGGCGAGGGGCATCGGGTCAGTCCTTGAGCGGGGTCAGGCCGCCGTCCGCGTAGAGCGACGCGACGACTTCGCGGTAGTGCTGCTGGAGTCGTGACCGCCGCAGCTTCAGCGTGGGGGTCACCAGGCCGCTGCGCGGCGTCCAGTCGTCCTCGACGACGGCGAAGCGCTTGATCTGCTCCGGCTGCGACAGGCGCAGGTTCGCGCGGCCGACGGCGGCCCGGAGCGCGTCGGGGTCGGCCGGGCCCGCGGTGGCGATCAGGGCGACGTTGAAGGGGCGTCCGTCACCGATCACGCAGACCTGGTCGATCAGCGGTTCCTCCTCGGCGATCCGCGCCTCGATCCGGGCGGGGGCCATGTTCTTGCCGTAGGCGTTGACGATCAGGTCCTTCTTGCGCCCGGTGATGCGCAGCGAGCCGTCAGGGGCCAGTTCGCCGAGGTCCCCGGTGCGCAGCCAGCCGTGCTCGTCGAAGGCCGCGGCGGTCTCCTGCGGCCTGCCGCGGTAGCCGAGCATCGTGACGGCGCCCCGGACCAGCACCTCGCCGTCGGGCGCGGTCCGCACCTCCACCCCGGGCAGCGGCGGGCCGACCCAGCCCATCCGGTGCCGGCCGGGCTCGGTCACGCAGGCGGCGGCGCACAGTTCGGTCATGCCCCAGATCTCGCCCACCGGCAGGCCGAGGGCGCGCAGGAAGAGCATGGTCTCCTCGCGGATCGGCGCGGCCCCCACGTGCACGAGCCGGGCCTCGTCCAGGCCGAGCAGCGCGCGGACGGGCGCCAGGTGGCTGCGTTCCAGCAGGAGGTACTCCGCCCGCCCGTCGTCGTCCTCCCCCGCGGCCAGTGCCGCGCCCAGCTCCAGCGCGCGCAGGACGCCGTCGCGGAACTCCGCGGGCGCGCCGTCCAGTTCGGCCAGCAGGCGGGTGCGGAGCTTGTCCCACATCCGGGGCACCGAGAACAGCCAGTGCGGCCGCACCTGGGGCAGCACGGTGAACAGCCGGTCCGGCTGCGGGCAGCAGGTGACGTCGGCGCCCAGCAGCATCGGCAGGTAGTGCGAGCAGCACCGCTCGGCGATGTGCGCCATCGGCAGGTAGGACACCAGCCGGCTGCCGGCCGGCAGGGGCGCCCGTTCCAGGAAGGCACGGGCGGTGGCCAGCGCCACGCCATGGCTGATCTCGACGCCCTTGGGCGGCCCGGTGGTCCCGGAGGTGTAGACGACGGTGAGGACGTCCCGCGCGCGCACCCGGTACGGCGCGGGCCCGGGGTGCGCGTCGCCCGCGGCCAGCAGGTCCTGATAGGTCCGCACGCCCGCCGCGCCGGCGGCGGGACCGACGACGACGAGTTCGCGCAGGCCGGGGCAGCGCTCCAGCAGCCCGCGGGCGCGGGCCAGGCCGGCGGCGTCGCACACCAGCACGCTCGCCCGGGAGTCGGTGACCAGGTGGCGCAACTCCTCGTCGGGGGCGGTCGGGTAGAGCGAGCAGGTGGTCACGCCGAGCGTCATGGCGGCCGCGTCCGCCACGTGGAACTCCGGCCGGTTGCCCAGCAGCAGGCCGAGCGTGTCCCCGGGCCGCAGCCCGAGCCCGGCCAGTCCCGCGGCGCAGCGCCGGGCGTCGCCGCGGTAGCGGGCCCAGGTGTACCGCTCGCCGTCGGCGCCGGTCAGGGCCGGCCGGTCGGCGTACGCCTCGGCGGTGAGGTCGAAGGCGTCGGCGAGGGTGGCCGCGCCCAGGGCGCGGTCGACATGGCCGGCGGGGGCGTCGTCGACCGCCGCGGGCCCCGGCCCGTCGGTCGCCGCCGGTCCCTGCCCGGTCATGGGGCGGTCGTGGGGCACGGCCTCAGTCATGGATCACAGCCTCAGTCATGGGTCGCGGCCTCGTTCTCGGTCCCGCGCATGGCCGCGGGGGATTCGGGGAGATGGCGGTATTCCAGGGCCGCCAGGGCCAGTCGGAGCCGCGGCGCGGCGACACCGAGGAGTTCCCCGAGCGTGCCGAGTCGGGTGGAGACCCGCGGCTTCCTGGTCACCAGCGCGCGGCAGATCAGGTGTGCGGCCTGCCGGGGGTCGAGGGCGGGCAGCCGGGCGAACGCCTGGGTGGGCATGCTCATCCGGGTGCGGACCAGCGGCAGGTGGACGGTGCTGACGGCGATGCCCTCGTGGCGCAGCTCCGGGGCCAGCGACTCGCCGAACGCTTCGAGGGCCGCCTTGGAGGGGTTGTAGGCGGTGAACCGGGACATGCCCAGTTGGAGCCCGATGGTGCCGACGTTGACGATGTGGCCGTGCCCGCGCTCGCGCATCCCGGGCAGCAGGCGCAGGGTGAGGTCCACGGCGCCGAAGTAGTTGACGGCCATCGTCCTGCGGTAGTCGTGCGGCCGGTCCGCCGCGTGGACGGTGCCGCGGCGGATCGACCGCCCGGCGTTGTTGATCAGGATGTCGACTCCGCCGTAGTCGTCGATCAACCGGTCGGTGAACGACGACAGCCGGCCGGGGTCGGTGAGGTCGACGGAGAAGGTGCGCACCGTGCCGCCGCCGGTGGCGGCACGGCGCGCGCTCTCGTCCAGCTCCTGCGGGTGGCGGCCGAGCAGCAGCAGCTCGGCGCCGGCCTGTCCGAGCAGCACCGCGACCTCGCGGCCGATCGCTCCGGAGGCCCCGGTGACCAGGACCCGCCGCCCGCCGACCCGTGCGGCCAGCCGGGCGGACCGTCGCTGTCCGCGGGAGATGGGCATGTGCGTCCTTCGGTTCGGGTCAGACGGGCCGGCTGCCGGAGCCGGCCTTCGCCACGGACACCCCGTGGAGGTGGGAGGTGCGCAGGATGGGGTAGTTGAGTTCGCCGAACGGGCCCCCGGTGCGGCCGGTGCCGCCGTGGGTGCCGAGGTAGGGGACGAAGCCGATGTGGGAGTCGTTGACCTTCAGCAGTCCCGCGTTGGTGACCTCGCGGGTGAAGGCGTCGACGACCTTCTCGTCCCGCGACCACAGCGAGTTGCGGAGCCCGTACTCATTGTCGTTGACGAAGGCGATGACCGCGTCGAGGAGGTCGAAGTCGTCGCGGTCGTCGGGGACGACCACCGACAGCAGCGGGAAGAAGGTCTCCTCCCGCACGGCCCGCATCCGGCGCGCCTCGCGGAGCCCGTCGACCCGCAGCACGGTGGGCTCGACGAAGACGCCGTTGACCGTGCGGACGCCGTCGACGTCCACCCGCTCGCCGCCGCAGAGGACCTTTCCGCCCAGCTGCCGCGCCTCGGCGAGCACCTCCTGGAACCGGTCGATCTTCAGTACCGGGCTGAGCAGCACCTCCGGGTCGTCCGGGTATCCGGGGCGCAGTTCGCGGCAGCGGGCGGTGAGCCGGGCCAGCAGCTCGTCGGCGATGTCCGGGTGGACGACGGCGCACTTGGGCACCATGCAGATCTGCCCGGAGCCGTAGAAGCACTCGACGAGCGCCTCCACCGCGCCGTCCAGGTCGGCGTCGTGCCACACCACGGCCGTGTCGTTGCCGGCCAGTTCGAGCACCGGCTTCTTGCCGCGGGCCACGCACTCGGCGCCGAACTCCAGGCCGACGTCGCTGTCGCCGAAGAACATCACGTCGTCGACGTAGGGGCTGTCCAGCCATTGCCGCAGCATCGGGCTGGTCGGGCCGGAGACCAGGTTGAGGGTGCCGGGCGGGGCCCCCAGGTCCTCCAGGACGGGCGCGACCAGTTCGCGGTAGACGAAGGCCACGCCCAGCGGGGAGGTGCGGGGCGCCTTCACCACCAGGGTGTTGCCCGCGGCGAGGGCCGCGATGCCCAGGCCGGAGTTGGTGGCCGCCGCGTTCTGCGGCGGGTTGAGGCAGACCACGCCGTCCGGCTTGCGCAGCAGCGCGAGCGTGTGGTCCGGGCTGTCGAAGCGCTGGTCCATCTGGTCGCGGTAGAAGGAGACGGTCTGCTCGCTGCTGCCCATGAGCATGCCCGCGATCTCCCACTCGGCCAGGCGGCGCGGGTGTCCCTCGGAGATGAGGATGGCCAGCAGTTCGTCGTAGCGCTCGGTGAGGCCGGTGTGCAGCCGGCGCAGGAGCCGCAGCCGCGTCTCCAGGTCCACCCGGGCCCACTCGCGGCGGGCGGCGTGCGCGGCCTCCAGCGCGTCGGCCACGTCCTGGGGACCGCTGATCGCCACTCGGCCGACCATGCCGGTGACGTCGCCCTCCGGGTCGCCGGCGCCGAGCCGTTCGAGTTTGCGCTTGCGGACGAAGGAGGCCCGCGGGTCGGCCAGGAAGGCGCCGGCGTCCAGGCTGTACGTCCAGCCGGTGCCCGGGCGGTCCTCGCCGTTGATGTAGAGCGGGTAGGAGTACCGAAGGGGGGAGGTCGTCGAGGTCGTCGAGGTCGTGGAGGTCGTGGAGATGTCCCGCACGGTCATCGCCGGTCACCCGGCCAGGCCGGCGACGGCGGGCTCGCCCGCGGCCAGGGCGACCTCGTACGGTTCGGCGTCGGCCATCTCCCCGGCGTTGAACGACCTGTAGGCGCCCAGGTCCAGCAGGCCGTGGCCGCTGTAGCAGAAGACGATGACGGCGTGCCGCCGCTGCCGGGTGCACTCCTGGGCCAGGTCGATGACGGCCCGGATGGCGTGCGCGGACTCCGGCGCGGGGACCAGGCCGTGCAGCCGGGCGAAGAGCGTCCCGGCCTCGAAGACCTCCCGCTGGGCGTACGCCCGGGAGTCGAGGATGCCCTCGTGGCGGGCCAGCCCGACGAGCGGCGCGGCGCCGTGGTAACGCAGCCCTCCGGAGTGGATGGGCGGCGGCACGAACTCGTAGCCGAGGGTGTATGTCCTGGCCATGGGGCCCGAGCCGCTGCCGTCCGCGAAGTCGTAGCGGTACTCGCCCGCCGTCAGGGTGGGGCAGGCGGCCGGTTCGGCGGCCAGGATGCCGATGTCGGCGCCCGCCAGCTTGTCGCTGACGAAGGGGAAGGCGAAGCCGCCCATGTTGCTGCCGCAGCCCACCGACGCCACCAGGTGGTCGGGCTGCTTGCCGATCTCCGCCAACTGCTCGCGGGTCTCCAGGCCGACGACGGTCTGGTGGAGCAGCACGTGGTTGGCGAAGGCCCCCATGGAGAAGCGGTCCCCGGGGTTGCGCCGAACGGTCTCCAGCGCCTCGGAGACGGCCGTGGCCTCGGAGCCCGGGTGGTCGGGGGTGCCGGCGAGCAGCGCCCGGCCGTACTCGGTGTGCGGCCCCGGGCTGGGGAGCACCTGCTGCCCGAAGGTCTCCATCAGGTTCCGGCGGTAGGGCTTGCTCTCGTAGCTGGCCCGGACCATGTAGGCCAGCGCCTTGATGCCGAAGAGGCTGCAGGCCAGGGAGAGCGCGCTGCCCCACTGGCCGGCGCCGGTGTCCGTCACCAGGCGGTCCACGCCTTCCAGCTTCGCGTAGTACGCCTGTGCCAGCGCGGAGTTGAGCTTGTGGGAGCCGGACGGGCTGGCGCCCTCGTACTTGAAGTAGATCTCCGCCGGCGTGTCCAGGTGGCGTTCCAGCCCGTGGGCCCGGAACAGCGGGGTGGGCCGCCAGAGGCGGTAGGCCGCCCGCACCTCCTCGGGAATGGTGATCCACCGCTCCATGGAGCTTTCCTGCGCGACCAGGGCCTTGGGCAGCAGCCGCTCCATGAATTCCCGGTCGACCGGTTCCCGGGTCACCGGGTGCAGGTAGTCGTCGGGAATACGCGGCAGGTCGGGGACTACGTTGTACCAGCGCTTGGGAATCTTCGAGAGGGGAAGGTCGTGGCGCTCCAGGAAATTCACGGCTACTCGCTGTCCTTTCGTTCAGTACGCACATCGGTCGAATGATTGACTACTGGACGGAATGCGGGCATGCGGACCCGTGCGGGCATGCGGGCCGTCGATCACCCCGGAAGGATTCGGCAGTGGTAGGTGAATTGCGCGGTGGCCACGTGATCGCCCGCCGGGTCGTAGAGGAGCGAACTCACCACCTCTTCGAACCGCTCTCCGGCGGCGAGCCGCGAGCACCTCGCCCGCACGTCCTCGCCGGACACGTCCGCGACCGCCCTGAGCTGCCCGCGGGCCGCGCGCAGATAGCGGATCTCCGAGGCGCGGAGCACGAAGCGGACGGTGGTCACCCGCTCGCCCAGCGCCCCGGCCAGCGCCCCTCCCGCGGCCGCCTCGGCCACCAGGAAAAGAGCCGCGGCGTGCCCCGTTCCCACGTGGTTGAGCAGGTGGGGGGCGTCGGGCAGGGTGGCGACGGCGCCGTCCGCGCCCAGCTCCGCGAGCCGCGCGCCGACGAACTTCTGGAACGGCACCAGCTCGTTGATCGCCGCCCTGAGGTCGTCCGGGCCGATGGCCGCCGCAGGCGCGGCGGGCGCGCCGGGCTGGTGAGTGGTCTGTGTTCCCGAGCGTTCCAGGACCGTCTCCGATCTCTTCGGTTCGGCGATGTCGATGTCGGTGTCGATGTCGGTGTCGAACTCAGTCGAGAGTGTGACACGGAGGCGGCGGAACATTTTGCATTTCGCCGCATGGCGATTCGTGTTCCTTTTTCCTCGCACAGAATGGTGCAAGGTTGCCGATGGGCAATGTTGCCGCAGGGCAAGCTTATGACCGCAGGGCATTCGGGTGCACCGCGATCATATGTCAGCACATGCAATTGCACGGACACCGCCCATCGTCCGGAAATTCGCCGGATCCGGTGGAACACGCGCGGGCGCCTGGTGGATCCGCGGCCGATCTGCTGCAATTGCCGGACCGAATATCCGGGCTCGCCGAACTGAAATGACGGGGTGTTCTCGTGCCGCACGATGAGATCGAGTCGGAGGGGACCGGCGCCTTGGGCCGCACGGCCGGCCACCCCCGCCGGTGGTGGGTGCTCGCGTCCCTCGTCGTCAGTCTGGTGCTGGTGGTCCTCGACACCTCGATCGTGAGCGTGGCCCTGCGCACCCTCGCCCTCCCGGCGCCCGCGGGGCTCGGGGCCTCCTCCGGCGAACTGCAGTGGGCGGTCGACTCCTACACCCTGGTCTTCGCCTCGCTGCTGATCACCGGCGGGGTGGCCGCGGACCGGTTCGGCAGGAAGCGCACGCTCCTGGCCGGCCTGCTGGTGTTCGGGGCCTTCTCGGCCGCGTCCGCCTACGCGCAGCACGCCGGCCAACTCGTCGCCGCCCGCGCGGGCCTGGGCATCGGCGCCGCGCTGGTGGTGCCGGCGACGCTGGCGATCATCACCGACGTGTTCCCGGCGCGGGAGCGGCCGAAGGCGATCGGCCTGTGGGCGGCGTCGGCCGGACTCGCCGTGGCAATCGGCCCGGTCACCGGCGGGCTGCTGCTGGAGCACTTCTGGTGGGGCTCGATCTTCCTGATCAACGTCCCCATCGTGCTGGCCGGTTTCGCCGCGATCGCCGCCGTGGTGCCCGAGTCGGCCGATCCGGCCGGCAGCCGCTTCGACCCACCGGGCATCCTGCTCTGCGTGGCGGGCCTCTGCCTGCTCGTGCTCGGCATCGTCAAGGGCGGCGAGGCCGACACCTGGACGGCGCCGCCGGTATGGGGGAACACGCTCGCGGGCCTGGCCGTGCTCGCCCTCTTCGTCCTGTGGGAACGCCGCAGCAGCCACCCGGTGGTCGATCTCGGATGGTTCCGGCAGGCCCGGTTCTCTGCCGCCGCCGCGGCGATCGCCGTGGTCTTCTTCGGCCTGCTCGGCACCTCCTTCTACATGATCTTCTACTTGCAGAGCGTCCGCGGCTACTCCTCGCTCCGGGCCGGGTGCTGCCTGCTGCCGCTCGCCGCGGCCCAACTCGCCTTCTCCCCGCAGAGCACCGCCCTGGTCCGACGCTTCGGCGTCCGCGCCGTGTGCACGGCGGGGCTGCTGCTGACCGCGCTGACCTTCCTCGGCGTGAGCACACTGGACCAGCACTCCCCGATCTGGCGGTGCGAAGTCCTCTTCTTCATGATGGGCAGCGCGATGGGCCTGGTCATGCCCGCCGCGACCACCGCCGCCATGGCCACCCTGCCCGACCGCGCGTCGGGCGCCGGCGCGGCACTGCTCAACGCGCTGCGACAGGTCGGCGGAGCGCTGGGCGTGGCCGTGCTCGGCTCCATCCTGTCCTCGCACTACCGCGATCGGATCCAGGAGCCGCTCAGCCTGCTGCCCGCCGGCTTGCGTCCACTCGCCGGAGAGTCCGTCGCCGGAACGCTGACCGTGGCCGACCGCCTCGGCCCGCGCGGCGCGCCCCTGGCCGCCGACGCGGTGCACGCCTTCGTCTCGGCGCAACGCGTCACCTCACTGGCCGCAGCCGGCGTCATGCTCCTCGGCGCCGTCGCCGTGTTCGTCTTCCTGCCCCGCCACCGCGAACACCGAGACCCCGCCGCCCAGCGCACGACCTCCCCCGAGGGCGGCCTGGAATTCCGGACGGAGTGAGGCACGGTCTTGCGGGGGGAGGCAGCACGCTCGTACGGCGGGCGGCACGGTCGTACGGCGGGCGCGGCGCAGTCGCACGGCGGGCGGTGTCCGTGACGCCGTCCTGGCGAACGGTCAACAACGCGGGCGTCCAGAACCCGGCGGCCTCGTCGAGCACACCGGCCTCCGCACCGGCGCCGCGGCAGGCCGGCGCCGCCCGGGGCCGGGGGCGGGGCGGCGCCGGGGGGCTGGTCAGAACTGCACGTCGGAGCAGGCGTAGAAGGCGTTGCCGGTGTCGGCGATCGTCCACACGCCGACGATCATCTGCTTGCCGGTACGCCCGGTGGGGACGGTGCCCTGGTGCACGACGGTGGCCGGCGGCTGGGCGCCGTTGTACGACACCTTCAGGAAGGGCGTGGTGTCCAGCTCCGAGCGGGTCAGCGGCTTGGTCGGATCGTAGCCGTTCTTGGTCAGGTAGTACGAGAAGTCGGTCGTGGCGTGCTGGGCGGTGAGCTTCCAGGTGAAGGTGTAGCTCTGGCCGCCGGTCAGGCGGGTGGCCGGCCAGGCCCCGCCGCGCGGGTCGTCGAGCTGGGCGAAGCGGCTGACGCCGCCGCTGCAGATCGTGCCGTCGGCGGGACCGGCGGCCGGGAAGCCCTTGGGGCCCTCCACGCTCTGCGGCTCGTACTGGATGTCACCGCAGTTCTTGACGGTGCCGGCCGCACACAGGGCCTGGCGGCTGGGCGGGGTGCTGATGTACCCGTGGCTGCTGGCACTGCCGGTGGCCAGCACGACGGCGCTCAACGAGCCGAGGCCGACGACGGCGGCGGCGAGCTTCTTGCGCATGACAGGCTCCCTGGGAATGTGGGGGGATTCCGCCGGTCTGCCGGGACCGGGCGGCACCGGGTCGTTCGGGCCCGGTGCCGCCCGCCAGGTCTAGACCACGCCTCACCGTAGCTGCGCAAAATGGGCATGTCCACAACAATGACAGCCACTTTCGGCCGTCCTGACGCCGGTCGGCGCGCTCGCGTCCGTGGCCGTGCCGTCAGCCCTTGCCGGGTGCCCGGGTTCCCTGCGGCTCGCTGCTGCAGCCGCCCTTGCGGCAGTCCGCGTTCGAGCAGGACATGGCCCTCCCCCTCTCCTGCCGTCGAAGGAACGTCACGCGGCGGGACCGCACCCGGGCCGCACTGACCGTCTGCCCACCGACGGCCACACATTCCTCACAGTTTTCCTCCACTCTCATCAGCGCTCGTCCGCGCTCATCCCCGCTCATCCCCTGCTCATCCGCCCCGAACGTCCGGCTCGCACCCGCCGCGCCCGCCCGCCCTGCCCGCAGCCGTGCCCGCGGATTCTGCCGGATTCTGCCGGTGCCCGGCGGCGGACGGGATACCGGGCGGACCCCGTGCCCGGCGGTGACCATGAGCGGCGCTGGCCCCGCCTCACGGGAACAGCACGCAGCACCGCAGACAGCGACAGCAGACAGCGAAGGAGTAGGTGTGCGCATCGAAACCCGACGCCGACGCGGCCTGGCCCGCATCGGCGTGGTCATGGCCGCCGTCGCGGCCCTCGCCATCGCCGTGACCGCAGCGCCGGCGAACGCCGCCGCGCCCGCGGCGACCCCCGCCGGCGCGCGCAAGGCCGCCGGGACGGTCTCGCCGGCCGACGGCATCGGCAATCCGACGCTCAGATTCGCCAACGTCAACAGCGGCCTGTGCCTGGCCTACGACCCGGAGTCGCGGGGCGCGGCGCGCCAGGAGGGCTGCGGCGACGACAACACCGTCTTCTGGGAGGCCGCGAGCAACGGCAACGGCGCGTACGAGCTGATCGACCTGCACAACAACCAGTGCCTGTCCATCGCGGGCGGGTCCCGCGCCGACGGGGCGACGGTCTTCGTCTACAACTGCGCCAACACCGCCGACCAGCTCTTCACCCTGGTCCCGGAGTTCGCCGGCTACCCGGGCGCCTACGAGCTGGTGAACGTCAACAGCGGCAAGTGCGTGGCCGTCGGCGGCGCGCGCAAGGACTACGACGCCTGGGTCATCCAGTGGTCCTGCGCGCCGAGCGGCGAGTTCATGTGGCGTCCGTACTGACGTCGCCGAGCACGTTCCGGACCGAGGTCGCCGCGCACATTCCGACGACGCCCACGCGCGAGGTCGTCCGGCCGCCGGCCGGGCGGCCTCGCCCCCGTCCGCGCCCCCGTGACGGCCGTCCGCCCGTACGCCGCCCGGCCCCCGGCCGTCTGTCGGCCCGGAGCGGGCGGCGGTAGCCTGCCTCCACCGGCACCCCCGTGCGAGTCCTGGCCCCCTCGGAGGTCGCGGCGATGGAACCCGGCGCACAGCGCCACCCCGCGCAGCCCTCCGGGGCGCTGGCCCAGGCCGCGACCCGGGCGCAGACGCTGGAGGACCTGTCCGCGCTGTTACGGGACCTGCGCCGTCGGCACGCGCGCGAGCGGCGCGACAGCCCCCTGACGTACCGGGAGTTGGCGAGCAGGACCGGCTGGTCGCAGGCCGCGATCGCGGAGTACCTCACCGGCCGCACCCTGCCGCCCACCGACCGGTTCGACGCCCTGGCCGAGGTGCTGGGCGCCGGTCCGGCCGAGCGCGGCGCGCTGGCCGACGCCCGCGACCGGGTCGAGGAGAACCAGCGCAGGAGCAGGACCCGGGCCGGCCGCGCCGCGCCGCCGCCCCCTCCGGCCGGCCCCGGAACCGCGGAGCCGCCGACCCCGGCCCCCGGCCCCCGGCCACGACGGTCCCGGCCCCGGCGACTCCGGCTCCGGCTCCGGCTCCGGCTCCGGCTCCGACGTCCCGGGTCCCGACGGCCCGAGCACCCAAGGCCCCGGCCCCGGGGGTCCGACCGAACGCCCCGGCCCCGAACGCCCCGAGGGTCCGGGTCCCGACGGCCCCAACGGCCCCCGCTCCGGCGCTCCCGGTCCCGCTCCCGCGAGCACACCGGAGCGCGCCACGCACCCCGCTCCCCGCCAACTGCCCGCCGGCACCGCCCTGTTCACCGGACGGGACGAGGACGTCGCGCGCCTGCTCGCCCTGGCCGCCCACGCGCCGGCCAGGAACGTCCCGGGCGCCGTGGTGATCTCTGCCATCGACGGCATGGGCGGGGTGGGCAAGAGCGCGCTGGCCGTCCACGCCGCGCACCGGCTGGCCGAGCGCTTCCCGGACGGCCAGCTCTTCCTCGACCTGTACGGCTTCACGCAGGGGAAGGCGCCGCGCGATCCCGGCGACGCGCTGGCCGCGCTGCTGGGCGGTCTCGGCGTCCCGCCCCAGCGGATCCCCGGGGACGTCGACGCCCGCGCCGCGCTCTACCGCGACCGCCTGTCGGGCACCCGCACCCTGGTGGTCCTGGACAACGCCGCCGACGAGGACCAGGTACGCCCGCTGCTGCCCGCCGCCGGAGGCTGCCTGGTGCTGATCACCAGCCGCCGGCGCCTGACGTCCCTGGACGACGCCCTGCCGCTGTCCTTGGACGTGCTGCCGGTCGACGCGGCGGTGGCACTGCTGCGCGAGGCGTCCCGGCACGACACCGGGTCGGCCGACGAGTCCCTGTGGCACCAGGTCGCCGAGCGATGCGGACGCCTGCCGCTGGCCCTGCTGATCGCCGCCGCCCTGCTGCGCACCGGCGGCAAGGCGTGGGACCTGCGGCGGCTGCTCCACCGGCTCGCCTCGCGGCGCTCCGGCGACGAGCTGGCCGGGTACACGGTCACCGGCCGCAGCCTCGCCGCGGTGTTCGACCTGTCCTACCGGGAGCTGTCGCAGCGGCAGCGGCTGCTCTTCCGCCGCCTGGGCCTGCTGCCGGGACCGGAGATCGACGCCTACGCGGCCGCCGCCCTGCTGGACGCCGACCTGGACGAGGCCGACCTGCTGGTGCAGCAACTGTCCGACCACAGCCTGCTGCTCGGCGCGGCCCCGGGCCGCTACCGCGTGCACGACCTGATCCGGGCGCACGCCCGTACCCTGGCCGCCGCCGATCCCGAGGACCAGCGCGAGCAGGCCCGCGACCGCCTGTTCGCCTACTATCAGCACACCGCACGGCGCGCCGGCGTCCTCCTCGACCGCGTCCCGCGGCAGGGACCCGGCGGTCCCGCGCCCCGCCACGCGCCCGCCCTGCCGGACGAGCAGAGCGCGCGGACCTGGCTGCGCGTCGAGCGCGCCGGCCTGGAGGGCGCCTTCGAGCAGGCGCACGGCCGCGGCATGGGGGCGCACACCGTGGCGCTGGCCGCCGGGCTGGCCCAGATCATGGTGACGGACGGGCCGTGGGCCCGCGCGCTCGCCGTGCACGAGACGGCCGCCGGGCACCTCGGCGACCGCCGCGGCCGGGCCGGCGCGCTGACCGATCTCGGCCGCGTGCGGCGTCTGACCGGGGACGCCTCCGGCGCGGCCGACGCGCTCGGCCTGGCGCTGCGGCTGCACGCCGAGGTGGACGAACCCCTGGGCCGGGCGGGCGCGTTGGTCGAACTCGTGCGCGTGCGGCACCTCACCGGCGACTACGCCGGCGCGGGCGAGGCGCTCGCGCAGGCCCTCCGGCTCTACCGCGGCCTGGGCAACCGGCACGGACAGGCCACCGTGTTCGCCGAGCTGGGGCGGGTGCGGTATCTGACCGGGGAGTTCACCGGCGCGGCCGACGCGCTCACGCGGTCGCTCGGGCTCTACCGCGAGCTCGGCAACCGCCAGGGGCAGGCCACCGCCTTGTCCGAACTGGGGCGCGTGCACTCCTTCGTCGGGGACCTCGCCGCGGCCGCCGACGCCCTCGCCCGGGCCCTGGAGCTCAACCGCGAGCTGGGCAACCGCCAGGGTCAGGCGACCGCCCTGACCGACCTGGGCGCGGTGCGGCGGCTGGCCGGCGACCACACGGGCGCCGCCGACGCACTCGCCCAGGCTCTCCAGCTCTACCGCGACTTGGGCCACCGGCACGGCCAGGCCCTCGCCCTGGCCGAGTCGGGCGTGGTGCGGCGGCTGGCCGGCGACCACACGGGCGCCGCCGACGCGCTCACCCGGGCCCTCCGGCTCTACCGCGAGCTGGGCCACCGCGGCGACGAGGCCTGGGCGCTCAACCACTACGGCACACTGCTCCTCGCCATGGGCGACCGGCCCCGGGCCCTCGCGCTGCACCTGCGGGCCCTGGCCGTGCACCGTGAGTTGAGCAAGCACGACGACGAGGCCGTCTCCCTCGAAGGCATCGCCGAGTGCCACCTCGACGCCGGCGACACCGTCCACGGCGCCGACCGTCTGCGTCAGGCGCTGGAGATCTACCGGCGCCTCGGCATGCGCCCGGACGCCGACCGCGTCCGCGCCCGCCTCACCGACGTGACCGGAAGCGGGCGCTCGTCGTGACGACACACGGCGCCGGGCCGCCGTCGACGCCGTGGCGCCGGAGGTCCGGCCGGCACGGCTCAGCCGGCCTGTCGTCCTTCCGCCCGTTCGGCCGCCAGCGCCGCGAGTTCGCGGGCGACCGCGCTGTTGTGCGCGGCGGCGTCGGCGCGGGCCTTGGCGGGGCTCCAGCGTCCGGCGAGCAGCCAGATGGACGGCAGGAAGACCAGTTGGCCGATGAAGCAGAGCCACCACCAACGCTGCCACTGCTCCGGGCCGTCCTCGGTCGCCTTCCGCACCGCCGGCGCCTCCTTCTGCAGGGAGGCCAGCGCGGACGCGACCGCGGGGTCCTTCAGGCCGCGGCCGTAGGTGTTCAGGAACGTCAGATCGGCCGGCGGGACCGCGGCCAGCGCGGTGAGTTTCGCGCGCGCCTGCTGGACGGCGGGCCCGTCGGTGCGCAGCAGGACGAGGTCGGCCGGCGGGACCTCGGCCAGCGCCTGCAGGTCCGCGGTCGCCGTGGCGACCGGCACGTGCAGTCCGGCCGCTATCTCGCCGACGGCCTTGGCCAGGGTGGCCGGGTCGGTGGCGCCGGTGGCCAGGGCGGTCTGGGTGGCCGGGTCGAGGGTGGCGGCGGTGGCGAGCTGCGCCCGGTAGCGCGTGCTGAGCGTCATCACCCGGGCGATCTCGCCGACCGGTTTGCCGGAGATCTGGCTCAGCGCCGCGGCCTGCGCCTTCTGGTCGTCCGGGTGCGCGATCAGGGCAGTGGAGACGGACGGTGACAGGCGCGCGGCGGTCGCGACCTCGGCGGAGTCCCGCGCGGCCAGCTGCTGCGCCCTGGCCGCGATGCCCGGGTCCGCCGCCACCGCCTTGACGATCGCGTTCTGCGACGCGCTCAGGTTCGGGTCCTTGCCCGCCACCGCGGCTTCGACCTGCGGCCCGTGGTCCACCAGGGTCTCGGCGGCGGGGATCGCGAAGGTCACCGAGCCCAGGGTCGCCACGACGATGACGCGCAGCATCGCGCCCCAGATCGCCAGGCCGGTGGCGGTGGCGGCCGGGCTGTGCTTCTCCACGGTCTCGGTGAAAGCGGCCATCCACGCGGAGAGGGCGATCGCGCTGCCGACCGAGATGAGCGCGATGATCCACGCGAAGTGGTAGTAGCCGGTGTCGGCGTGCGTGGTGGCCAGGGCGAACAGCGCCACGCCGACGGCGCTGACGGCCGCGCCGACCACCATGAACGGCTTGCGCACGCGCAGCCGGTCGGACACCACGCCGGCGATGACCAGAGCGACGGCCTGCAGACCCCAGTACCAGTTGCCCAGGGCGTTGGCGCGGGCCAGGCTGTAGCCGAAGGTCGTGGTGTAGAAGACCACGAACAGGCCGACGGCCATGTAGAAGAACAGCAGGAAGGCGCCGATCCCGAACGCCGGTCCGATCACGTCGGTCCGCAGCACCTGCCGCCACCGGCCGTCCACGGCCCGGTCCGGGTCGACCCCGCGGGCCCGCGCCTCGACCACGGCCTGGTCCCGCAGGCTGACCATCAACTGGTCGCGCAGCCGCGGCGCCAGCTCCCGCAGGCCCACGAACGCGATCACGAACACCCCCAGACCCACGACGCCGCAGAACCGGAACTGGTACTGCCAGTCGGGGTGCGAGGTGAGGGTGTTGCTGGAGACCTCGGTCACCAACAGCGAGCCGACCACCGGCCCCAGCGTCCACAGGCCCATCGCCGAGGCCCGGCCGACCTGCGGCGAGAAGTCCCGCACCAGCGCCGGGCTGGCCACCAGGACGACGCCCTCGACGATGCTGACCAGTCCGAACAGCACCAGGTACGTCAGCTTGGTGTGCGCGTTCGGCAGCCCGAACAGCACCAGCCCTCCGGTCAGGGCCAGTCCGTAGACCACCAGGTTCGCGCGGCCCCAGCGGTCCGCGAGCCCGGCGACGACCGATCCCACGGCGCCGAGCCCGTAACCGGTCACGATCACGGCGATGAAGTACGCCAGCGACATGTGCAGGTTCGCGGCGATCTGCGTCGAGACCGCGTTCTGCACGAAGAGCTCGTAGTACAGCGTCACCGTGCTCACCACGATGATGCCGAGATAGAGCGCGCGCGCTCCGTTCCCGGGATACCGGTCGAGTTGGCGTCCCCACAGCCCGCGCCGGGCGTCGATCGGCGGCGCGGCCGGGATGGTCGGTGCTGACATGTCGGTACCCCTTCTGTCGGAGCAGGTGGGAGTCCGCTGGTGGCAGAGCACCGGAGGGGCCTCCGGCCGCCGACCGCAGGCCGGCGCTGTGCGGCGGCGCACGCGGGCCGGAGTTCCCGACCGCCCCGGCGGCCCGCGCTGCCTCAGCGGACCCTGGACCGCCGGGAGGCGCCGGACCCCGCGCCCGCGGGCAGCGGCGCGGACCCCGTCGAGTCGGTGGTCGCGGCGGCGGCGAAGACTCCCGGAGCTTGTCGTCTCTTCATGCCGCTCATCGTGACGACGCGGTCGCCGAAGAGCTTCTCCGCCATTGCCGCGCCGCGGCGGAGCCGGTGCCCCGGGGGCCGACCGCACGGCGGCGATGCCGGACCCGACCCCCGGAAGTACAGATGCGTCGCCTGTCCGCCGGCCACTGATCCCGTGGTGGGGGCGGCGACCGACATGGGCGTCGAGCGCCTCGACGCGGTCTCCGCACGGGCGCGTGCGGCGGTCCGCGCTCAGACCGCGGTGCGTGGCAGGTCGAGGGAGCGGTTCTCCTCCACCACGCCGTAGCCGGCGCTGGTGTACAGGCTCATCGCCACGTCGTTGCCGCCCCACACGGTGAACATCAGCGTCGTGTCGCCGGCGGCGAGCGTGGCGCGCTCGCCGACCGCCATCGCCGCCCGCCCGTAGCCCTTGCCGCGGTGCTGCTCGTGGACGTGCAGCGAGTAGCCGTACGTGACCCCGGGCAGGTGCCCGTGCCTCAGCCAGCCGGTGCCGATCGGCTCACCGCTCGCGGCTTCGAGCACCAGGAGCGTGGTGTCGGGCGTCGCCAGGCCGTCGGGGAGGAGCCGCGCGAAGTCGCGGTCGGACTTGCGTACCGCGTCCTCCCGGCTCAGGGCTCCTGCCCTGACGATCCCCGCGACGTACGACGCCCGCTCGGCGGACAGCCAGGCCGTGAAGTCGGCCTCGGTCATCCGCCGGGCGGTGACGCCTCCGGGCGCCTGCGGCGGCGGGTCGGCGAGCCGCGCCCTCGTCTGGGCGCGCAGGCCGTAGCCGGCGAAGAGTTCGCCGCCGGGCTCGGTGAGGGCCACGTCCACCCGATGTGCACCGCGGTCCGCGCACCACTGCTCGGCCCACTCCCGCGCGGCCTCTTCGAATCCTCGGCCCGCGTGCTCGGCGTCGACGTGGAGGTCGCCGATGCGGCCCGCAAGCGTGCCGTCGTCGTCGGACACGGCGACGGCGACGTGTCCGACCACCGCACCGGCGTCCACGATCCGGGCGACGGTCCACTCGGCGGCGGTCTCCCGCAGGTGCTCCAGCATGCGATCCGCCGCGGCCGTACCGAGCCCGACCGCGGTGTAGGAGGCGCGCCGCCGCTGCTCGAAGTCCACCTGCCACCGTGTGCGGCCGGGGCTGTCGTCGAGAACGTATTCCGTCATCCGATCAGACTATCCACGTGATCAACCAGGAACTCCAGCCCGGTCGGTGCCGCTGCTTCGTGCCGAGTGCTTCGTGCCGAGTGAGGCCGCGAACCGGTCCAGCAGGTCGAGCGCCACGGCGCCGCCGTCCGCCTCGGTGACGGCGGAGCCGCGCAACCGCGGGGCGCGGCCGGGCGAACGGCGGACCCGTTCGCTCGGCCGCGGCCCCGGGCGTCGAAGAGCCGTCGGCGAGGCGGCAGGAAGCGGCGGGACACGCGACGGGATGCGGCCGGCCGTCAGACGCTCGTGCAGGTGCCGCCGTTGAGGGTGAAGGAGGTCGGCGCGGGGTTGGTGCCGCCCTGGTCGGCGAGGAAGCCGACCGTGACGGAGCCGCCCGCGGGGATGGAGGTGGTGTAGTCCACCGGGGTCACCGTCACCGCGCCGCCGCTCTGGGCGGGCGTGCCGCCCCACATCTGGGTGATGGTCTGGCCGGCGGTGAAGGTGAAGGCGAGGGTCCAGCCGGTGAGCGCGGCGCTGCCGGTGTTGCGGATGGTGATCTCGCCCTGGAAGCCGCCGGTCCAGCTGCCCGTGACCTGGTAGCCGACGCCGCAGCCGCCCGCGGAGGAGCCGGTGGACGTGGTGACGGTGACGGTGGAGCTGCGGGACGAGCGGTTGCCCGCCGCGTCGCGCGCGTACACCGCGAAGGTGTAGGCGGTGCCGGCGGTCAAGCCGGTGACGGTGGCCTGATTGGTCGTGGCGGACGCCGCGGCGCTCTCGGTGCCGCCGCTCACCCGGACGACGTCGTAGCCGGCGACGCCGGTGTTGTCGGTGGAGGCGGTCCAGCTCAGCGTGACCGAGGTGGCCGTAATCCCGGTGGCGGTGGGGGTCCCGGGCGCGCTGGGCGCCTGGGTGTCGGCGCCGGAGGAGGAGCCCACCGTGACGACGAACGTCGTGATGCTCGACGCCGGGAGCGTGGCGGTGAGGGTGCCGTTCGCCAGGGTGGGCCCGCTCAGCGCCGCGAGGGTCCGGGAACCGTCCGTCACCCAGGAGGACACGCTGGACGCGGTGGTGTTCGCCAGGGTGAACTGCTGGCTCACCGCGCCGGTTCCCTTGTTGACGGCCACGATGACCACGTTGGAGCCGCCGGCGTAGGCAGAGGTGTAGACGTTGCTCTGGGGATTGGCAGCGGCGTCGACGCGGACGTACCCCGGGCGGACGAACTTCGAGAAGTGCGCCATGACCGCTCCGCGCTTGCTGATCTGCCCGTCCTCGCGCATGGGGCCGTAGCTGCGCCGGATGTACCACCACACGTACGCCTGGAACTCGGCGTCCACCATCGCGTGGTGCATGTGCTCCCCCACGCCGAGCGCCGCGGGCCACAGGTCGGCGGAGTCCGTGCTATTGGGGTAGTAGACCTCGGTCATCCACAGTTCCTTGCCCTGCCCCTTCTGCTGGAAGAGGGGGTAGGGGAAGTTCGCGAACGGCGTGCCGTAGAGGTGGGCGCCGAGGATGTCCAGGTTGGCCAGGGCCGTCGCGTCGTTGAGGATCGGGTCGGACATGCTCTTGACGTACTGGAAGGACTCCGGCGCGATGACCCGCGTCCCGATCGAGCCGGCGTTGTTCCGCAGGAAGGTGACGATCTCGCTCGACGTCCACCACGTCCAGTCCTGGGCGTAGTCGGGCTCGTTCTGGACCGACACGGCGTACAGGTCCACCCCGTTGCTCTTCATGAACTGGTAGAAGGCGTTCAGGTGCTGGGCGTAGGCGCCGTACGAGTCGTGCCGCAGCCGCTTGGCGTCGGTCTGGCTGCCGTGGGTGAACGTCTCCACCATGCTCGCCGGGGGATTCCACGGCGACGCGAAGACGATCGCCCCGAGGGCCGCCGCCCGCTGGGCGGTGGCGACTTCCGCGCCCCAGTTCGCCTGGTTCTCGTCGATGTGGATCCGGAGGACGGAGAAGCCCAGCTGGCCCGTGCCGTTGCCGAACGCCGTGTCGCGCTGGGCGGCCGTCAGGTCCCCCGCCCACGCGGGGTGGTTCATGCCGCCGAAGCCGCGGATCGTCTGCCGCCGCGCGGACGGGTCGACGGACACGGCGGCAGCCGTTGCGGCCGTCGCCCGGGAGGAGGGCACGGCGACCGCGAGCAGCGGCAGCGCGCCCATCGTCGCCAGCACGGCCCGCCGGCTCGGCGACCGCGGGCCTTCGGTGGTCGGTTCGTCCCGTCGTGATGTCATGGCTGTCTCCAGGCTCTGTGTCTGCGGCCGGTGGCCGGTGGGACAGCCGGAGGACGCTGTCACCGTGGGGGGACCCGCCGCCGCCCGAGGGTGGGCGCGGGCGGGGGGGTGAGGGTGTGGGTGCCCGCGCGGGGGCGCCGCGGCGGACACCCGCGGCGGCGAGGACGCGCGTCTCGCGTGCCGCGGACAAGTGAGCGCTAACATTCGGCTCGCATACGACGTTCGCTCCTCTCGGCGTCGGCGTCAAGCCCTGCGGTGCGACGCTCACGGGCCCGGTCGCCCCGGCTCAGTCCTTGACCGCTCCCGCGGTGACGCCCGCCGCGACGTAGCGCTGGGCGAGGACGAGGAGGACCGCCGCGGGCACGGACGCGACGACGGCGGTGGCCATGATCGCGTTCCACTCCTGGTTGTTGTTGCCGATGTACTTGTAGATGCCGAGCGTGATGGGGCGCATGCTGCCGCCGCCGTCGAGCGTGCTGGCGAAGACGAAGTCCGACCACGCCCACAGGAAGCCGAAGAGCGACACCGTGATGACGGCGTTCCTGCTGACCGGCAGCACCACCGAGACGAAGGTGCGCAGCGCGCCGGCGCCGTCGATCCTGGCGGCGGCGATCAGCTCGTCGGGGATGCCGGACATGAAGGCGGCGAAGATCATCACGCCGAAGGGGACGGCGATCGTGGAGTCCGCGACCACCAGCCCCCACCAGGTGTTCATGATGCCCAGGTCGAGGAAGACGCCGTAGAAGCCCATCGCCATGACGATCCCCGGGATCATCTGGGCGATCAGCAGCAGCACCCCGACCGCGCCCGCGCCGCGCGGGCGCAGCTTGGCCAGCGCGTAGCCGGCGGGCGCGGACAGCAGCAGCGTGAGCGCGACGGTCCCCAGCCCGACCAGCAGGCTCACCCACAGGTAGGGCAGCTGGTCCCGCAGCACGGCGCGGTAGCCGCTGACGGTGGGGTGCAGCGGCAGCAGGTCCGGCGGGTCCTTGCGCATGTCCTGCTGCGGGGTGAGCGAGACGTTGACCATCCAGTACACGGGGAAGAGCATCAGCGCCGTCAGCACGATGCCGACCGCGGTCCGCACGCGGGCGGTGCGGCGGCCGGTGGGGCGCGCGGCAGACGGGGACACGGCGGTCACGGGACCTGCCTCCTCTGGACGCGGATGTAGACCAGGCCGAAGGCCAAGGCGATGAGGATGAGGATGTTCCCGACCGCCGCGCCGGGGCCGAACCGCGGGAGCAGCGAGCCGAAGCCGAGCCGGTAGGACCAGGTGGCCAGCGTCGAGGAGGAGTCGCCCGGACCGCCCCTGGTCATGATCCAGATCAGGTCGAAGACCTTGAGCGTGTAGATGAAGCCGAGCAGCAGGGTGATCGCGGAGACCGGCCGCAGCAGCGGGAAGGTGATGCGCCGGAACTGCTGCCAGCGGCCCGCCCCGTCGAGGGCGGCCGCCTCGTACAGCTCGGCCGGGATGTTCTGCAGCCCGCTGTGGAGGATGACCAGGTTGAACGGGACGCCGATCCAGATGTTCGCGATGATCACCGAGGTGAGCGCCCACGACGGCGACGTCAGCCAGTCCACCGGGCCCGCACCGGCCAGCCCGAGGAGGTAGTTCACCACGCCGGACTCGCTGTTGAGCATCCACGACCACGTGGACGCCGACACGATCAGCGGCAGCAGCCACGGGACGAGGAACAGCGCCCGCAAGGTGGCGGCGAGCCGGAAGCCTCGGTCGAAGAACACCGCGAGCGCGAGCCCGAGCCCGTACTGGAAGACGATCGACACCAGCGTGAACACCATGGTGTTGCGCAGCGCGGTGCCGAACGCCGGGTCCCGCAGGACCTGGTGGACGTTGTCCCAGCCGGTGAACTCCGCGCCGCCCTGCACGAACGAGCGCACGGTGTAGTGCCGTACGGACAGGTCGACGTTCCGGTACAGGGGGTAGAGGTAGAAGGCCGCGAGGTAGGCCACGACCGGCGCCAGGAAGCCCCAGGCCGCCAGTTGCGAGGAGCGGCGGCGGGGCGGCGGGGGCGGGGGCGGCGACAGCGGGCGGGCGGGCGCCCCGGACGTGTCCGGGGACCGTTGCAGGCCACCGGCCTGGGCGGTGCTCATACGTGCTCCTCAATCACGGTGCTGCCGTGTTCCGGTGCCGGTCGTGCGGACCGTGCCGGGAGCCGCGGGTGAGGCGGGCCCCGGCGGGTGGGCCCGCCGTGCCGCCGGGACGGTCGGCGGCACGGCGGAGCGGGGGAAGCGGACCGCCGCGCCGCCGCGGACCCGGTCGGCCCGTCCGGCGGGCGACGTGCTCCAGCCCTGGTGGTTCTCGGCTTCTAGCCCTGGTGGTTCTCGACGGCCTTCTGCGCGTCCTGGAGGGCGGCCTGCGGACTCTTGCCGCCGGACAGGGCGCTCTGGACGGCGCCCCACAACTGTTCGGAGATGACGGGGTACGTGGTGCCCAGGCCGCCGCTGGTGCGGCCGCGGGCGGCGCCGACGGCCGCCTTCCACGGCGCCAGCCCCGGGTCCTTCGCCGTCTGCCGGCTCTGGACGGCGGTGGTGGGCGCGATGTAGGACAGCGTGGTGTCGGTGGCCATCAGGTTGGCGTCGCTGGTCAGGCAGGCGACGATCTTGGCCGACACGGCGTAGCGGGCGCCGTCCTTCTGCACGGGCACGGTGACGAACTCCCCGCCGGTGGGCGCCGGGGCCACGCCGCCGGTCCTGCCCGGGATGGAGACGACGCCGTAGGGGAAGCCGGCCTTCTTGGCGTTGCCCAGCTGCCAGGTGCCGTTCTCGCCGAACGCGAAGTCGCCGGTGGCGAACTCCTGCCAGCTGGTGGTCTGGGTGTTGGTCAGCACGTCGTTCGGGGCCAGCCCCTGGGACACCCAGTCCTTCCACAGCGACAGCGCGGCCACGCCGCCCGCCCCGTCCAGGTGGTCGAGGTCGCCCTGGGCGCCCCAGAACCACGGCAGGAACTGGAAGCTGCCCTCCTCCGTGCCGATCGCGGAGAAGGTGATGCCCTTTTTGCCCGCGGCCTTGACCTTCGTCAGCGCCGCGGTCAGCGACGGCCAGTCCTTCACCGAGGACGGGTCGACACCGGCGGCGTCCAGGACGGTCTTGTTGTAGTAGAGGGCCAGCGTGTTGGCGCCGATCGGCACACCGTAGGCCGCCCCGTCGACGGTGCCGGCGCCGATGATGTTCGGCTGGATCGAGGACGTCGGCACGCCGACCTCGCTCATCTTGTTCAGGATCCCGGCCTGCACCAGCGTGGAGACCACCGGGTTGTCCACCAGCATGACGTCCGGCGCGTCGCCCTGCTGGGCCGCGAGCAGCGCCTTGTTGCCGAGGTCGGTGGTGTCGTACGCGGTGCGCTTGACGGTCACGCCGGCCTTGGCGCCGCAGGAGGCGACGAGCCTGCCCCACCCGGAGGAGCCGTCGAACTGCGGGTAGGGGTCCCAGAAGGTGTACGTCCCCGAGGCGGCGGATGACGAGGAACCGCCGCCGGATCCGCCGCAGGCGGCGAGTGCCGCCAGCGCGGCGCAGGTGGCGACGAACGCGAGGGCACTGCGTGTTGGTCTCATGGCGATCCTTGCTCGGTGCGTGGCGGGGGTGGGGGGAGCGGTCGGCGGCGGGCGCCGGCAGGCCGAGGGAGGGACAGGGGCGGGACGGAGACGGAGTCGGAGGGGGGTCGCGCGCAGGCCCGGCCGGCTAGCGGGTCGGTATCCAGACCCGCATCGGGCCGTCGCTCCTGTTGGCCCAGGCGTAGTAGGGGACGGCGGTGAGCCGCAGCGGCGTGCCGTGGGACTCGTCGGGCTCGTCCGGCCGTTCGGCGCCGTCCGCGGGCGCCGGGCGGGTGGCGTCGCGGTACGGCCACCAGCCCTGCTCGGGCAGGGCGCGGCGGTGTCCGGCGGCGGTCACGGTGGTGACGCCGCCGAGGAGGTCGGGGCGGTGCTCCTCGGCGAGGGGGGCACGGGTGTCGAGCACGACGTCGTCCAGGCCGCCCCCGGGGTGGTCCACGCCTTCCAGGCAGTAGACCAGGGGGCCCCGCTCGATGGCGGCGCAGCCGCGGACGGCGTCGACGCGGGGATCGGCCCGTGTGAGCCGCGGTGCCACGCGCAGGTCCAGCACGACCTCGTCGCCGGGCGCCCAGGACCGCTCCAGCCGCAGCCATCCGTCCGCGGCCGGCGCGGGCGCCGGGTCCTCCCCCGCCACCGCGACCCGGGGATCGGCGGACCACTGCGGGATGCGCAGGGAGAGCGTCCAGGGGCGGCCGGCCGGTCCCTCCTCGACGGTGATCCGGATGCGGCCGGTCCGGGGATAGTCGGTGTTAACGCTCACAGCGGTGGTCGTCCCGGCGACGGCGCCCGCGTAGCGGCCCCCGGCGTACTGGTGGAGCTGCAGTCCGCCGTCGTCGGTGGAGGCCACGTAGTGCTCCAGGCTGGCCAGCAGCCGCATGACGTTGGGCGGGCAGCAGGCGCAGCGGAACCAGCGGGTGCGCCGCGCGGACTGGTCGCCGCCGGCGTCGGTGTGGCCGTCGCGGACCTGGAGCGGGTTGACGTACAGCCACCGCTCGCCGTCGAGGGACATGCCGGCCAGGAAGCCGTTGAACAGCGTGCGCTCGATGAGGTCGCCGTAGCGGGCCCGGCCGGTCAGCAGGGCCATCCGCCAGCCGAACTGGACGGAGGCCACCGCGGCGCAGGTCTCGCAGTAGGCGCGCTCGTTGGGCAGCTCGTACGGGTCGCCGAAGTCCTCCTCGTCGTGGTGGGCGCCGAGCCCGCCGGTCAGGTGGGTCTTGGTGGCCACCATGGCCGACCACAGCCGTTCGCACGCGGCGGCCAGTTGGGCGTCGGCGTTCTCCGCCGCCAGGTCGGCCGCCGCCGCCAGCAGGTAGAGCTGCCGCACCGCGTGGCCCTCGACGTTCTCCTGCTCCCGCAGCGGCACCCGGTCCTGGCAGTACGCCTCGCCGCCCAGCACGCCGTGGCCGCGCCGGTCGACGAAGTAGGCCGCCAGGTCCAGGTAGCGGCGCTCGCCGGTCTCGCGGTAGAGCTCCACCAGCGCGGTCTCGACCTCCGGGTGGCCGTCCACGCCGTCGATGGGCCGGCCCGGTCCGAAGGCCGTGTCGATCTGGTCGGCGAAGCGCGTCGCCACCTCCAGCAGCGCCTTGTCGCCGGTGGCGCGGTGGTGGGCGACGCCGGCCTGGATCAGGTGGCCGGCGCAGTACAGCTCGTGGCCCCAGCGCAGGTCCTGGTAGCGACCCGCGCCCTTCCCGGCCTGGAACCAGGTGTTGAGGTAGCCGTCCGGCTCCTGCGCCGCCGCGACCAGGGCGGTGATCCGGTCGACGTCCGCGGCGAGATCGGGGTTCGCCGCGCCGGCCAGTTGCCAGGAAGCCGCCTCCAGCCACTTGTAGACGTCGGAGTCCATGAACGGGTAGTCGCCCCGGAACTCCCCCGCCGCGCTGCCCGCGGCCAGCCGCAGGTCGTGCAGGTTGCCGGCCGACTCCAGCAGCCCCGGCCCCTGCGGGATGGCGACGCCGGCGTTGACCTGCCGGCGCTCGTGCCAGAAGCCGGAGCGGATGTCCGCCGAGCCGGCCGGGCGCAGCGCGGTACGCGCCCCGGCCGTCGGCCGGACCGGGCCGGCCGGCCGGCGGGTGACGGGTTGGTACGGGACATGGAACTCCCTGGAGAAGTGCGGCCGACGGCGCGCCGGCGCCGAAAAACTCTGAGCAACCGTTTTCTTGCCGGAAAACTAGGAGTGGTATCAGGGTCCCGTCAAGACGTCTGCACGCCCCGCTTCCGTCAGCTCGTCGCCTTGGGGATACGGCCGGTTTGCTGGCACTATGATCCGTACCCGGCACATGAGCAAAGGATTGTCCGTGACTGAAACCGATCGGCGCCCCGCACCGCGGGGGCGCGTGACCCTGGCCGACGTGGCGGACCTGGCCGGCGTCAGCGTGGGCACCGCCTCCAAGGCGCTCAGCGGCAGCGGCCGCATGCGCCCCGAGACGCGCCAGCGCGTGCTGGACGCGGCACGGCGGCTGGACTTCCAGCCCAACGAGGCCGCCCGCAGCCTGCTCGCCGGACGCACCTGGACGGTCGGGCTGGTCACCACGGACGGCATCGGCCGCTTCAGCACCCCCGTGCTGCTCGGCGCCGAGGACGCCCTGGGCGCCGGCAAGATCTCCGTCCTGCTGTGCGACACCCGCGGCGACGCCATCCGCGAACGCCACTACGTGGAGACGCTGTTGGCCCGGCGGGTGGACGGAATCATCGTCACCGGCCGCCGCACCGATCCCCGTGACCCGCTCCCGGGGCTGCGCGGCGTGCCGACCGTCTACGCCCTGACGCCCTCGACCGATCCCGCCGACATGTCGGTGGCCTCCGACGACGAGGGCGGCGCCCGCCTGGCGGTGGAGTACCTCATCGACTCCGGCCGCCGCCGTATCGCGCACGTCACCGGCCCGGCGCACCACGCCGCTGCGCGGCACCGGGCGCGGCTGACGCAGGAGCTGCTCGACCGGGCGTCGCTCGAACCGTCCGGCGGCCGGATGCACTTCGGGGACTGGAGCGAGGCGTGGGGCCGCCGCGCCGCCGCCTCCGTCCTGCGCACGGCTCCGGACACCGACGCCTTCTTCTGCGGCAACGACCAGATCGCCCGGGGCGTCACGGACACCCTGCGCGAGGCCGGCCGCCGCGTCCCGGACGACATCGCCGTCGTGGGGTACGACAACTGGGACACCATGGCCCTCGCCTCCCGTCCGCCGCTGACCACCGTCGACATGAACCTCCCCGACATCGGGCGGATCGCCGCGCTGCGGCTGCTGGACGCCATCGACGGGCATCCGGGCAGCGGCGTCGAGACGGTGCCGTGCCGGCTCGTGGTCCGCGAATCGGCCTGACCGCGGCCGGCGGGCGGGCCCGCCGGGCGGCCGATGACCGGAGCCGGTGACCGGAGCCCGCGGCCCGGGCCGGTGAGCGGAGCCGGTGACACGAACCGGAAGCCCGGCCGGCCCGGGTGCCGGCCGCCGCCCCGCGGGGAGGGCGGCGGCCGGCGCGGCCCACCGGCCGGGCGGCGCCCGGTTCAGCGCGGGTCGAGCCGCCCGGTTCAGCGCGGGTCGAGCCTCCACAGGTGGTCCGCCGTGCCGTTGTCCTCCCACTGGAGGACCTGGGCGCCGCTGGCCGTGCTCATGTTCTGCACGCCCAGCAGCAGCCCGCTGTTGCTGTTGGCGATCTTGTAGAAGCCGGCGCCGTCGGAGGTCACCCGCCACAGGTGGTCGGCGGTGCCGCTGTCACCCCAGACCAACGCGGTCCCGCCGTCGGCCGTGCTCATGCCGGTGATGCCGAGCACGAGCCCGCTGGCCTGGTTCCGGATCTTGTACAGGCCCGAACCCGCGGACACCAGCGCCCACTTCTGGGTGCCGGAACCGTTGACCGTGGCCTGGTCGACCATGGTGCCCTGGGCCGTGCCGCCGTTCTTGGTGTCGAGTGCCAGGCCGCTGTTCTTGTTGGTGATCTGGTACGTGCCGTCCAGCGTGCTCCCTCCGCCGGTCGCGGGGGTGATGACGAGGTGGTAGCCGTAGGTGCTGTTCGCCGAGACGGGGACGGTGACGGAGCCGTTGGTCACCGTGTAGTCGGACTCGGTGAGCGTGGTGGGGCCCGAGACGGCGGTGGTGCGGCCCGGGGAGGGGGTGTACTCGACCTTCACGTGGACGCGGGAGCTCAGGGCGGACAGGGCGTTCAGGCCGTTGACGGTGACGGCGCAGTCGCCGGAGCCGCCGCCGAAGACGACGTCGACCTCGTTGCCGGCGCTGTTGCGGGAGGCGGCGCCGTCGATGCCGGTCTGGGCGGGCGGGGTGGTGACGAGCATGGAGCCGCTCATGTCGGCGTACCACTTGTAGAGCCAGTAGGCGCCGTTGGGGCTGCCGCCCTGTCCGGTCAGCAGGTCGCCGAGGGCGCCGGACTGGTTCCAGAAGGCGAGTTCGGCGTCGTGGACGCCGAGGCGTTCGAACTTGGCGATGTAGCCGACCAGCGCGCCGGGCACGCCGACCTCGGCGGGGGCGGCGTACTCCTCGATGGCGATCGGACGGGGGCTGATGCCGTACTTGTTCTCCAGCGCGGTGACGGTGGCGACGTCGCCGGCGATCTTGGAGGAGCGGATCAGCTCGTGCCAGGCGATGATGTCGGGCACGGTGTTGGTGGCGACCGCGTTCCGGAGGAAGTTGTCCATGTCGCCGATGTTGTCCGAGAAGCTCGGGCCCTGGATCGGCGTGGTGGAGTCCTTCGAGCGGATCTCGCGGTAGGTGCGGGTCCAGAAGTCCTCGAAGGTGCCGTTGGAGGACTGCCAGGTGTTGTCCGACTCGTTCCAGGGCGCGTACGCGGCCAGGTTGGTGATCCCGGACGCCTTGGTCTGGGCGATCTGGTCGTCGACGACGCTCAGCCAGTTGTTCCAGCTGAACTGGTAGGGCCAGCCGGCGTAGTAGTCCGAGAGCCGGTTGACGACCTTGGCGCCGGCCCGGGCGGCCTTCGGCGCGACCGTGAGGATGTCGCCGGTGCCCTGCTGGCGCCCGCCCTGGGGCTTCTGCACGAAGGTGTTCGGCTTGATCGCCTGCACCAGGTTGTCGGCCGGGGTGGAGGCGTTGGCCAGGCCGTAGAGGCTGCCGGTGGCGACGTGGGTGACCGGGCGCAGCACCTGGTCGGCGCTGACCACCAGGGTCGTGGACGGGGAGGCGGCGGCCTGGGCGGGCGGGCCGGCGACGGCGGTGGACGCCAGGGCCAGGACCGCGGCTCCGAGGCCGAGGGCGCCGGCGGCTCGGCGGCCGGGGCGGTGATGCGCGAATCCACGCATGGGGGGAACACCCTTCCGAAAGATGTGGGGGGCGCGCGGCGACCGCCACGGGACTCGCAGGGCACCGAGCCGCCCGTCCAACGGCTCCGTGCCGACCGGTGCGGACCGATCGCTACGCAAAAGAGCAATGGTTTGCTCAGCGCACAACGTAGGAGTGTTCCGCTGACCGGTCAAGGGAGCGCGCAAGGCTTCGCCGAACGCCCGGCTCGGTCGGCGCGCCACGGGTCCTCCTGGCGGCGAGCGGGCCGGAGTGGCGATTCATCCGACTACACGCTTGTAGTAGATTGACGCGCCTTGGCGCACTCGCGCGCCCGACAAGGAGGCGTTCGATGGGACCGACGCAGATCAACGGCCTGCCCGCCCACGTGCTGCTGGTGCACGTCGTGGTCGTGTTCGTGCCCCTGACCGCGCTGCTGCTGGTGGGCAGCGCGATCTGGCCCGGCTGGCTGCGGCGGCTGGGCATCGCCCTGCCTCTGCTGGCCCTGCTGACACTGATCAGCGTGCCGCTGACCACCCATGCCGGCGAATGGCTGGAGCGGCACACCGCCTCCACACCCCAGATCCGCCACCACGCCGAACTCGGCGACGGCCTGCTGCCGTGGGCGGTGGGCCTGTTCGTCCTGGCCCTCGCCCTGTGGGAATGGCAGCGCCGCACCACCCGCGGCGCGCGGTCCGCGAGCGGCGCGGACGCCTCCGGCGCGGACGCTTCCGGGACCGAAACCTCCGGCACGGACGCCTCCGGCAATGGAGTCTCCGGCACCGCGGCTTCCGGCACAGGGCCGCGGAGCCTGCCGGGCGGCCCCCTACGCATCGCCGCCGTCGCTCTGTGCGCGGTCGTCGCCGCGAGCTCGCTCGTGCAGGTGTACCGGATCGGCGACTCCGGCGCGAAAGCCGCCTGGACCGGGAACTTCTCCAGCCACAGCACCCCCGACCAGCACGGCTGACCCCCCACACCGGCGACAGGGCACGGCGGGACCCGCGCCGAACGCCCCGGCCCCCGCCCCCAGGGCTCAGCGCGGTCCGGAGCCCCCAAGCTGCCGGCGACGTCAGCGCCGAGGCGGGCCGAGGTCGTCCCGCAACGCCTCCCGGAGTACACCGCATCGGACACGGGCCCCTGCGAACCACTGCTTCGCCCGGACGAGCCGCGGGTCCGTACGCGGCAGGAGCCCTGCTCCGGAGTCGCGACGGCCGGCCGCCGCGTCCTGCTCCTGGTACTGCCAGGACCAGGACAACACGACGCCGCGCGTACAGACTGGACCGCGGGAAAGCCGGGGAGTCGACCGGACGGCGCTCTGCTCGCGCGACCGGACGGCACCCGGAGGTCGTCGGCGTGCGCGCCGGTCGGCGCGGCTCGACCGGTGCTCGTCACCGATGGTGTGAAGGAGATCCGACCATGACCCGTATCGCGCTGGTGACCGGCGGCAACCGAGGGATCGGCCGCGCCGCCGCGGAGGCCCTCGCCGACGACGGCACCGATGTCGTCCTCACTTACCGGTCCAACCGCGAGGAGGCGGAGGACGTCGTCGGCCAGCTCGCCGCTCGCGGCCGCACCGTGGCCGCCCTGCACCTGGACCTCACCCAGCCGGGGGCCTTCCCGGACTTCGCCGAGCGACTGCGCGCGGAGCTGACCGGCCGTTGGGCGACGGACCGCTTCGACATCCTCGTCAACAACGCCGGATTCGACCTGCTGACACCGTTCGGCGAAACCACCGTCGACGCGATCGACGCCCTGTACTCCGTGCACGTGCGGGGACCGGTCCTGCTGACCGAACTCCTGGCTCCCATGGTCCGCGACGGAGGCCGGATTCTGTTCACCTCCAGTGGCCTGACCCGCTACGCCGCCAACCCCGCGTACTCCGTCTACGCCGCCATGAAGGGCGCCGTCGAGGTCTACACCCGGTACGCCGCGAAGGCCCTGGGGGCACGTGCGATCACGGTGAACGCTCTCGCGCCGGGCGCGACCGCGACCGATTTCGCCGGTGGTGTCATTCGCGACGACGACGCGTACCGGGCCATGATCACGGCCAACCACGCGTCGGGCCGTGTCGGCGAGCCCCAGGACATCGGCAACGCGGTGCGGGCCATCACCGCCGAAGCGGCGTCGTGGATCACCGCGCAGCGCATCGAAGCGTCGGGCGGACAGAGCCTGTGACGCGGAACCCGTGACGCGGCGCCAGTGACCTGGAGCCTGTGACCTGGAGCCTGTGACGCGGCGCCCGTGACGCGGAGACCTTTCCGACCGGCGAGTCCTGGTCCCCGGCGGTACCGGCGGTCTTCGAGCAACTCAGGGCGCGCCGAGCACGAACAGGAGCTGTACCGCTCTGACGTGGCGCACACCCGCGTCGTCACCGCCCGGCGCGCTCGTCCGGGGTCGTAACGTCACGGCAGCCGGCTGGTCGCGATTCGGCAACGCCGCCTTCCGGCGCGCTCGGGAAGCCGCATCGTCGTTCCCCAGGGGTGCGCGTCCCGGGAGGTACCGTGTCGCTTCCGCAATTACCGCCGTTGAACGACCGATACCAGTACGACCTGGCACGCGTCACCGTGCTGCGGTGGTTCGGCATCCGGGCCGACAGCACCGGTAACACGTGGAGTCCCAGGGACAGCGCGCTCTTCGTGGCCGCCATCTTGTCCCCGCTGGTCGTCGCCGGCCTCCACCAGACGTTCTGGCATCCCACCGCGCAAGGCAGGGGAGCCTATTTCTTCTGGCTCGGCTACTACGTGGGCACCGACCTGATCACGGTCCTCGGCCAATGGGTCGGCTGCAGGGCTTTCCACCGCGCGCTGCCCAGCGTCGACCGCATGCTCACCCCGCACGGCGCCTGGGAGGTGCACTGCTGGATCGAGCGTGGCATGAGGCCCTGGCGGCAGCAGCGGTGGATGCTCGTGGGGGCGGCGTTCTCCTGCGCGACCGTCTGGGCGCTCTCCACGGCCCACCAGGTGACGGACCACATGTCCATCGACGTCGCTTCGTACCTGACGGTCGTCATGACCGGCGCGGCCGGCGCGAACAGCCTGTTCTGGCTGGTGCGCGCCGCCCGGCTGGCCCGGATCGTCACCAAGCCGGGGAACCTGCGGCTCGTGTGGTCGGCGCCCGCCCGGACGCCGGGCATCGAGGCGCTGTCGCGTTGGCACCGCTCCATCACTCTGGCCGTGGTCGGCGGGGCCGCGGTGGCGTTCGCTCCGTGGGTCTGGCTCGCTCCCTACGTGGGCCACGAGGGCGTCTACCTCGCGACGAAGTGGGTGGTGGCCGGCCTGATCATCGTGGCCATCGTCCTGTTCGGGTTCTACCCCCAGTGGCGGCTGTCGCAGGCGGTGATGGCCAAGCGCACAGCCGTGCTCCACGTGCTCTCGCACCGGCTCCCGCGCCACCTGCCGGGCGGGCGGGTGCTGACCGAGGATGAAGCAAAGGATGTCGACCTGTACGAGAAGGTGTCGCAGAGTCCGTCGAGCGTGATCGACGGGCAGACGGTGGCGGCGACGCTCCTGTCGGTCGGCGGCGTCCTGGTTCCGCTGGCGGTCGCGGCTCTCGCACGGTAGGGACGGGGGCGGGGGCGTACTGCGGGCTGGGCCGGGCCGGGGTCGGGCCGTGCCGCGGCCGGGTCGGATCGGGCCGGGCCGGGTCACGGGGTGATGGTCAGTGGTGTGCCGGGGTCGATGACGTCGACCGGGACGTCGGGGGCGAGGCGGCGGACGGCGTCGACGAACGCGCCGAGGTCGGACGCACCACGTTCTTTCGCCACTTCCGCGACAAGCAGGAGGTCGTCTTCGCCAGGGAGCAGGAGTTGCTCGGCCTGGTCGCCGCGGCCGGCGAGACGGACCAGGCGGACGACGCCCCGCCTCCGCGCAGTGTCACCGAGGCCGTCGAGCAGCTGGGCCCGGTCCTGCTCGCCCTGTGTTCCCGGGCGACCGCCGATCCCGCGGGCTACACCAGCCACTACGCGTTGATCGAGCAGCACCCGGAACTGCGCGACCGCGACGCCGCGAAGATGCGGCAACTCGGGGAGAAGCTGAGCGAACTGCTCGTCCGACGCGGAGCCGACGAAGCGACCGCGGTCCTCGCCGGCCACATCGCACTGGCCTGCTTCCAGACCGCCAGACGTCTCGGCAACAATCCGCTCACCCTGGAGGACGACACCCGCGCCGCACTCGCCCGAGCGCTGCCCCTCGGGACCGGCACCAGCGCGCCGGCCCCGAACCCGGCCGGATCGCGACCCGTCGAGGCGAGAACGGCTACGTGTGGATGCGCCGGTTCGAGGACGAGGACCAGAGCAGGAAGCTGTACGAGGCCGTCTACCAGCACGACCGCTGGGAGAACGAGATCGGGCCGGTCGTCCACGGCCTGCTGATCTCCGAGAAGACCGTCGTCACCCGCGTGGTCCCCACTCCGGCCTCGCCCCTGCGGTGACCCGGCTCCGGGCAGTTCGAGCAGGCCCTGTCCGCACTGGGCTTCGAGCTGCCCGGCCCCTGACCGGCCGCGCACCCGGCGGGCTCCCCCTCTCCCCCTCTCCCCCTGCACGCGCACCGACGCGCACCGGATCACACGACACCGGCGCCCGAGTCGTTCGACGCACGGGTGCGCGGGGAAGCGACGGCCGCCGTCGTCGACCCGAGCAGTGCGAGCTTCTCGGCGCTGCCGCTGTCGGGATGCGGGTGCCAGACGACCAGCAGCAGACCGGTCGGCCCGCTGATCACCAGCTTCTCCCGCATCAGGGTCAGCTCTCCCATCTGCGGATGTGCCAGCCGGGAGGGCGGCGTGCCGGTCCGCGGCTGGACGTCGTGACGCGCCCACAGCTCGCGGAACCGCCGGCTGCGCAACGACAGTTCGCCGACCAGTTCCACGGTCCTGGCGTCGTCCGCGGCGTCGGCCACGCTCGCGCGGAACGCCGCGACCATCTCCGCGGCCACCGCGTCCCAGTCCGGGAACAGCGCGCGCTCCTCCGGGTCCAGGAACGCCGCGAGCAGACGGTTCCGACCGGTCTGGAAGTTCGGCGAGAGCGCCACCGCGAGCCGGTTGGCGGCGAGGACGTCGAAGTGGCGGTCCTCCACGAACACCGGCAGGTGCAGCGTCTCGACCAGGAGCCGGATGCTCGCGGGCACCGCCTGGCGGGGGGAGCGGCGGCGCGCCGAAGGCGGGCGCGGGGCCGCGAGCCGCATGAGGTGCTCGGTCGCGGTCTGGTCGAGCACCAGTGCGCGGGCCAGGGATTCCAGCACGGCCGGCGACGGATTGCGGTTGCGGCCCTGTTCGAGCCGCAGGTAGTACTCGGTGCTGATGCCGGCCAGTTGGGCGACCTCCTCGCGGCGGAGCCCTGGCACCCGCCGATCCCCCTGGAAGGGCAGACCCACGTCGCCGGGGCGTATCCGTTCGCGTCGCGCCCTGAGATATTCGCCCAGCAGATTGCTCTCGCTCATCGTTCGACGATAACCCCGATCGGACCGGCCCTGACGGGCCCTGACTGGTACTGACACTCCCAGGGAGTCAGAGGATCTTCACCGCTCCGCCACGGCGCCGTTAGCGTTCCGAACGGATTGCTTCGTGAATCCATTTCCCCGCGAGTGACGGAGGCGGAAAATGACGGCGAACGAGACGACGGGGGGTCGGAGCGACGTGCGGCGCGTCGCGGTCGTGACGGGCGGCAGCCGGGGCATCGGCCGGTCGGCGGTGCTCGAACTGGCCGCTCGGGGTGTCGATGTCGTCTTCACCTACTGTACGAACGCCGAGGCCGCGGACGAGGTGGCCGCCGAAGGACGCGAGCACGGACGTCGCGTCACCGCCCTGGGGTTGGACGTGGCCGACGTCGACGTGCTGGACTCCTTCGTCGACAATCTGCGCGTCGAACTCTCCGACATGGGCGCGGACCGATTCGACTATCTCGTCAACAACGCCGGGATCTGGCACACCGCTTCTTTCACGGACACGACCGCGGCGGATCTCGACCGGCTCTACGCGGTCAATGTGCGCGGGGTTTTCTTCGTCACCCAGAAACTCGTTCCGCTGCTGCGGGACCACGGGCGGATTCTGAACCTGTCCTCGGGACTCGTGCGCTTCGTGTTCCCCGGCAAGGCCGCGTATGCGGTGAGCAAGGGGGCGATCGAGCCGCTCACCCGGTATCTCGCCGCCGAGTTGGGCACACGCGGCATCCGGGTCAACACCCTGGCGCCGGGGGCGACAGCGACCGACTTCAGCGGCGGCGTCATCCGGGACGACCCGAACTACCGCAAGCGGGTCGGGGACATCACCGCGCTCGGCCGCCCGGCCGAGCCCGGGGAGATCGGCTCGGTGGTCGCCGCGCTGCTGTCCGACGACATGCGCTGGATCAACGGTGAGCGCGTCGAGGCGTCAGGTGGCATGCGGCTGTAGCGAGCGCTGTGACCGGACCCCGCGGCGCCGGCCCGTGCGCGTACGCCATGGTGATTAACCGGCTCGTCGACACCGTCGTCCGTCACCCACACCGGTCGCCGCGAGGGCGCCCGCCGGGGAACCGCCCCGCGTTCACCCGGCATTTCGGCTCGGGCTCGACAGCGGCCCTCGCCGGCGGTTCGCCGGCGTACCCGACCGCCCGCCGACCCGGCCATCGAAAGGTCAGCGTTCGCGTCCCCGGGGTTTCAGGGGGGTGGGCGGGAGGGGTGGGGCGTCGAGGCGGGGGGATGCGTAGCCGTGGACCTCGCCGAAGCGGGTGCCGTTGATCCACTCCTCGCGTGCGGTGACGATGTCGCTCTCCGTGCGACCGACGAAGTTCCACCACATGAGGATCTTCTCCTCGAAGGGCTCTCCGCCCAGGAGCATCAGGGAGCTCTCGTGGTCGGCCGCGAGTGGGAGCGTGGTGCGGCCGGCGCCGAGGTAGAGCATCGAGCCGGGGGCCAGGCGGACGCCGTCGACCTCGGTCTCTCCGGACATGGTGAGCACGGCGTACTCGAAGTCGCGCTCGACGGGGAGCCGGGCCGAGGCGCCCGCCGCGAGGGTGAGATCCGCGCCGACCAGCGGGGTGTGGACCGTGCCGGGCGACCTCGCGCCGTCCAGCTCGCCGAGGATCACCGTGGCGTGCACGCCGTTGCCTCCGGTGACCTGCGGCAGCTCCGCGTGGTGCTCGAAGGCCGGCGCGATGTCCCGGCGCACGTCCGGCAGCGCCACCCACAGCTGCGCGCCGTGCAGGTAGCGGGCGTGGTCGCGCGGCGACTCCTCGGAGTGCGAGATGCCGCGCCCCGACGTCATCAGGCCGAGCTCGCGCGGCCGCACGGTCTGCTTGCTGCCGAGGCTGTCGCGGTGCAGCACCTCGCCCTCGTGCAGCCAGCTCACCGTCTGCAGGCCGATGTGCGGGTGCGGCGGCACCTGCATGCCGGGCTCCTGCGCGATGTCGTCCGGCCCGTAGTGGTCGACGAAGCACCACGCGCCGACCATGCGCCGCCCGAGGTTGGGCAGCAGGCGGCGGACGACGGTGCTCTCGCCGAGCGGCACGGTCCGCGCGGTGAGCAGTTCGCGGACCGGCGCGGCGGACACGTCCTCGCGCCCGCCGCACTCGGTGGCCGCCGGTTTCACGTCGAGATTGCTCATGCCCCGATCATGCACCGCCGAGGGCCGCGGACGAGAGGTCCACCAGCTTCTCGGGAATGTCGGCCAGGCAGCCGCGCAGCCGCTCACCGAGCGCCTTGGCCTGCGGATCGGCCGCGGTGGAGGCCGCCACGCCGTCGCCGAGCAGGCCGTGCACGACGAAGTTCACCGCCCGCAGGCCGGGCAGCTCGTACCGGCTGACCGGCAGCCGCGCGGTCTCCGGCAGCAGGGCGCGCAGCCGGGGCACGTCCAGCCAGCCGCGCAGCCACGCGTACGCGAGGTCGTCGCGGGCCCACAGGCCGACGTTCGCGTCGCCGCCCTTGTCGCCCGACCGGGCGCCGATCAGCGTGCCGAGCGGCAGGCGCACGGTCCTGCCGGCCTGGCCGTTCGGTTCGGTGCGGGCCGGCCGCGGCGGGTCGGCCTCGGCGCCGGGCGGCCGTACCGGCGCGGGCGGCACGGCGTCGGCGAGTGCGGCGGGCGGCGCGCTGCGGGCGGCCTGCGACGGCGGGCGCGGCGCCGCGATCCTGCTCCCGTCCGCGAGCACCGCGTACTCGGTCACCTCCGACGCGTCCACCAGCGCCGGCCAGTACACGCCGTACTCGGTGGCCTTCGGCGAGGCGTGCTCCAGGTAGAGCCCAGGGTAGGCGGCCAGCGCGATGGAGGCGACGGCGGAGAAGAAGCCGCGCCCGGCCTTCGCGGGGTCCGGGTCCTTGACGGTGACGGTGAGCCGGTCGGCCTCGCGGCCGTGCTCGCGCCGCAGGTCGTACGTGGCGAACGCGGCCGGTCCGCCGGTCGCGTCGCGCAGCGCGGCCTCGGCGTAGTCGGCCTTGGCGTCCAGGTCGAGGCCGGTCAGGACGAAGGTGGCCGCGTTGCGGTGGCCGCCGAGGTGGTTGAGGCAGACCTTGAGGTGGGCGGGCGCGGGCTCGCCGGCGACCGGGCCGACGGCGACCCGGTCGGGACCCTGCTGGGTGAGCCGCACGGTGTCCAGGCGGGCCACCACATCGGCGTTCGGGTACGCGGGACGGCCGGTCTCGTACAGCAGTTGGGCCGTGACGGTGCCGACGGTGACCGCTCCCCCGGTGCCGGGGTGCTTGGTGATCACGCTGGAGCCGTCGGGGTGCAGCTCGGCGATCGGGAAGCCGGGGTGGACGGGGTCGGCGATCTCGGTGAAGAAGGAGTAGTTGCCGCCGGTGGCCTGGGTGCCGCACTCGATGATGTGGCCGGCGGTGACCGCGCCGGCCAGCGCGTCCCAGTCGTCCGTCGCCCAGTCGAACGCCCAGGCCGCGGGGCCGACGACGAGCGAGGCGTCGGCGACCCGGCCGCAGATCACCACGTCCGCGCCGGAGCGCAGCGCGGCGGCGATGCCCCAGCCGCCCAGGTAGGCGTTCGCGGTGACGGGGTCGACGCCGGAGCCGGCGAGCGGGCGGCCGGTGGCCAGGTGGGCGAACTCGTGGCCGCGCGCCTGGAGTTCGGCGAGCCGGGGCAGCAGGTCGTCGCCCTCGACATGGGCGACGGAGGGCTTCAGGCCGCCGAGCGCGGCGAGTTCGCGGACCTTCGCGGCCAGGCCGGCGGGGTTGAGGCCGCCGGCGTTGACCACGATCTTCACGCCGCGCTCCAGGCAGGTGCCGAGCACGTCCCGCAGTTGGGCGAGGAAGGAGACCGCGTAGCCGCCGTCGGGGTCGCGCTGCCGCGCCTTCCACAGCAGCAGCATGGTCAGTTCGGCCAGGTAGTCACCGGTGAGCACGTCGATCGGGCCGCCCTCGACCATCTCGCGGGCGGCGGAGAGACGATCGCCGTAGTAGCCGGAGCAGTTGGCGATCCGCAGCACGCCCTGGTCCGACGCGCCCTGGCCCGACGCGCCCCGGCGGGACGCCCGATGGGCGGGCGCGGCCGGACCGGGGGTCTCCCCCGCGCCCGGGCCGGGCGACTCGACGGGGTTTCCGGGCGTCGCACCAGTCACCGTACTCTCCCGTCACTTCTCCTCTGGGTCACCGACCTGGACGATCATCTTGCCGGTGTTGGCCCCGCGCAAGACCCCGAGGAAGGCGTCCACCATCCCGTCGATGCCCGGTACCACCGTGTCGTCCGGCACGATCCGGCCGGAGCGCAGGTGCGGTACGCAGAACTCCTCCAGTTCGCCCTGGAGTCGCGTGTGGTGGCGGACCAGGAAACCTTCGAGCCTCACCGCCTTGTGGACCAGGTCGTAGAGGTTGCGGGGGGCGGCCGGCGGCCGGTGCGGATCGTTGTACTGGGCGATGCTGCCGCACCAGGCGATCCGGCCGTGCTCGCGCATGGCGCCGATCAGGGCCTCCAACTGCTCGCCGCCGACGTTCTCGAAGCCGACGTCGACGCCCTCGGGCGCGATCGCCGCCAACTGCTCGGCGTACGGCCCCCGGTGGCGGTCGAAGGCGGCGTCGAAGCCCAGATCGCGCACCAGGTGCTCGGCCTTGGCGGCGGAGCCGGTGCTCCCGTAGACGCGCGCGGCGCCGAGCACCCGGGCGAACTGGCCCACCGCGGTGCCCACTCCGCCCGCCGCGGAGTCGACGAAGACCGTCTCCCCCGGCCGCAGCCGGGCGGTGCGGGTCAGGCCGACGTACGCGGTCAGGCCGGTGCCGCCGAGGACGCCGAGCCTGGCGCGCAGGGGTACGCCCTGGCCGCGCGGCAGCACGCGCGCCTCGCCGGGGGCGAGCAGGGCGTGGGTGCGCCAGCCCCGCCGGTGCGAGACGAGGTCGCCGACCGCGAGGCCCGGCGCGGAGCCGGCCACCACCCGGCCGACGGCCCGCCCCTCCAGCGGCGCGTTCAGCTCCCAGACGCCCTCCTCCATGGCCTCGCGCATGTACGGGTCGACGGACAGGTAGATGTTCTCGACCAGGACGGTTCCGGCCGTGGGCACCGGCACGGCGTGCTCCACCCGCGCGAAGTCGTCCGCGACGGGCATCCCCACGGGCCGGGCGACCTGGTGGTAGGTGACGGCGACGGGGGCCGGGCCGGTGGCGGTCGGCGCGCGGCCGGTGGCGGTCGACGCGGGGCCGGTCACGGCAGCGGACACGGGTCCGCAGGAGGGCACAGGGACGGGTCCGGGTGCGGGCTGGGTCGTGCGGTGCGTGCTCATGCCCGGCACGCTAGGCGCGCGCGGGAGCGGGAGGCAGGGGGCCGCGGTGATGGGTCGGCCGGTTCCATGAGCGGCGCCGATGGATAAGGAGCCGCCGTTACCCTGGGCGGCATGACCGATCTCGCCGTGCGGGAGCTGCGCGTCCTGGTCGCCGTGGCGGGGGCGGGCAGCTTCACCGGCGCGGCCGAGCGCCTGGGCACCACCCAGTCGGCAGTCTCGCACACGGTGCGCGCCTGCGAACGCAAGCTCGGCGCGGTGCTGTTCGACCGCGGCCGGCACGGCGCGCGACCCACCGCGGCGGGCCGGGCCCCGGCCGCACAGGCACGGCGCGTCCTGCGGCTGCTCGACGGCATCGCCGACGAGGTGCGCGGCGCGGCGACCGGCGAGCCCTCGGGCACGGTGCGGGTGGCCGCGTTCCGCAGCGCGGCCGCGCACCTGCTCCCGGGGGCGCTGGCGGCGCTCGGCGTACGGCATCCGGACGTGGCGCCGCGGGTGCGGATCGTGCCCGACCTCGGTCCCGGCACGCCCGGGGAGGTCGTGGCCGGCCGGGCGGACCTGGCGATCGCGACGCTGGACGGCTCGGCGCCGCTGCCGCCCGGGCTCGTGCGCGGCGCCCTGCTGGCCGAGCCGTACGCGCTGGCACATCCGGCGGGCGCGGCCGACCCGCGGACGCTCCCCCTGGTCGACTGGGCCGAGAACTGCTCGTCGTGCACGCGCGCGTGGTGGTCGGAGCAGGACTGGATCCCGCGGGCCACGCTGGACGCGGGCGACGACAGCGTGGTGCTGTCCATGGTCGCCGGCGGCCTCGGGATGGCGATCATGCCCGCGCTGGCGCTGCTGGAGGCGCCGGCCACGGTCGCGGTCGCCGATCTGGGCCCGGGCCGTCCGACCCGCACCGTCGGCTACGTCACCACGCCGGAGCTGGCCGGGACGCGGGCGGTATGGGCGGTGATCCGCGAACTGCGCGCCGCCGCGAGGACGGTGCTGCCCCTGGTGCGGGGCGCGGCGGCCCCGGTCCGCGCGGCGACCGCGACCGCGCTCGTGGCGCCCGACGCGGACGCCGCCGCGACGGCACGCCGGCCGTCGCCGCGCCCGGTCGCGCGCACCGCGCGCCCGCCGCGGTAGCGGCTCCTGACCGCCGCGGTAGCGGCGCCTAACCCTCCGCCGGGTGATCCGCGTCCGCGCGGCGATCCGCCTCCGCCTCCGCCCGGTGCGCGAGCAGCCTGCGGTACGCCTCCAGGCCGTCGGGGACCCAGGGCCACCGCGGCAGCCGGGCGGTCAGCTCGTCCTCGGTGAGGAAGGCGTGCCAGGCGACCTCCTCGGGCTGCGGGTCGACCGGGAGCGTGCAGCGCACCTGGTACACCGCGGACCACCAGGTGTGCGGGCCGTCCTCGTACAGGAACCTGAACAGCGGTTCGGGCTGCGGGAGTCCGCTGACGCCCAGTTCCTCCTCGGCCTCGCGCAGCGCCGCCTCGTCGTAGGTCTCGTCGGCGCCGAGGACGCCGCCGACGAACATGTCGTAGTGCGAGGGGAAGACGAGCTTGCGGGCGGTGCGGCGGTGCACGAAGACGCGGTCGTGCTCGTCGCGGACCAGCACGAAGGCCGCACGGTGTCGCAGCCCCCGGGCGTACGCCTCGCCGCGCGGCGCCTGGCCGACGACGCGGTCCTGCTCGTCGACGATGTCGAGGATCTCGTCCGCGGAGAGCGGCGCCTGGTCCCCGGCGGCGGGGCCGGCGTCGCTGCCGGCGGCGGGACCGGTCGCGGGGCCGGGCGCGGCAGCAGGACCGCGCGCGGGCGCGGCGGCGGGATCCGGGCGGCGGGCGTCATCGGGCATGGTCGGGCGCTTCCTGCGAGCAGGGACTCGGCGGCGGCCGTCCGTCCGTGCTGACAGGGCACCGAGCGGCCGGCGCGGTACGCCGAGACTATCCCGGCGCCCCCGCGACGCGGCCGGGGCCCGCGCTCACGCCGTCGCTCACGTCCGCGCCCACGACCGTGGGCCCCTCCGCGTCCGGCACGAGGATGTCGAGTTCGCGCAGTGCCCCCACGCAGATCTCGCGCATCAGCGCCTCCGCGTCCGCGGCGTCGCGGGCGCGGACCGCCTCGGCGACGCGGACGTGCAGGGTGACCGCCTCCGGGTCGGGCGCGGTGAACATCACATGGTGCTCGGTGCGTCCGGTCAGCACCTCGGCCACCACGTCGCCGAGCCGCGCGAACATCTCGTTGCCCGACGCGTCGAGGACCACCCGGTGGAAGGCGATGTCGTGCACCAGGTACGCGGCCAGGTCGGCGGCGCGCCCGGCGGCGGCCATCTCCGCGGCCAGCACGGTGAGTTCGCGGCACTGCTCGGGTGTGGCGGCGTGTGCGGCGAGCCCCGCGGCGACCGGCTCGACCGCGGTGCGCAGCATGGTCAGCGAGCGCAGTTGGCGCGGCCGGTCGGCGCCGGCCAGCCGCCAGCGGATCACGGCGGGGTCGAAGACGTTCCACTCCTCGGTGCGGCGGACCGTGATGCCGACCCGGCGGCGGGACTCCACCAGGTGCATCGCCTCCAGCACCCGCACCGCCTCGCGGACCACCGTACGGGAGACGCCGTAGCGGTCCTCCAGCTCGTCGATGCGCAGGACGGTGCCCGGCGGGTGCTCGCCCGAGGCGATCGCCGGGCCCAACTCGTCCAGCACGCGCGAGTGCAGGCCGTTGCCGCCCGCCTCCCGCCCACCCGCCGTGTCCTCCTGACGCATACCCCCAGCCTAGGCGGACAGGGAGGCTCATAGCTCCACGACACGCACACTCATATGACGTTTACGTCACGACCTCTTGAATAAGTAGCACCTATGGGTGTTCAGTGGTCGCCAGCCGACCCGCCAGAACCACCACCCGCACCCGCCTCGCGCCGCGGCCGCCAAAACCCGGCACCCCGCGCCCGGCACCCCGCACGGGCGCGGACCTGTCCGAAGGAGTTGTCGTGAGAAAGCAGGACCGATGACGGCCGCGCCCGGCGCCCTCCCGGTGATCGTCGTCATGGGGGTCTCGGGTTCGGGCAAGTCGACCGTCGGCGGGCTGCTGGCCGAGCGGCTCGGTGCGCCCTACGCCGAGGCGGACGACTTCCACCCGCCGGCGAACATCGCCAAGATGTCGGCCGGGCACCCGCTGGACGACGCCGACCGCGCGCCCTGGCTGGACGCGATCGCCGGCTGGATCGCCGAGCGCGGCGAGCGCGGCGGCGTGGTCAGCTGCTCGGCGCTGCGCCGCCGCTACCGCGACCGGCTGCGGCGCGCCGACCCCGGCCTGTTCTTCCTCCACCTGGACGGGCCGCCGGAGCTGATCGCCTCGCGGCTGGCGGCGCGCATGGAGCACTTCATGCCGTCCGGGCTGCTCGCCTCGCAGTTCGAGGCGCTGGAAGCACTCGGGGCCGACGAGGCCGGCGCGGTCGTCGGCATCGAGGGCACCCCGCAGGAGATCGCCGCCCGGGCGCTGGCCGCGCTGCCCGGCGCGACGCCGTAACCCCGAGGCGACGCCGAAACCCCGAGGCGACGCCGAAACCCCTGACGTTCCTCCCGAACATCCCCCCGGCCCCGACCACCCTCCCGGACGTCCCCGGCCCCGACACCCCCCTGCCCCACCCTCGCCCAGCCCCCTCCCCGATCCACCCTCCCCCAGCACCCTCTGGAGTCCTCCGTGTCCGCACTCAGCGTCGAGCTGCTGGCCGCCGCCACCCCGCCGCCGATCACCGACGCCGGGAACACCCGGCTCGCCCTGTCCGCCCTCGCCGGGATCGCCGTCATCGTCGTGCTGATCACCCGGTTCAAGCTGCACGCCTTCCTGGCGCTGACCATCGGCTCGGGGGTGCTCGGCTCGGTCGCGGGCGCTCCGCTGGCCAAGACCGTCACCAGCTTCACCACCGGTCTCGGCACGACGGTGGCGAGCGTCGGCACCCTGATCGCGCTCGGCTCGATCCTCGGCAAGCTGCTCGCCGACTCCGGCGGCGCGGACCAGATCGTCGACACGATCCTGGCGCGGACCAGCGAGAAGCGGCTGCCGTGGGCGATGGCGCTGATCGCGGGCCTGGTCGGGCTGCCGATGTTCTTCGAGATCGGCCTGGTGATCCTGATCCCGGTGGTGCTGCTGGTGGCCCGGCGCAGCGGTCAGTCACTGATCAGGATCGGCATACCCGCGCTCGCCGGCCTGTCGATCATGCACGGCCTGGTGCCGCCGCACCCCGGCCCGCTGGCGGCGATCGACGCGATCCACGCGGACATGGGGACCACGCTGGCGCTCGGCGTGCTGGTCGCGCTGCCCACGCTGGCGATCGCCGGCCCGCTGTTCGGGCGGGTGGCGTCCAGTTGGGTCCACGTGTCGCCGCCGGAGCGGATGACGCCCGCCCGCGCCTCGGACGAGCTGGACACGCGGCCCAGCTTCGTGGCCACCGCGGGCACCATGCTGCTGCCGGTCGTGATGATGCTGGCGAAGGCGCTCGCCGACGTGTTCGTGGACGACCAGGGCAGCCTGACGTACCGGATCTTCGACGTCATCGGCACGCCGCTGATCGCGCTGCTGGCCGCGGTGATCGTCGCGATGTTCACGCTCGGCCGGGCGGCGGGCTTCGACAAGGAGCGGATGTCGGCGACGGTCGACGCCTCGCTCGCGCCGATCGCCGGCGTCATGCTCATCGTCGGCGCGGGCGGCGGCTTCAAGCAGACGCTGGTCGACTGCGGCGTGGGGCAGACCATTCTGGACTGGTCGAAGGACTGGAACATCTCGGCGCTGCTGCTCGGCTGGCTGATCGCGGTGCTGATCCGGATCGCGACCGGCTCGGCGACGGTGGCGATCATCTCCGCGGCCGGCCTCGTCGGGCCGCTGGCCGAGGGCATGTCGACGTCGCACACCTCGCTGCTGGTGCTGGCCGTGGGCGCCGGCTCGCTGTTCTTCTCGCACGTCAACGACGCCGGCTTCTGGCTGGTCAAGGAGTACTTCGGGATGGACATCCCGCAGACCCTGAAGACCTGGTCGGCGATGGAGACGGTGATCTCGGTGGTGGCGCTCGGCTTCGTGATGCTGCTGTCGGTGATCATCTAGCCGGTGACCGCCGGGCGACGTGAACCGCTCCGGCCGTCCCCACCGCGGGGACGGCCGGGGCGGTCGCCGTTCACCGGTGCGGGCTCCCGGCACGGCTCACCCGGGGCTCACCCGTGCGGCGTCGCCGGCGCGGCTCATCCGTGCGGGGCGGCGCAGCGGCTCACCAGCGCGGGACCGCCGGCGTGGTCCACCGCGGGTCCGCCTTGCGCATGGCCGCCGCGTCGTCGCGGTCGCGCATCGTGCCGTCGTCGTCGAGCCAGCGCCGGTGCAGCCGGTCGAGCGCGTCGCGGTCGAGGTCGACGCCGAGACCGGGGCGGTCGCTCACGGTCAGCGCGCCGCCGGGGAAGACATGGCGCTCGGTGATGACGTCCTCGGTCTGCCAGGGGTAGTGCGAGTCGCAGGCGTAGTCGAGGTTGGGCACGGTCGCGGCGACGTGGGTCATCGCGGCGAGGCTGATGCCCAGGTGGGTGTTGGAGTGCATGGACAGGCCCACGCCGAAGGTGCGGCAGACCGCGGCGAGCTGCTGGGTGTTGCGCAGGCCGCCCCAGTAGTGGTGGTCGGAGAGCACGACCTGGACCGCGCCGCGGGTGAACGCCTCGGGGATCTCCGGGAACGTCGTCACGCACATGTTGGTGGCGAGCGCCAGGTCGGTGCCGGCCGCGACCCGGGCCATCCGGTCGGTGCCGCTGGCCGGGTCCTCCAGGTACTCCAGCACGTCGGCGAGTTCGCGGGCGACCTCCAGGGAGGTCTCCACCGACCAGGCGCCGTTGGGGTCAAGCCGCAGCGGCCGGCCGGGGAACGCCTCGGCGAGCGCGCGGACCGCGGCGATCTCCTGGTCGGGCGGGAAGACGCCGCCCTTGAGCTTGAACGAGCCGAAGCCGTACCGGTCGGCGAAGCGCCGCGCCTGGGCGACGACGCCGGCCGGGTCGAGCGCCTCGCCCCAGTCGTCGGCTTCGCCCTGGCCCTGGGGGTGGGCGGCGAAGCGGTAGAAGAGGTAGGCGCTGTAGTCGACGCGGTCGCGGACCTTGCCGCCGAGCAGCGCGTGCACGGGCAGGCCGAGGGTCTTGCCGAGCGCGTCCAGACAGGCCACCTCGAAGCCGGAGACGACCGACAGCCGCAGCTTGTCGGCGGTCTGGACGCCGCGCAGACCGCCGACGTCGACGGAGTCGGAGACCTCCGCGGGGTCGCCGCAGACCTGGTCGGCGAGGGTGAACAGGCCGTTCAGGTCGCTGATCGAGCGGCCGGGCAGCGCCTTGGCCAGCGGCGCGGCGAGGTCGAGGTAGCGGGTGTCGCCGTACGTCTCGCCGATTCCGGTGGTCCCGTCGGCGGTGACGACCTCGATGATGAGGCGGGGGGTGTACGGCTGGTGAACGCCCTGGGTGTTGAGCAGCGGCGGATCGGCGATCAGGATGGGGGTCAGCCGCACCTCGGCGACGACGGTGCCGGTGCCGACGGCGCCGGCAGGAGTGGCCCTCGGAACCGCTGTCTGCATATGTGAATTAGGTTCACCCATAAGTCCAGAGCCTAGGCGGGCGCGGCACCGGGCGTCAACGCGGCCTCCCGTGCGCCGGCCGACGCGGGCGCGAGCCGCCCGCCACGGGTGTGACGTACGCGCCACGCGGGGCGCCGTAGGGGACCTGGACTGCATACCGACCAGTCGGTACGATTTCGGCCATGACGGATACGGACACTCCCCCCGGGCTCGACCTCGACCGGCTGCGCGCCTACCTGGACCGGGAGCGCCCCGGCATGGTGGCCGGCCCGCTCGACGCCCGGCTCATCGAGGGCGGCCGCTCCAACCTCACCTACCGGGTCGGCGACGGCGCGGGCGCCTGGGTGGTGCGCCGCCCGCCGCTGGGCCACGTGCTCGCCACCGCGCACGACATGGCCCGTGAGCACCGGGTGATGTCCGCCCTGGCCCCGACGCCGGTCCCGGTGCCGGGCACGGTGCTGCTGTGCGAGGACCCCGAGGTGCTGGGCGCGCCGTTCTACGTGATGGAGTTCGTGCCGGGCACGCCGTACCGCACCGAGGCGCAGCTGCGCGAGCTGGGCGCGGAGCGGACCCGCGGGATCGCGCTGGCCCTGGTCGACACCCTCGTGGACCTGCACGCGGTGGACCCCGCGGCGGTGGGCCTGGCCGACTTCGGCCGCCCCGAGGGCTTCCTCGACCGCCAGCTGCGCCGCTGGGGCAAGCAGCTCGACGCCTCCCGCAGCCGTGAGCTGCCCGGCATCGACGAGCTGCACGCCGCGCTGGGCCGCCGGATGCCGGTCTCGCCGCCGCCCGCAGTCGTGCACGGCGACTACCGCCTGGACAACGTCCTCGTCGGCGCCGACGACCGGCTGACCGCCGTGCTGGACTGGGAGATGTCCACCCTCGGCGACCCGCTCACCGACCTCGGGCTGCTGGTGATGTACGGCGAGCAGCAGGACATCCCCGGCTTCCCGGTCCCCACCGCGGCCGGCGCCCCCGGCCACCCGACCTCCGCCGAGACGGTGGAGCGCTACGCCGCCCGCTCCGGCCGCGACGTGTCGGAGATCGGCTGGTACACCGCCTTCGCCTACTTCAAGCTCGCCGTGATCCTGGAGGGCATCCACTACCGCTGGACGCTCGGCCGGACCCTCGGCCGCGGCTTCGACCGGATCGGCTCCGTGGTGCCGCTGTTCATCGACCGCGGACTGCACACACTCCAGCACCAGAAGGGCTGACCCATGGACTTCGGCTACGACGCCAGGACCGAGGAGCTGCGCGGGCGCCTGGACGCGTTCCTCCACGAGCACGTCTACCCCGCGGAACCGGTCTTCGACGAGCAGCGCGAACAAGCGGTCGGCGAGGCGCGCTGGTCGGCGCCGCCGGTGGTGGAGGAGCTCAAGGCCGCCGCCCGCGCCCAAGGCCTGTGGAACCTCTTCCTGCCCGGCGAGCACGGTGCGGGGCTGACCAACCTCCAGTACGCGCCGCTGGCCGAACTGACCGGCCGCAGCCCGCACCTGGCGCCCCCGGCCCTCAACTGCGCCGCCCCGGACACCGGGAACATGGAGGTGCTGGCCGAGTTCGGCACCCCCGCGCAGCGCAAGGAGTGGCTGGAGCCCCTACTGGCCGGGGAGATCAGGTCCGCCTTCGCCATGACCGAGCCGGACGTCGCCTCCTCGGACGCCACGAACATCGAGACGCGGATCGAGCGCGACGGCGACTCGTACGTCGTCAACGGTCGCAAGTGGTACATCTCCGGGGCGATGAACCCCAAGTGCGCGATCTTCATCGTGATGGGCAAGACCGACCCGGGCGCCGAGCGGCACCGCCAGCAGAGCCAGATCCTGGTGCCGCGCGACACCCCGGGCCTGGAAGTGCGGCGCGGCATGCGGGTGTTCGGCTACGACGACGGCGACCACGGCGGCCACGCCGAGGTGGTCTTCCGCGACGTGCGGGTGCCGGCCGAGAACCTGATCGGCGAGGAGGGCGGCGGCTTCGCCATCGCGCAGGCCCGCCTCGGGCCGGGCCGCATCCACCACTGCATGCGGCTGATCGGCATGGCGGAGCGGGCCCTTGAGCTGATGTGCCGGCGCGCGGCCGGCCGGGTGGCCTTCGGCAAGCCGCTCGCCGCGCAGGGCGTGGTGCAGGAGTGGATCGCCGAAGCCCGGGTGGAGATCGAGCAGTTGAGGCTGCTGGTGCTCAAGACGGCCTGGCTGATGGACACCGTCGGCAACCAGGGAGCGCACACCGAGATCCAGGCCATCAAGATCGCCACGCCGGCGGCCGTCCAGCGGATCGTCGACCGCGCCATCCAGGTGCACGGCGCGGGCGGCGTCGGCCAGGACTTCCCGCTCGCCCACCTGTGGGCCGCGGCACGGACGCTGCGGCTGGCGGACGGCCCCGACGAGGTCCACAAGCGCTCGCTGGCCCGGCGCGAGCTCAAGCGGTACAGCTGAGGGTTCCGGCCGGCGCGAGGCATCAAGCGCTGAGGGCTCCGACGCGAGGCCTCAAGCGCTGAGGCCTCGCGCGGAACCGCTGGGGTCCTTCGCGGTACTTCTGGGGCCGCGGCTCCTCAAAGGAGGACGACCAGCCGGCCCACGGTCGCGCCGTCCGCCACCCGCTGGACGGCGTCGGCCGCGCCGTCCAGCGGGACGCGCTCGCTGACCAGCGGGCGCACCTCGCCGTCCGCGGCCAGCCGGGTCAGCTCGTCGTGGGCGTGCCGCACGGCGACCGGGTCGTGGGTGTTGTACAGGCCCCAGTGCAGGCCGTGGATCGAGTAGTTCTTCACCAGCGCGTGGTTGAGCCCGGGCGTCGGGACGGTGCCCGAGGTGAAGCCGACCACCACGATGCGGCCCTCGAAGGCGATGCACTTGGTGGACCGGGCGTAGGCGTCGCCGCCGACCGGGTCGTAGACGACGTTGGCGCCGCGGCCCCCGGTCGCCTCCTTGACCACCGCCACGAAGTCCTTCGTGCGGCGGTCGACCACGATGTCCGCGCCCAGCTCGCGGGCGGTCTTCGCCTTGTCGGCCCCGCCGACCACGCCGATGACGGTGGCGCCGGCCGCCTTGCCCAGCTGTACGGCGGCGCTGCCGACGCCGCCGGAGGCCGCGTGCACCAGGAGCGTCTCGCCCGGCCGCAGCGCGGCGCGCCGGTGCAGGCCGAACCAGCCGGTCTGGTAGCCGATGTGCAGCGCCGCGGCCTGCGCGTCGTCCAGCGCGTCGGGAGCCGGCAGCACGCCCTCCGCCGGCACCACCGCGTACTGGGCGAAGGCGCCGCCGGGCAGCGCGGCCGGGCTGATCACGCGCGCGCCGGCCTCGATCCCGGTCACGCCCTCGCCGAGGGCGTCGACCTCGCCGCACATCTCGACGCCCGGCGTGAACGGCAGCGGCGGCCGGATCTGGTACTGCCCGCGGCAGAGCATGGCGTCGGGGAAGTTCACGTTCGCCGCCCGCACCCGCAGGCGCACCTGGCCGGGGCCGGGCTCGGGGACCGGCGCCTCGTCGAGGCGCATCACCGTACGCGGCTCGCCGGTCTCGTGCACGCGCCATGCCTTCACGTGGGACTCCCCAAGGGGTCAGGGCCGCCGCAGCGAGTGCAGCAGCAGGTCGGAGAACTCGGTGGCCACCTGCCGCGCGGTCAGCGGTCCGTCCGCGTGGTACCAGGTGCCCAGGTGGTGCACCGAGCCGAAGAAGTAGTCGACGACCAGGTCCGGCCGCGGCTCGGGGCGGAAGTGCCCGTCGCGCTGGCCCTCCTCGACCAGCGAGCGGAACGTCTCGTGGTAGCGGCGGCGCTCGGCGCGCACGGCCTTCTGCTTCTCCGGGCTCAGCTGGTGGATCGAGCGGAAGAAGATCTTGGTGTCGTCCAGGTTCTGGATGCTGGTCACGACCACGTCGGCGGCAGCCTCCGCCAGCCGGGCGCGGACGTCGCCGGGGCCGGCCGCGATGGCGTTCAGCCGCTCGGTCTGCAGCCGCAGGACGCGGGCGTAGATCTCGTGCAGCAGGTCGTCCTTGGAGCCGAAGTAGTGGTAGAGCGCGCCCTTGGTGACGCCGGCCGCCTCCACGATCTCCTGCACCGAGGTGCGGTCGTAGCCGCGTTCGGCGAAGAGCCGGGTGGCCTCGGCGAGCAGCCGCTCGGGAACCGCCGGACCGGAACCGGAGGCGGAGCCCGTGCCGGAGCCCGCCGCCGTGCGCGTCCCGGACGCCGCGCGCGTCCCGGACGCCGCGCGCGCTCCGGCGGCCGTACCCGCCCCCGCGCCCGCCGCCGTATGCCTACCGGTGCCCTCGCCCTCGCCCTTCGGCCTGCGTGCCATGCCCTGTCGTCCTCTCTCAGCCCTGCCGGGCGCCCGTTCCCGGCCGGTACGGTCGCGGTGCGGCCGCGCTGCGGACCGTACCCCGGGTAAGGACCCTATCCGGCCGGTCCGCCGCGCCCGGCCGTCACCGGCCCAGCGCCTTCAGCTCGCGCCGCAGGATCTTGCCGGTGGCGGTCTTCGGCAGCTCGCCGAGCACCTCGACCTCGCGCGGGTACTTGAACGCCGCCAGCCGCTCCCTGCAGTACGCGACCAGCTCCGCCGCGTCGGCCCGCGCGTCCGGGCGCAGGCTGACGTACGCCTTCACGCTCTCGCCGCGGTAGGCGTCCGGCACGCCCACGACCGCGGCCTCGCGCACCGCCGGGTGGGTGTACAGGACGTCCTCGACCTCGCGGGGCCACACCTTGAATCCGGACGCGTTGATCATGTCCTTCTTGCGGTCGACCACGTAGAGCCAGCCGTCCTCGTCCATGAAGCCGATGTCGCCGGTGAGCAGTTCGCCGCCGGGGAGGGCGGCCTCGGACTCCCGCGGCCGGTTCCAGTAGCCGGGGACGACCATCGGTCCGCTCACCGCGATCTCGCCGGTCTCGCCGAACGGCACCTCGGCGCCCGCGTCGTCCAGGATCCTGACCATCGTGCCGGGGCCGGGCACGCCGACCGCGAGCGTCCCCGAGGCGGGGTCGACCGGCGCCTCCCGGCCGGGCGGGACGCTCGCGCAGGGCGCGGTGCACTCGGTGAGACCGTAGCCGTTGGCCAGGTACAGCCCGCCGCTGCGCTCGCGGAACGCCTCGACCACCGCCGGCGGCAGCGGCGCGCCGCCGGAGGAGATCAGCCGGAACGACGCGAAGTCCGCGGCGGTCGCGTCCGGCCGGGCCAGCAGCGCCATGAACGCGGTGGACGGGCCGACGGTGTACACCGGCCGGTGCTCGCGGAAGGCGTCCAGGACCACGCCCGGCTCGAAGCGGTACGCCAGCGCCACCGTGTGGCCGCCGGCCAGCGCCGCGGCGAGCTGGCAGACCATGCCGGTGATGTGGAACAGCGGCGCGAGCGCGAAGTACACCGCGTCGTCGTCGAAGCCCTGGACGCGCACCTGGCGGTGGGCGTTGAAGGAGATGTTGCCGTGGGTGTTGAGCGCGCCCTTGGGGTGGCCGCTGGTGCCGGAGGTGTAGCTGACCAGCGCGGTGTCGGCGGCGGCCGGCAGCGGCACGTCGGGGCGGGGCCGGCGGCGGCGCGGGCGGCGGCGAGCAGGTCCTCGGCGTCGTCCGCGGGCAGCCGCCCGCCGCTCAGCACACGGGCGTCGTCGCGGGTCTGCAGGTCGTACTCGCTGGCGGTCAGCGCGATCGCGACGCCGGCGCCGGCCGCCGCGCGGCGCACGTAGGCGTCCCAGGCGCGCTCGGAGCAGACGACGCCCGCGGCGCCGGAGTCGGCGAGGACGTACGCCAGCTCCTGTTCCTTGTACATCGGGTTGACCGGGACCACCGCGCCGCCCGCCTTCCACGCGGCGAGGACGGCGACGGCGAACTGCGGCGTGTTCTGCAGCATGACCGCGAGCCGGTCGCCGGGTGAAAAGCCGCCCGCGCGCAGGTGCCGGGCCAGGCCGTCGGACAGCGCGTCCAGGTCGCCGTAGCCGAGGACGCCGTCGAAGTAGCGCAGCGCGGGGTGGCCGGGGGCGCGCTCGGCATGCGCGAGGAAGGCGTGCAGCACGGACGGCGGGTAGGCGGTGTCCTGCCGCTGCTCGGGGGTGAAGTGCTTGAGCCAGGGGCGGTCGGCGTAGGCGGTCATGCGGGCCCTTCCGTGGAGCGGTCCTGGGCGGGAGCGGAAGCGGCGGGGGCGGCTTGAGCGTGGGCGGTCTGCGCCTGGAGCGCCTCGTAGCCGCGCTGCAGCTTGTTCATGCCGCCGAGCCAGCGTTCGGGCTCGGCGGCGCGCGCCGCGTAGTAACCGGCCACCTCCGGGTGCGGCAGGATCAGGAAGCGCTCGGCGGCGATGCCGTCGAGGACCGCGCGGGCGACGTCCTCCGGCTCGATCGCGGTGGGCCTGAGCACCAGGTCGCCGGCCGGTCCTGTGGAGTCGAGCATCGCGGTGCGCACGCCCTGCGGGCAGACCGCGTGGACGCGCACGCCGCGGTGCCGGTAGGTCAGCGACAGCCACTCGGCGAAGGCCAGCGCGCCGTGCTTGGTCACCGAGTACGGCGCCGCGCCGATCATGGTCAGCAGCCCGGCGGCCGAGACGGTGGACACGAAGCGGCCCTCGCCGCGCTCCAGCCACTCGGGCAGCAGCGCGCGGGCGGCCCGGACGTGGGCCATGACGTTGACGTCCCAGGCCAGTTCCCAGGCCGCGTCGTCGGCCTCGGGGCCGCCCCCGGTGCCGACTCCGGCGTTGGCGCAGAAGACGTCGATCCGGCCGCCGAGCGCGGTGCGGGCGGCGGGTACGACGGTCGAGGCGTCGCCGGGCACGACGGTGGCGCCGATCCCGTCGGCGGTCCTGCGGGCGGCGTCCGCGTCGAGGTCGTTGACCGCGACCCGGGCGCCCTCGGCGGCGAACGCGCGGGCGAGCGCCGCCCCGATGCCCCCGCCGGCTCCCGTGACGACCACCCGGGCGTCGCGCAGCGCTTCCACGGCCACGGCGTGTCTCCTTCGACTCGGCGATCCTCCCGGCCGCGGCGCCCGAGGGACGGCGCGACCTCCGCTCGCATACTAAGCGGTCGGTCACGCGACGGGAAGAGCGTTCGCCGGGCGCGGTCGCCCGCGTCCCCCGGACGGCCGCGGGGGCCGGGCGCGCGTGCGCCCGGCCCCCGCGTCGCCCTCAGCGGTGCGAGGGGAACTCCACGACCTGCTGGAAGGTCGGACGGTTCTGCCAGCTGATCCGGTCGTCGGTGACACCGCCCAGCGGGCGCTGGACGATCGAGTCGGCGCACCACTGGTCGCCGGCCGAGCAGCCGCCGTCGTCACCGGGGTAGACGGTGCTCGCCGGGACCGCGGCGGCCTGCTTCAGCGTGGACAGCAGCACGTCGCGGCAGGCCGCCAGCTGGCCGCCGCCGCAGTACGTCTGCGCGAGCGCGCCCTGCACCGGCTGCCCCAGCACCTTGCGCAGGTCCTTGTCCGCGTAGGACCACCAGCCGTACTGGAAGGAGCTGCCGGCGTGCGAGCCGGTCGGGCCGTGGCCGGCCGAGGGCGACTCGTCGACGGTCAGGTTCGCTTCCAGCGCGGTGTAGAGGTCGCTGCCGAGGCCGGGCTCGAACTCGCCCTGGATCAGCAGCGGCCACCACGCGTCCATCACCCGGATCGCGTCCGCGTTCGCGTACGCGTGGGAGCCGGGCGACGTCTCGTGCCGCTTGGCCCCCGCCTGGCTCCAGGCCGTCAACTGCTGGACGGCGGTGGCCTCCTGGGAGTCGGTGACCGGTGCGGTGCCGATGATCTGCAGCAGTTCGGGCAGCAGGTCCTCGCCGCGCAGGTCGGTCAGCGCCGCGTCCTCCATCGCCTTGGCCAGCGCGGAACGGGTCACGCCGCCCTGCTGGACCAGCGCCTTCACCCGGTCGTTCAGCAGGTCGGCGCGGTGCACCGAGCCGTCGCCGAAGCCGGCCGCGGTGTAGCCGGGGGCCTGCTTGTTGTTCCAACTGACGTAGTAGTCCTGGTCGATGGACTGCGGGTGCTGCGACGGCGGGGTGTAGTCCGCGGTGTTGTACGTCGGGTCCCAGCCGCGCCAGTCGTAGGCGGCCTGCGCCCACACCGGGAAGGAGGCGTCGACGCCGGTGGCGCGCACCGGGTTGGTGCCGCTGTTGTAGTAGGCGGTCTGCCGGGAGTCGGCGTAGAACCAGTTGAACGTGTAGTTGATGTTCTGCGCGGCCTGCTGGAAGGACGCCGCGTCGTGCACGAACGCCGGGTCGTTCAGCTCCTGGAAGCCCAGGATCGAGTCGGCCTCGTGCCGGTAGGAGCTGCGCAGCTGCGTGTACGCGACCGCCTTCCCGCCGATCGTGGCGCGGTACTCGACCGGGCCGTAGGCGGTGCGCCACACCTGCATCCGGTACGAGCGGCCGGCGTGGAGTCGGCGGTGGTGGGCTGCCAGGAGTTGGTCCGCTCCAGCTTCTCCATCGGCACGCAACTGCCGTGGAAAACGTAGTGCGTGGCGTCCTGGCACAGCTCGACCGCGTAGGTGTCGGTGACGTCCTGGGAGGCCGAGGTGGCGCTCCACGCGTAGTCCTGGCCGCGGCCCAGCTCGACGTACATGCCCAGGCCCGCGAAGGAGGCGCCGCGCGCGCTGATGCCGGGGCCCTGCAGTTCCTGGAGCATCAGCAGCTGCGGGGCGAAGTAGCCGGTCTGCGGGCCGAAGACGGCGACCGGGTGGCCGCTGGCGGTGTGCGCGCCGCTGACCACCAGCGCGTTGGACATGCCCTTGCGCGGCGAGGAGAACAGGTTGGACGGCAGCACGCCGGGGCTCTTGGTGGTGGACTGGGTGGCGCCGCCGGTCGCGTCGTAGACCAGCGGCTCGGGCACCACCGAGCCCGGGTCGGGCAGCGCCTCGCCCTGAGCACTGGCGGGCTTGCCCGCGTACGGGAAGCTGTGGCCGTCGTGCACGGTGGACACGGCCTCGGGGTCGTCGCGTTCGCGGAAGGACTCCCAGACCTGGGTGCCCTTGTCGACGCCGTACTTCTGCTGCGCCGCCGCCAGCGACAGCGCGGACTGCACCTCTCCCCCGCCGCCGGTGCCGAACAGCGCGCCGATCACCGAGGCGAGCGCGATCAGGTCGGTGAGCTTGAAGGGCTCGATGGTGCCCGCGTTGGTGATCGCGTCGACGTGCCCGGTCAGCACGTACTCGCCGGGGAAGTAACGGCCGTTCTTGGCCGCGGTGATGTACGCGTTGATGCCGTCGATGTAGGACTGCGCGTCGGCGAGCGCCTGCTGTCCGCGGGCGCCGCCCTGCTGGGAGAGCCAGTCGATCTGCGACTGGAGGTCGTCCTCGGTGTACGGGGCCTGCCGCCAGAACTCCTGCTCCAGACCGCGGTTGGCCGCCGCACCGCCGGCGAACGACGACAACTCGCCGCGTCCGACGTGGCGGAAGAGGTCCATCAGCCACAACCGGTCCTGCGCCGCTGCGTATCCGGCCCCGAACTCGGTGCCCGAGCGGGTGGTGCCCTTGATGTGGGGGATGCCGGTCTTCTTGTCCCGGGTGATCGTGACGTCGGAGCGCGGGCTCGTCGTCGAGGCCACCTGGTCGGAAGGGACGCCGAAAAAGGAGGAGTTGAAGAAGTTCATGATGCTCGCGTCGGTCAGGCCGGGGTAGCCGTCGGCCAGCGAGGAGTAGGGGCCGAGCTGGTCCATGGTGTGCGCGGGGCGGGTGCCGAACACCTTGTTCGCCAGGATGTCGGCGAGGGTGGCGTTGCCGTTCTCGCCGGGCGGGAGGATGTCCGCGCACTGCCCGCCGCAGTAGTCGACCGTGGGGTCGGCGGCGTGCGCGGCCATCGGCAGGGGTGCGATCAGCGTCGCGCCGAGCGCGAGCAGCGCGGCGGCGGTGGCCGTGCGCAGGCGGCCGAGCCGGTGGAACCTCTGGAACGCACCTCTGAACGGTCTGCTGCGCCTGCTGAGAGGTCTGGTGCGCGTGCCGGTCGGTCGTGGGGGAGTCCGCAGCGGCATGTCTGCTCCTTCCGGGTGCCGGTGCGCGGAGGTTACCGCCGGTACGGCAGAGCCGGAAGATGAACATACGTCAACTTTTGGTGAGGGCCGGGCGGGGGCCGCGCGCGGGCGCGACGACGGCCCGTCGGCGGCTCAGGCGGCCCGCAGCACGAACACGCCCCAGCCGAGATAGCGCCGGGTGTACGTCAGGTGGGTGCGGCGGGCGTGGTCGGCGAACTCGCGCATGTCCGCCGCGTCCGGGTGCCCGGGGTGGTCGCGCAGCCAGTCGGAGACGGTGAGCCACTGCGCGGCGGCGTAGCGGTCCCAGCTGTCGCCGTCGGCGAGCACCATCTCCACGAGTTCCATGCCGGCCGCCTCGAACCGGTCCAGCGTGCCGGCCAGCGAGGTGTGGTCGTCGGGCTCCATGCCCAGCGCCTCCAATGCCTCCTCGGGCGCGGGCTCGTTCCAGTAGGGCTCGCCGATCAGCATCAGCCCGCCCGGGCGCAGCGCGGGGCGCAGCAGGTCGATGGTGCCGGCCAGGCCCTGCCCGATCCAGGTCGCGCCGAGGCACGACACGATGTCGTACGCCCGCGGTTCGGCCTCGTACGCACCGGCGTCGCCGCGCACGAAGGCGACCCGGTCGGCCACGCCCAGCTCGGCGGCGCGCGCCCTGGCCGCGGTCAGGAACACCTCGCTGACGTCCACCCCGAGGCCGCCGCTGCCGTAGCGCGCGGCCCAGCTCGCGAGCATCTCCCCTTTACCGCAGGCCAGGTCCAGATGGCGGTCGCCCGCGCGGGGGCGGCAGATCTCGCCGAGCAGCCGCAGCTTCTCCTCGGTGATCGGGTTCATGACGCGGTGCCGGGCTTCGGCGATCTCGTGGTGGCGCAGGCTCATGGGCGCGCATGCTGCCGGATCGCGGGGCGCGGCGCAATCGACGCGGGAGAGGGCGGGGGCCGGGCCGGCCGGGAGCGGGGGCGCCCACCGGGGGTGAGCGCCGGTCCCGGGCGGTGAGCGCCGGTCCGGGGCGGTGAGCGCGGGTGCAGGGCGGGGGACGTTGACACGCGGGGCCCGGCTGACCATGCTGCTGAGCAAGCGCTTGGTCAAATCAACCGGAGGCCCATCCCATGCCGCAGCAGCCCCGCGTCTTCGCCTCGCTCGACGAACTGCGCTCCGCCGTGGGCGAGCAGCTCGGCTGGACCGACTGGGTTGAGATCGACCAGAAGCGCGTCGACCTGTTCGCCGAGGCCACCGGCGACCACCAGTGGATCCACGTCGACCCGGAGCGCGCGGCGAAGGGACCGTTCGGCACGACGATCGCGCACGGCTACCTCACCCTGTCGCTCATCCCGTCGCTGACGCCGCAGCTCTTCCACGTCGAGGGCGTCACGATGGGCGTCAACTACGGCGTCAACAAGGTGCGCTTCCCCTCCACGGTCCCGGTGGGCTCGCGGCTGCGCGCGACCGCGGTGATCGCGGAGGTGAGCGAGGCGGGCGGCGGCGTGCAGCTGGTCACCCGGGTGACGATCGAACGCGAAGGCGGCGAGAAGCCGGTGTGCGTGGCGGAGACGGTGGCCCGCTTCTACCTCTGAGCCGACGGTGTCACGGGCGGGCCCCGGCAGGCGGTGGTCCTGGGGCGGCGGCAGTTGCGAGCCGGCGGCGGTCCCAGGCCGACGCTAGCCCTGGGCCGACGCTAGCCCTGGGCGGGCTCCTGCTGGGTGCGGACCATGCGCAGCACGAGGTCGGCGTAGAGCGCGCCGACCTCGTCGGGCGTCCTGCGACCCTCGGGGTTGAACCAGCGCGCCACGTCGATGCAGAGCGAGAGCACGGCCAGCGTCGTACCGGAGACGTCGGGCACGTCGAACTCGCCCGCGGTGACGCCTTCCTTGATGATCGCGCGGATCGCGTCCTCGGACTGGCGGCGCAGCGCGACGATCTCGGCATAGTGCTCGGGTGCGAGCGCGCCGAGTTCGTACTGCACGACCCGGCCGGTGGTGTGGTGCTCGGCGTGCCAGCGGACGAAGGCGCGCACCGCGACGGCCAGCCGCTCGGTGGGCCCGCCCTCGGCGTCGCGCGCACCCGCCAGCATGTCCAGGGAGAGCCGGTGCCCGACCTTGCTGATCTGGTAGAGCAGCTCTTCCTTGGTCTTGTAGTGGATGTAGAGCGCGGCCGGGCTCATCCCGGCCCGGCCGGCGATGTCGCGGGTGGTGGTGGCGTGGTAGCCGCGCTCGGCGAACGCCTGGACCGCGGCGACCACCAGCCGCCTGGCGGCGTCGGGGGTGATGTCGCCCCACGCCTCGCCGGTTGCCGCCTCCGCAGTCATCGCTCGCTCCTTCCAGGGGTCCGTCGACAGGATCACACCCTACCTGGAAGGTGAGCAAGCGCTTAGATACCGAGCGGTAGCTTATGTCACGTCGCGGGGACGGGTGCCTGGGCGGCGGGTGCGCGGGGCGGGGCGGGGCGGGCCGCGACGGGGCCGGGACGGGACGGGACGGGTTTGGGTCGCGACGGGGCGGTCAGAACGCCGACACGCCCGTCAGCGCCCGACCGATGAGCAGCTTGTGTATCTGGCTGGTGCCTTCGTACAACGTCATCACCCGGGCGTCGCGCAGCAGCTTGCCGACCGGGAACTCGTCGATGTACCCGTAGCCGCCGAAGACCTGGAGCGCGTTGTTGGCGCAGCGCACCGCCGCCTCGCTGGCGTAGAGCTTGGCGACGGAGGACTCGGTGGCGAAGGGCAGCCCGCGGTCGACGAGGTCCGCGACCCGCCAGGTGAGCATGCGCGCGGCGTCGACGTCGACCGCGATGTCGGCGAGCAGCTCCTGCACCAGCTGGCGGCCGGCGATCGGCGCGCCGAACTGCTCGCGCTCCCCCGCGTACGACACGGCCGCGTCCAGACACGCCTGGGCGATGCCGACGCAGCCGGCCGCGACCGACATCCGTCCCTTGGCCAGCGCCGACATCGCCACCGAGAAGCCCTTGCCCTCGGGGCCGAGCATCGCGGCGGCCGGCACCCTCACGCCGCCGAGCACAATCTCGGCGGTGGCCTGGCCGCGCAGCCCCAGCTTGCCGTGGACCTCGCGGCGGATCACGCCGGGCGCGTCGGTCGGCACGAGGAACGCGCTGACGCCGCGGTGCCCCTCGCCGCCGGTGCGGGCGAAGACCAGCATGACGTCGGCCCAGGTGCCGTTGGTGATGAACATCTTGCTGCCGGAGATCACATAGCCGTCGCCCTCGCGGACGGCGCGGGTGGTGAGGTTCGCGGCATCGGAGCCGGTGCCGGGCTCGGTCAGGCCGAAACAGCCGAGCGCCTCGCCCGCGGTCAGCCGGGGCAGCCACTGCCGCTTCTGCGCCTCGTCGCCCCATTGCGCGATCGACTTGGCGACGAGTCCGAGCGAGACCGAGACGATGCCGCGGACCGAGGAGTCGCCGCGCCCCAGTTCCTCGGTGACCAGGCAGTACGCGAGATGGTCGCCGCCCGAGCCGCCGTACTCCTCGGGGATGGTCAGCCCGAGGAAGCCGATGTCGCCGAGCTTCTTGACGATGCCGCGGTCGACGCTCTCCGCGCGGTCCCAGGCCACCGCGTGCGGCGCCACGTCGCGTGCGACGAAGTCCCTGGCCAGCGCCTTGACCGCGGCCTGCTCCTCGGACAGTTCGAGGTTCACTGAGCCACCCGGACCCTTCCTCTTGCGCTCCCTGCGGTCGACGCCCGCCGTCCCGGCCGACACAGGCCGTCGCCATCTCAACTACCAGCGCTAGTTTTTGCGCGCAGCCCCTACTATGTGCCGCATGGCCCGTCCCCGCAAGCCCCTGCTCAGCCGCGACCGCATCGTGTCCGCGGCGCTCGGCCTGATCGACGAGGACGGGCTCGCGGCCCTGTCCACCCGGCGGCTCGCCGCGGTCCTCGGGGTCAGCGGGCCCTCGCTGTACAACCACTTCGCCACCAAGGAGGCGATCCTCGACGCCGCGGCCGACACGGTGATCGAGAAAGTCGACCTGTCGATGTTCGGCGACGGCACCGACTGGCGGGCCGCGCTGCTGCGCTGGGGCCGGTCCTATCGCGCCGCCCTCGCCGACCATCCGCACTTCGTGCCGTTCCTGGCCACCGGGCCGGGACTGCGCCCGGCCGGGCTGCGGATGGCCGACGCGGTCTTCGGCGGCATGGTCGACGCGGGCTGGCCGCCGGCCCAGGCGACCAGGATCGGCGCGCTGATGCGGTACTTCGTCGCCGGCTCGGCGCTCGGCTCCTTCGCGCGCGGCTTCGTCGACGACGCGCAGGCGTACGACCCGGCGGACTACCCGCACCTCGGCCAGGCGCATCTGCTGGTGCGCCACCAGGAGCGGGTGGACAGCACGGCCTTCGAGACCGGGCTGCGCGCACTGGTGGACGGCCTCGACCTGCAGTTCCGCGCGCTCGCGGAAACGGGAGGCGGCGCGGGGCGGCGCGGCGAGGCGTGAGGGGCGCGCGGCGCGGGCGAGCGCGGCTCGCGGGGGGCAGCATGCGGTGCCCGAGTGTGGCGCGCGGCGCGGAGACGTGGCGCGCGGCGCGGGCGGTGAACGGAGGCGGGGAATCCGGGAGCGCGTGTGTGCCGGACGCTGCCAGGATGACGTCCATGGCGACGACGGCGAACACATCATCGGACCGGCGGGGTGGTGTCGACGGCTTCGTCCAGGTCGACTACCTCAAGTACGACGGCTCGCTGCACTGGAACCTGCGGATGCGCCGACTCGGCGAGGACGAGCACGGCGTGTGGCTCGGACTTCCCGCCGACAGCATGATGTTCAAGGGCCTCTACGCTGCGCACCCTGTCCCCGACGCGCACGTCATCCTCTTCCCACGCGGCGACACCTGGTGGACGGCCACCTTCAACGCGCCCCCGCGACGCACCGAGATCTACTGCGACATCACCACCCCGCCCCGCTGGCCCACGGCCGACACCGTCACCATGGTCGACCTCGACCTCGACGTGCTGCGTCGGCGCGGCACCGGGCACACGGTGCTCGTCGACGAGGACGAGTTCGCCGAGCACCAGGTCCGCTACGGCTACCCGCCGGAGGTGATCGCGTCGGCGGAGCAGTCCGCGCGAGGGCTGTTGGAAGCCGTCGCCGCGGGCTCCGGCCCCTTCGGCGGAGCACACCGGAAGTGGCTGGCGATGGTGGAGTAGTACCGCGACGGACGGTCCGCGGTGATCGGAAGCCGGCTCGCGGGGCGGGTGCGCGGGCAGCGGCTGGTATGACTGAGGCATGCAGGAAGAGACGGCACGCTCCGCGATCGACACGTTCATCTCCGCATTCAATGCCTCGCACGACAGCTATGTGACTGCCCTGCTCTCCCAGGCTTTGACCTCGGACGTGGTCTTCTGGGGACCGCTGGGCCGCAGCGAAGGGATCGCGGCGGTCGAGCGGTTCGTGCTGGACATCCGGCGCCACCCGGCGGGGACCGGCACGATGGTGCGCTGCTCGGCGGTGGACATGCCCGACGAGTGGGCCCGGTACCAGTGGGTCTTCACCACGCCGGACGGAGGCCCCCGCCTTGCGGGAACGGACGTCGTCCATCTGCGGCGGAGCCTCATCGACCAGGTGATCGTCTTCGCGGGGGAGATCGAGCCGTCGGACGACCGAGAATCCCCGGGCAGCCGACCTCGGTGAACCCGTCGGCCCTCCGCAGCCCAGGCGACGCGGCCCCGAGCACGGCTGTCGGCAAGCGGGGTTCAGAAGACGACCAGCGCGCGGCCGCCCCGCCCCGCCGTCATGGCCTGGAACGCGGCCGGGATGGCGTCGAGGCCGATCCGGTCGGTGACCATGGCGGACAGGTCGAGGCGGCCCGCCTGCACGTGGCCGGCGAGGACGGGGAGGTCCTTGGAAGGGTCGCAGTTGCCGTACACGCACCCCGACAACGTGCGGCCGAAGTAGAAGAGTTCCAGCGCGGAGAAGGTGACGTCCTGGTCCTGGCCGCCGATGCCCACCACGGTCGTTCGGCCGCCGCGCCGGGTGGCCGACCACGCGGTCCTGATGGTGTCGGCGCGGCCCACGCACTCGATGGCCACGTCCGTGCCGTGTCCCCCGGTCAGCGCGCGGATCTGGCGGGCGGTGTCCTTGCCGTCCGACTGCGCGGTCACGAAGTCGGTGGCGCCCGCCGCCCGCGCCAACTCCTCCTTGCCCGGCGCGACGTCCACCGCGACGATCCGGTCGGCGCCGGCGATCCGGGCGGACTGCAGCACCGCCAGGCCCACTCCCCCGACGCCGAACACCGCCACGGACTCCCCCGCGCGCACCGCCGCCGAGTGGTGCACCGCGCCGTACCCGGTGAGCACCGCGCAGCCCAGCAGCGCGGCGTCGGTGAGCGGGATGCCGTCGGGCAGCGGGAGCACCGCGCCGGCCGCGACGACCGTCTCCTCGGCGAACACCGCCGTGCCCAGCCCCGGATACAACTCGGCGCCGTCCGCGGCCAACGTGGCGTAGGGCGCGGCCGCCGCCTTCCCGGCGTCGGCGCACAGCCACGGCTCGCCGAGGCCGCAGTAGTGGCACGCGCCGCACGCGGGGGCCCAGTTGAGGACCACCCGGTCGCCGGGCGCCACATGCCCGACCCCCTGGCCCACCGACACGACCGTGCCGGCCCCCTCATGGCCGAGCACCGCCGGGACGGGCTGGCGCAGTGTGCCGTTGGACAGCGACAGGTCCGAGTGGCACACCCCCGCGGCGGCGAGCCGGACCCGCACCTGCCCCGGGCCGGGCTCGGGAAGGTCGATCTCGGCGACGGTCAACGGTGCGTCGACGGCGGGCAGTACGGCTGCGCGGACCACGGTCTCTCCTGGCGGCGTCGGGTGGTGCGGGGCGGGCTGAGCGGGGCAACGGGACGAACGGGCGAGCGGGCCGGGCTGAGGCAGGCGCGGGCCCGGAAGCGGGAGCGGGAGCGGGCTGGAGGAGTGGCGCGAGCGGGGCGTCAGAACTGGAGCGACTTGGTCTGGAGGTACTCCGCGAGCCCGTGCGCCCCCAGCTCCCGGCCGACCCCGGACTGCTTGTAGCCCCCGAACGGCGCGCGCACGTTGAACCTCCCCCCGTTGATGTCCACCTGGCCGGTGTCCATGCGCCGCGCGAAGGCGACCGCCGTCTCGTCGTCCGGTCCCCACACCGCGCCGGCCAGCCCGTAGACCGTGCCGTTGGCGATGCGCAGCGCGTCCTCCTCGTCCTGGTAGCGGATCAGCGCCAGCACCGGGCCGAAGATCTCCTCCTGCGCGACCGTCGACTCCGGCGCCACGTCGGCGAGCACGGTGCCCTGGACGTAGTACCCGGTGGGCAGCGCCTCCGGGGCCTCGGGGCCTCCGGCGACGATCCGGGCGCCCTCCTCCACCCCCTTGCGGATATAGCCGCGCACCCGCTCACGCTGCTTGGCGTTGACCACCGGGCCCAGCCGCTCGCCCGGCCGGTACTTGGCCGCGGCTGCCGCGGCCAGCTCCACCGCCTCCTCGTAGCGCTCGGCGTCCACCAGCATCCGCGTCCAGGCGCTGCAGGTCTGGCCCGAGTTGGCGAACACGTTGGCCACCCCGACGTTGACCGCACGGGCCAGGTCCGCACCGGGAAGGATCACGTTCGCCGACTTGCCGCCCAGCTCCAGCGCGACCCGCTTGACCGCGCCGCCCGCCGCCGCGCCGATCGCGCGCCCGACCGCGGTCGACCCGGTGAACGACACCATGTCCACCCCCGGGTGCTCGACGAGCGCCTGCCCCGCGACCGGCCCGAACCCGGTGACCAGGTTGAACACCCCCGCGGGCAGCCCCGCCTCGGCGAGAATCCCGGCGAACAGCTGGGCCACCAGCGGCGTGTCCTCGGCCGGTTTGAGCACCACGGTGCAGCCCGCGGCGAGGGCCGGCGCGACCTTGGCGACGATCTGGTGCAGCGGGTAGTTCCACGGGGTGATCGCGCCCACCACGCCGACCGGCTCCTGGAACACCCGCGAGGTGCCCACCGTCTCCTCGAACGGGTGCTCCGCGGCCAGATCGGCGAAGGTGCCCATCACCGCGGTCGGCATGTCGGTGTGCACGGCGGTCGCGAACGGCAGCGGCGCGCCCAGCTCCCCCGCGACCGTCGCCGCTATGTCCGCGCGCCGCGCCGCCATCAGGTCGCGCGCCGCGGCGAGCACCGCCGCCCGCCGGCCGGGAGCCGTGGCGGACCAGGCGGGCAGCGCCTCGCGTGCGGCCCGGACCGCCGCGTCCACGTCCTGCGCGCCGGCGGCCGGGACGTGCCCGATGACCTGTTCGGTCGCCGGATCGAGCACGTCGACGCGCTCCGCGCCGACGGCGGGCCGCCACTCGCCGCCGATGAACACCGCGTCGCGCCCCTGGTGCACCCGCCCGCTCTGCTCGGGCTCCTGCTGCTTGCCGCCGTCCGCCATCGCTGCCGCCTCCCAGGCCGTCCACGCGTGTCCGCCGAACCTAAACTAGCGCCGTTAGTTTTCTGCCGCCAGGCCCTCCCTGCTCATCCTTCGGCGCTGCTCCCCGCGCCTCCTGTGCCCCCGGCTCCTGCCGCACCGTCCGCCGGCACGGGTATCCGAGCCGTCGTCCGTGGCGGTTTCGGCGCGGGCTCCAGCCGGACGGGGAACCCGTTGAGCACCGCCGTGCCCGACAGCGGGTCCATGCGGGTCCCGTCGAGCAGGTCGTTCACGTTCACCCCCGGTTCCAGGGCCGCGGTGGCGAGGCGGGTGCCGTCCCGGTCGTGGCCCCAGCCGTGCGGGACCGACACCACCCCGGCCCGCAGCGCGTCGGTCACCTCGACCGGCACGGTGATCTCACCGCCGTCGCCCTTGATCCGCGCGAGGGAGCCGTCGGCGAGACCGAGCCGCGCGGCGTCGTCGGGATGGATCTGCACGGTGCAGCGGTTGCTGCCGCCGACCAGCGCGGGGACGTTGTGCATCCAACTGTTGTTGGACCGCAGGTGCCGCCGACCGATCAGCACCAGCCCGGGCTGCCGCTCGCCGGCGTCGACGGCGGCCCGGAGCCGGGGCACGTCCGCGACGACCGGCTCGGGCGCCAGCTCCACGGCGCCCGACGCCGTCCGCAGCACCTCCGGTATCCGCGGGCGCAGGGGTCCCAGGTCGATGCCGTGCGGGTGCTGCGCCAGCCGTGCCAGGGTGAGCCCTTCGGGGTCGGCGCCGAATCCGTCTCCGTAGGGGCCGAGCCGCAACATCAGGTCCAGCCGTCGCTCGTAACCGGTGCGGCCGGTGAGCGCGTCGGCCAGCTCCCCCGGGTCCCGGCCGTGCACCGGCGAGTCCGGGTCCGCGGTCTCCCGGTCGAGCCTGCGCCGTACGGCCTGGGCGTCCACCACGGCGGGGTCGGCCTGCGGGCCGCCCTGTCCCAGCACGGCGAGGATCAGCCGGGCCATGATCTCCGGCTCGTCCGGGGTGCCGTCCTCCAGCGGCACCGCGGGCGGGCTGTAGCGGACGGTGTTGCGGACCGCGAGGGTGCTGAACGCGAAGTCGAAGTGCGCGCTGCGCGACGGCGGGGGCGGTGGCAGCACGACGTGGGCGTGCCGTGCCGTCTCGTTGAGGTACGGGTCGACGCTGACCATGAAGTCGAGTCCGGACAGCGCCCGGTCGAGACGCCGGCCGTCCGGCGCGGACAGCACGGGGTTGCCGGCGACCACCACCAAGGCCCGCAGCCTGCCGTCGCCGGGGGTGTCGATCTCCTCGGCCAGGACGCCCGCCGGCAGTTCGCCCTTGACCTCGGGACGCCCGGAGACCCGGCTGTGCCAGCGCCCGGTGGCGAACCCCTTGCCGGGCCGGGGCGGCCGGGGCCTGCGGGCCGTGGCCGCGAGCGGGAACATGGCGCCGCCCGGCCGGTCGAGGTTGCCCGTCAGCGCGTTGAGCACGTCGACCAGCCAGCTCGCCAGCGTGCCGAACTCCACCGCGGTGCTGCCCAGCCGCCCGTACACGACGGCGCGCGGGGCCGCCGCCAACTCCCGGGCCAGGGTGCGGATCTCCGCGGCCGGCACGTCGCAGTACCCGGCGACCCGGTCGGGCGTGAAGTCCGCGGCCAGTCCCCGTACCCGGTCGACGCCGCTGAGATGCGGGGCCAGGGCGCCGGGGTCGGCGAGCCCTTCGGCGAAGAGCACGTTGACCATCGCGAGCAGCAGCGCGGCGTCGGTGCCCGGGCGCGGCGCGATGTGGCGGTCGGCGACGCGCGCGGTCCTGGTGCGGTGGGGGTCGATGACGACGAGCCTGCCGCCACGCCTGCGCAGCGCCTTGAGCTTGCCGGGGAAGTCGGCGGCGGTGGCCAGGCTGCCGTTGGACACCAGCGGGTTGGCGCCGATCAGCACGAGGTGGTCGGTGCGGTCGAGGTCGGGCACAGGGATGGCGTTGGGGTCGCCGAACAGCAGGCCGGACGACACGTGCTTGGGCATCTGGTCCAGCGTGCTGGCGGTGAACACGGCGCGGGTGCGAAGGGCGGCGATCAACTGCCCCGGGTAGAGGCCGCCGGCCACGGTGTGCACGTTGGGGTTGCCGAGGAAGACGCCGACCGCCTCGCCGCCGTGCGCGCCGACGACGGCGCCCATTCCTTCGGCGACCGCGGCGAACGCCTCCGCCCACCCTGTCTCGACCAGTTGTCCGTCCTTGCGCACCAACGGCCCGCGCAGCCGGTCGGGATCGTTGTCGAGTGCGCCGAAGGAGGCGCCCTTGGGGCAGATGAACCCCGCGCTGAAGACGTCCGCCCCATCGCCGCGGGCGTGGGTCACCCGCCCGTCGCCGATGGTCAGCTCGAGGCCGCAGGTCGCTTCGCAGAGCGGGCAGATGCGCAGTGCTGTACGGGTCATCGTGGACTCCCCACGGACGTCGCGCCGGTGGGCGCGGGGCACGTTCCCCGGCTCGTTCGGGCCGGTGACGAACACGACATTACCCCGTCGTCACCGACCGTGATCGGAGTTATCCACAGGCCTTTCCGCGCCCGGCCCCGCGGGCCCGGGGCAGCGGTCCCGCGCGTCAGCCGAGGACCGTTTCGAGGTAGGCCCGCAACAGGATCTTGGTCTCCTCGATGACCCGCGGATCACCGGACGGCCCGGTTCTGAAGGCCAGTTGCAGCGCGGCGTCGGCTGTCTCGACGGCGACGACCAGCGCGAGGCGCAGCCGCGGATCGGCCGGGTCGGTGGCGAGCCGGTCGCCGAGCAGCGCGGGGAGGCGGTCGGCGAGGTCCTCGTTGGTCTCGCCGGGGACGCCGAAGTCCACCAGCGCGAAGCCCGGCGCGGTGCGCTTCATCGCGGTGTACTCGTCGACCAGCACGTCGACCGCGCCCCGCCAGTCCGTGCCGGTGCCGGGTTCGGTCAGCCGCGCCGCGGCGCGTGCGAGGAAGTCGTCGAGATTGCGGTGCGCGAGCGCGTCGGTCATGGCCCGCTTGTCGGAGAAGAAGCGGTAGACCGAGCCGATGGGGACGCCGGCCCGGGCCGCGACCGCGCGGGTGCTCAGCCGCTCGTAGCCCACCTCGTCCAGTTCCCGGGCGCAGGCGTCCAGGATGCGGGTCAGCCGTTCGGTGCTCCGCCGCTGCACCGGGGCACGGCGCAGGGTGCCGCCGCTCTCGGCGCCACGCGGTTCCGCCATGCGTCCTCCCTAGCCAAGGGGGAGTTTTCCACAGGCCGGAGGCGAGGGGGTTGCCGTCCTTATTCCTGTGCTTCAGCATAGGAATAAGGACGGCGGCAGGACGGGGAACGGATCATGGACGGCTCGGACAGCACCACCGACACGGCGCGCGGCGCGGGGACGGCCCGGGCCGCCGGCGCCGAGGCCACGGCGGACCGGATCGGAGACGGCAAGCAGCTCGCGTACTCCTCGGGCTTCGGCAACCAGCACAGCAGCGAGGCCGTCCCCGGCGCGCTGCCCCTGGGGCGGAACGCACCGCAGCGCGCCCCGCTGGGGCTCTACGCCGAGCAGTTGAGCGGGACGGCGTTCACCGAGCCGCGCGCCCGCAACCGCCGCAGCTGGCTCTACCGGATCAGGCCCTCGGCCGCCCACCCGCCCTTCCACCGCGTCGACAACGGCTCACTGCGCAGTGCCCCGTTCCTCGACGTGCAGCCGGACCCCAACCGGCTGCGCTGGGGCCCGCTGCCGGTCCCCGAGGCTCCCACCGACTTCGTGCAGGGCCTGGTCACCGTGGGCGGGAACGGCGACGTGCTGCGCCGCGAGGGCATCGGCATCCACTGGTACGCCGCCAACCGCTCGATGAACCGCCGGGTCTTCTCCTCCTCGGACGGCGAGTTTCTGATCGTCCCCCAGCAGGGAGCCTTGCTGGTCAGGACCGAGCTGGGCGTCCTGCGCGCCGATCCCGGCCATGTGGCGCTGATCCCCCGCGGCGTGCGCTTCCGGGTGGAGCTGCTGGAGGAGGCCGCCCGCGGATATGTCTGCGAGAACTACGGTCAGCCCTTCCAGCTCCCCGAGTTGGGCCCCATCGGCGCCAACGGCCTGGCCAACGCGCGGGACTTCCTGGCACCGGTCGCCGCCTACGAGGACCGCGAGGAGCCGACGGAGGTGGTCAACAAGTTCGGCGGCAATCTGTGGGCGGCCGAGTACGACCACTCGCCGCTCGACGTGGTCGCCTGGCACGGCAACCACGTCCCGTACGTCTACGACCTGCACCGCTTCAATGTGATCGGGTCGATCAGCTACGACCACCCGGACCCGTCGATCTTCACCGTGCTCACCTCGCCCTCGGACACCCCCGGTCTCGCGGGCGCCGACTTCGTGGTGTTCGCACCGCGCTGGCTGGTCGGCGAGGACACCTTCCGCCCGCCGTACTTCCACCGCAATGTGATGTCGGAGTTCATGGGCCTGGTCGAGGGCGCCTACGACGCCAAGGCCGAGGGCTTCGTCCCCGGCGGCGCCTCGCTGCACAACATGATGTCGGCGCACGGCCCGGACCGCGCCACCTACGACAGGGCGAGCAGCGCCGAACTGGTCCCGCAGAAGATCGACGACGGGCTGGCGTTCATGTTCGAGACGCGCTGGCCGGTGGTGCCGACGGAACTGGCGCTGTCCGCCGGCCACCGGCAGCAGGGGTACGACGCGGTGTGGGAAGGTCTCGCGAGAAACTTCCGGCCGTGAACGCCTTCGCCCCCGACTCACTGGTCCTGAACCGCAGGCTGCCGCTGTGGTACCAGGTGTCCCAGTCGCTGCGCGCCTCGATACTGGGCCGCCGTCCCGACGCTCCCCTGCGGCTGCCCACCGAGGAGGATCTCGCCGACCACTACGGCGTCAGCGTGCTCACCATGCGCCAGGCGTTGAAGGAACTGGAGGACGAAGGGCTGATATCCCGCCACCGCCGGCGCGGCACCTTCATAGAGGCGGCGGCCCGCCGCGGGGCGCCGGTCAAGCTGCTGGGCTCGGTGGACGCGATCGTCGCGCAGCAGTCCGGCGGCAGGACGACCGTGCTGCGGCACGGCCCCGCCCCGCTGCCGCCCGAGGTCGCCGAACACCTGACGGACCTGACCGAGGCGACGGCCTTCCGCCGGCTGCGGTGCGACGACTCGGGTGAGCCCACCGACTGGGCGGAGAACTTCGTCCGCCCCGAACTGGCCGACCGGATCGACCTGGCGGACCTGGAACGCTGGCCGATGACGAAAGTGCTGCGGGACGCCTTGGGAGTGCGGATCAGCAGGATCACCGACACCGTGGAGGCGCGGCTCGCCTCCCCGGAGACCGCGGCCCTTCTCCAGGTCCCGCTGCTCAGCCCGATCCTGCACTACACCGGTGTGACGTACGACGACACCGGACGCGCGGTCGACGTGGTGCGCATCCACTACCGCGGCGACCGGTTTTCCTTCACGGTGACCATGGAGGCGCCCTGAGGGTGCTCAGTAGCATGCGTGCGGTGAGCGACGACGCGCCCCTGCTGCAGGATCTGATGCCCTGGTCCGTGCGTCCGCTGCGGCTCGGCCGCCGGTGGCCGATGGCCCCGGAGCCCGCCTGTCTGAAGGCGCGTTGGGCCCGCCTCACCGCAGCGGACGACGACGCCGAGCGTGCCGCGCTGCTGCACCCCACACGCGCCCGCGGCCCGTACACCGCCGTCGCCCAGCTTCCCGGACACCGGACCCCCACCACCGCGCTGGCCCGCGAGCAGGGTCCCTGTCCCGAGCCGGTGCGGGTCCGGCACGGCGCGTACGACCAGCAGTGGCTGATCCCCGACCACCGCCTGATCGACGCCGCCCGGCCCGAGCTGTGGCGGGTCGCCGACGACACGCAGGTGTTCGCGATCGAGCGGGCGCCGCAGGCCGAACCGGACGAGCCGGCCCTCGCCTTCAGCGCGCTGCTGCCCGACGGACACTCGCAAGGGGGGAAGCCGTCCCTGATACGCCCGCTGTTCCGGCAGCCCGGCGGCCGGGAGCCCAATCTCGCGCCCGGCCTGACCGACTGGCTCGCCGCCCGGCTGGGCCTTACGGTCACGGCGTACGAGGTGCTGGCATGGATCGCGGCGGCGGCCCGGCCCGACCCCGCGGGCACGACCGTGCCTCTGCCGAAGGACGTCGACATCTGGCGTGCGGGCGTCGACTTGGGCGCACGGTCGGTGTGGCTGCACACGCGCGGCGCGCGCTTCGCCGACCCCGCGGCCGGCCGGGACTCCGCCCGGCTGCGCCTGCCCGGCGGCAGCCGCCCCTATGTGCGAGCGCCGCTTCCGGCCGTGCCTCCACCGGAGGGGCCGGAGTTCGACCCGGACGAGCAGTGCCTGCGGATCGGGACCGGCCAGGTGTCACCGGTCTCCTCCGCCGCCTGGGACGTCACGGCGGGCGGGGTGCGAGTGCTGGAGGACTGGTACGGGCAACGGGTCCCGGCGCCCGCGGACGGATCTCTGGAGGCGCTGTGCCCGCCGACTTGGACGCGCGCCGTGACATCGGAACTGCTGGAGCTGATCAGCCTGCTGACGCTGCTGGCCGCGCTTCGCCCCGACCTGGACGCGTTCGGCGAGCGGCTCTCCGCCGCCGCGGCGTCCGGGGCGACACCGGGCGCGACCGACCTGTGCGCCGCTGGAATCCTGCCGGTGCCCGTCGCGAGGCGACGGCCCGCCTCGGTGCTCGAACACCACGAGGAAGGCCCCGACGGGCAGTTCGCCCTGCTGTGACGTGCGCGCGGAGGCGCGTCCTGCGTGCCGTCCGCTTCGGCTCGGGCCGCTGGGGAGTGACGGCCGCGTCGAGTGCGGGCGGGCGGGGGCGCGGGACGTCGCGGGGCTGGGGGCCCCAGCCGGCCGGGCGTGCGGACCTGGGTGTGACTGCCGGCGAGGGCGAGCGGCGCCCTGCCGGAGGTCAGCCGTGGTTGCCGAACAGGGACCGACGCAGCCTCCGCAATGGGGCGAAGAGCGAGACGCGAGCGCCCCGGTTGGTCCTGGTGTGCACGGTGTCACGCGAGGTCAGCTCCCGCATGAGCACGGTCGCCTCCTCGGCCTCGCGGTGCGGCACAGCGGGACCCGCCAGCACCGACAGGTGCCGGTCGAGGCGCGCGCTGGTCGCACTCGAACCGCAGTTGATGGCAGGCACTCTCGGCCTGCTCGGCATCGCTATCTGTTCCATGACACTCCCCACCCTTACGAGGGCACCCGCCTCGGGCAGGTTAACCCTATCGCCCCGCCGCGTCACGTGCGCATCCCAGGTTGCTCTGCGAGCCCGATTCCCCTTTTCCTCAAGGCCGTTGGCGACAAAGCGGCTTGTCGTCGGCGCCCTGACGCCTCTTCCCGGTCCGGTCAGGCGGCTGCCCCGAACACCGGCAGATAGCCCTTCGACTGCCCCTCGGCAGTGGGGTGGTAGGAGTCCTCCGGCGGCAGGGTGACCGCGTGCAGCCACGGCGCGGCGGAGCACAGTTCGTGCCCGGAGAACGCCTTCCGGACGTCGGCGAAGGTGAATCCGTGGTCGGCGGCGCGCTTGGCGACGACCGTGTCCAGGTCGTCCGCCGTGGTGTCGATCGCCTGGCGCGAGGTCTCGCTCAGGCCCAGCAGGCAGTTCCCCGGGATCTCGTACAGGCGCGGGTAGCCGAGGACCACCACGTGTGCGTGCGGAGCCTTGGTCCGGATCGCGTCGTAGGTGCGGTCGAGGAGCTCGGGCAACGTGTCCTCGACGTAGTCGCGCGCCTGCGCCACCCGCTTCAGGCACGTCGACTGGAAGGAGAGGACACATGTCGTCATGACGTCGGAGAATCCGGCGTCGTTGCCACCGATGGAGATGCTGACCAGCGCGGTGGAGGCGTTCAGCGGGCCGAGTTGCTTCGCCACCACGTCCTCCGTCCGCGCCCCGGAGCACGCGGTGAAGGCGAAGGCGGCCGGCGCGTGGGCGGCGGCCCACAGTGCGGGGTAGGCGTGGGCGCTGCGCCGGCAGGACCCGCTGGCCGGGTCGTACTCCCCGGCCCCGACGCCGGCCGAGTAGGAGTCTCCGAGCGCGACGTAGCGAGGGCCGGCGGCGCGCGCTCCACCGGCCTGCGGCGAGGCGGACCGGGCCGGCGCGGCGGCGAGGAGGCTGAGCACGGCGAGCAGCGATCCGAGGATCAGCGCGGCCGCGGATCTCGGGGTTCGTGGTGTTCTCATGGGGGTTCCTTGCATGAGCGGCCGTCAGAAGGTGCTTTCTGGCGACTGGTTGGGCGATCCACCGCAATGTCCGGTGATTACACAGAGTAGTTATCCATCGCTCGACCGCTTGAATCAACCCGTTCGGCCGGATTTCACCCGACCTGACCTGGGTAACGCCCGCACGAAAAACAGTGGGCGAATGCCCCTCGGTGCCGGATCATGGCCGTATGCCCGCCGCATCCGAAGGCCCGAGGAGGCCCATGACGGAACCTCACATGGTCCTTCCGGTCCATGTCCGCCTCGACGACAGCGACTCGCCGTCCGACGTCATCGACGCGCTCTTCCTCGGCCGGTTCACCTCCGGGGAGCATCCGTTCGCGCGGGGCGCGTCACTGGACAGCGTCAAGGCGGGGCTGACGCTGCTGCCGCCGGGCGCGAGCGTGCTGCGCCAGGCGCGGGACAAGGACCGCAGCGCGATCCTCGCCGAGGGCGACGGCTGGAGCATGCTGGTCTCCCGGTGGAACCGGGGCGCGGACGTCACGGTGGCCGCGGTATCCGACGAACTCGCCGAGCGGGTGCTGAAGTCCGCGGTGGACGATGCCGAGGACGAGCCGGAGCCGCAGCCAGAGAGCGTGAGCATGGGCTTCTGGTACGTCTCGCCGCGCCGCGGCCCGCACCGCACCACGCGGCAGATCTCCGCGGCCGCGTGGGAGGAGCTGCGGGGCAACTACACCGCGCCGGTCGCCGCGGCGCTGGACGACGTGATGAAGCTGACCGCCGACGACGTCACGGGCAGGCTGCTGCTTCTGCACGGACCGCCCGGTACCGGCAAGACCTCGGCGCTGCGCACGCTGGCCCGTTCCTGGCGCGACTGGTGCCAGGTGGACTGCGTGCTGGACCCCGAGCGGCTGTTCAACGACGTCGGCTACCTGATGGACATCGCCATCGGGGAGGACGACGAGGCCGGCGGGCGCTGGCGGCTGCTCCTCCTGGAGGACTGCGACGAGCTGATCCGCGGTCAGGCCAAGCACGAGACCGGGCAGGCGCTGTCGCGGCTGCTCAACCTCACCGACGGTCTGCTCGGCCAGGGGCGCAACGTCCTGGTCGGCATCACCACCAACGAGGACTTGGAGCGGCTGCACCCCGCCGTGGTCCGTCCCGGCCGCTGCCTGGCCAGGATCGAGGTGGGCCCGCTCACTCGTGAGGAGTCCGTCGCCTGGCTCGGCACGTCGGAGGGCATCGGCCGCGACGGCGCGACCCTCGCCGAACTGTACGCGCTGCGGCGCGGCGCGTCCGCCGCCGGAACCGCCTCGTCCACCCGCGCGCAGGACGGCCTCTACCTCTAGTACCCCTGCGCCTCCGTACCTCTGGCGGCTCCCGCGGCTCCCGTGCTGCTAGGCGTCGCCGTAGGCCGCCCGCAGTGCCTCGTCCACGGCGGCGCGGGCGGCGTCGCGGTCCAGTCCCAGGCGGCGGGTCCGCTCCACGTAGGCGGTCGCGGCGGCGGCCACCTCGCGGGCGCTCGCGTCGCCCGCGGCGATGTACGTGCCGTGCCGGCCACGGGTCTCGATCACCCCGTCCTCCTCCAGCGCCCGGTACGCCTTGGCCACCGTGTTGGCCGCCAGGCCCAGTTCCTCGGCGAGGCCGCGCACGGTGGGCAGCTTGTAGTTGACCGGCAGCCGGCCCGCGCGCGCCTCCTGCGCGATCTGGCCGCGGAGCTGCTCGTAGGGGGCGGTGGCGGCGGCCGGATCGATGGTGACCTTCAGGCTCATGCCCCGGATCTTGGCACAGCGGGAGGCGCCAGCGGCACCGCCCGACCGGGTCCTTGCGGATCGTGGGCGATGGAGTCGCCCCGCTCGTGCAGGTGCAGCAGGAAGCGGTGTCCCGCGCGGTAGGCGTCGAGGCCGGCCCTGCAGTACGCGACCATGTCGTCCGGCAGTGCGTCCAGTGGGTACCAGCCGATCTCCGAGCACTTGTGCGGCTCGGCGTTGACGGGCTCGGGGGCGTCCCGGCTCTGCCGGGCCAGGAAGAACCAGCCGGTCCTGGCGCTCGCGTCGGGCGCGCGGTGCTGCATGACCAGGACCGCCTCCAGGTCGTCGGGGGCGAGGTCGAGGCCGATCTCCTCGCGGGTCTCGCGGATCACGGCGGACCGCACGTCCTCGCCGTCCTCCACGTGGCCGGACGGCGCGTGCAGCAGGCCGTCCGCGTAGCCGGTGCCGGCGCGCCGGGCCAGCAGCACCCGTCCCTCGCGCACCAGGATCAGGTGGACGTCGACGATCTCGGCGTGCCTGCGCCGCTCGGCCGGGAGGACCACCGCCGCGTAGCGCTCGTCGTCGACCTCGCGGCCCCACAGTTCGGCCGCGTGGCCGAGCTGTTCGATCCGGACCTGCCCGCCCAGCGGCCCGGCCAGTGCGGCCAGTTCCGCCGCGGCCAGGCCCGTGGCAGGCTCGGCCCCCCAGCGCCCCTCGACCAGGACCAGCCGGCCGCCCGGCCTCAGCAGGCCGGCCCAGCGGCGCAGCACCGCGGCGGGGTCGGGGAGCGCCCACAGGACGTGGCGGACGAGCACCGCGTCGTACCCGCCCGGCGCGACGGGCGGGTACGCAGCGTCGCCGACCAGCACCCGGGCGGCGGTGCCCGCCAGCTTCGCGCGGGCCCGCGCGACCATCTCGCCCGACCGGTCCAGCGCGGTGACCCGGTGGCCGTCCTCGGCCGCGAGCAGCGCGAGACTGCCGGTGCCGCAGCCGAGGTCGAGCACGTCCGCAGGCGCGGCGGGCAGCCAGGACCGCAGCCGCGCGGCCCACGCGGCCCGTACGTCCGGGTCGCGCAGGCCGTGGTCGGGCTCGTCGTCGAAGTGCTCGGCGGCGGCGTCCCAGAACAGGTGGTCCTCGGTGGTCATGGGACGAGCCTGCCACCCGCCACTGACAGTCGCCGCGCGGCGGGCGCGGGCCGCCGGCGCCGGCTCGTCCCGCAACGGAACCGCGAACCGGAACCGTGCCCCGCAGCCGCAGCCGCAGCCGGTCGGCGTACCGATCTGCTGGTTGGTCGGCTTGCCGACTTCCCGGTTCTTCCGGATTCCGGATTCTCCGATTGCCTGCTCTTCCGGCCTAACTGAACGCCGACAGGCAGGTGGTGGGGGTCGCGTGCGCCGGGTCGAGCGCGTTCGCGGCCTCGTGGAAGGCGATCCGGTCGGTCAGCCCGATCGTGACGTGCTCGGAGACGTCGAGCGGGCAGAGGTCCTGCAGCACCACGTTGTGCACGTCCGGGCCGGACAGCGCCTGGGTCGTGTACGGGGTGACGACCTCGTCGTAGACGGTCGAGATCACCGTGTAGTGGACCCCGGGCACGGTGTCGCCGCCCGCGTTGAGGGTCTTCTGGAAGGCCGATCCGGCCACCTGGTCGGCGAGTCCCGGGAGGCTGGAGTCGAGGAAGTCGGACGCGCCGGGGAAGTACGGGAGCAGGGCGGTCAGTCCGTCCAGCGTCGTGCCGTGGTTGTCCGGTGCGAGGCCGACCAGCGCGTTCACCTTGGCCGCGCCGCCGAGGTACTTCAGGTAGTAGCGCGGCATCATGCCGCCCTGCGAGTGGCCGACGATGTCCACCTTGGCGGCGTGCGTGGCGGCGAGCACACGGTCGGTGAAGTCCGAGAGCTGCTGCGCGGAGCCGGCGATCGGGCCCAGCCCGCCGATCAGGTTCTCGCCGGGCAGCATCCCGTAGTCGAAGGAGAAGACGCAGTATCCGCGCGCCTCCAGGTAGGGCGCGAAGACCAGCCAGTTGTCGGTCCCGTTGGCGAAGGTGCCGTGCACCAGGACGACGGGGCGGGGGTGCTGGGCGGAGGGACGGCAGGTGAAGTCGTTCCACCCGCTGGTCGGCGCCGAGGACGCCGGCGAGGACGCCGACGCGGCCGCGGTGGGGACGATCGCCATGGCGGTCGCCAGGGAGAACGCGGCCAGGAGTCGTCTCCAGGGCAGCTTCATGTGATCTCCTCGCAGGTCATGAGAGTCAGTGGGGCCGGGGCAGCCCGAAGGCGGCCGGAAGCCGTACGTCCACACGCCCTGTGATCCGGATCACTCATGCCGGGCTCATGACAAGTTACGCACGAGTAAGAAGCGGGTGGCTAGTTACGGGCGGGTAAAAAAATCGCTCCCCAGGTGGCACCGGCGGGAAGCGGGAAGGTGTCACGGCGGGAGCAGACCCGGGAGACGGCCGGCGAGGTGGCCTAAGAGTCCTGCGGCCGTACGAACGGCGCCAGGGTGGCCGGGTACACGGCATCGGAGCCGAACCGTCCGCGGGCCCGGTCGGCGGCGGCCTCGGCCGCGCGGGCACGGTCCTCGCCCGGGTCCATGCTGAGCTGGCGGTGGGCGTCCTCGGCCGGCAGGAGACCCTCCGCTCGCAGCGTGAGGACGCGTACGCGCGCGCGTTGCAGCCCCAGCCGCGCCAGCAGCCCCAGGGCGGCGGCGGCCAGCGCGGGCGAGTGGCCGGTGGCCTCGGGGAGGGCGCAGGCGCGGGCGACCGAACTGCGGTCGGCGCAGCGCACGGTGAGGGTGAGTCGCCCGGCCGCCTGGACCTCGGTGCGCAGCCGCGCCCCCAGGCGCTCGGCGAGTGCCAGGACCGCCCGGTGCTGCTCCGCCGGGTCCAGGCAGTCCCGTTCGAAGAAGTGGTCCGCGGACAGATGTGCCGGGGGTGTCTGCGGGACGACCGGCCGCGGGTCGCGGCCGCGGGCCCGCTCCGCCAGCAGCCGGGCGGGCCCGGCGCCGAGGATGCGCTGGAGGGTCGCCGGCGGGAGGTCGGCGACCTGGCCGACGGTGTGCAGGCCGTATTCGCCGAGGGTCTCGGCGGTCCTGCGGCCGACGCCCGGCAGCGCGATCAGCGGTCGCGGCCGCAGCCAGGCGTCGACACCCTCCTGGTCGCGGCCGACCTGTGTGGTGGCGCCCGGCTCCGAGACGGCCGCGGCCATGGCGGCCAGCATGCGGTTGCCCGCCAGGCCGGCGCTGACCTTGATGCCGTACAGGCCCATGAGCCGGAACGCCGCCATGTGCACCATGTCCTGCGGGTCGCGGTCGAAGTACCGCAGGCAGGACGTCAGGTCGAGCTGGACGGCGTCGGGCGGGAAGGCCTGGACGTGCGGGGTGAGGCCGGCCATCAGGTCCAGCACCTCCGCGTACTGCGCCTCGTCCCGCACGCCGTGCAGGTGCAGATGGGCGATGTGCCGCGGCTGCCCGCTCATCCCGCGCTCCCCGGGCTGCGGTGGCCCAGCTTCTTCAGGTCGGCGGCACGGGTGCCGGCGGGCTGGAGATCGGCGTAGGGGTGCAGGCGAGCGCCGGTGGTGCCGTTGGGCAGCGTGCGCCGGGGCTGGGCGGGGGTGGGCTGCGGGCCGGGCGCGCCGAGCAGTTCGAGGGCCGCCTGGGGGCCGTTGTCGCGGCGGGTCGCGGCGATCTGCTCCAGGTCCCAGGCCATGGTACCGACGACGGTGCGCCGGGTGCCGCGGACCTGCACCGTTCCGCGCACCAGCAGCAGGCCGGAGTGGAAGACGGTGTAGGCGCAGGACTCGTGGGAGTCCTCGAAGAAGGCGAGGTCCACCAGCCCGGAGCCGTCCTCCAGGGTGACGAAGATGATCCGCTTGCCGCTGGCGATCGGCGGGGTCTGGGTGGAGGCGCGCGCCCCGGCGACCAGGACCTGCCGTCCGGCCGGCAGGTCGGCCAGGTGGGCGGCGTCGGTCGCGCCGACCTCCCGCAGCAGCCGGTGGTGGTAGTCCATCAGGTGCCGGGAGACGTCGATGCCGAGCGTGGCGAGTTCGGCGCCCAGGGCCTCCCGGCCGGTCGTCTCCGGCAGTCCGCTGGGCTCGGAGCCGCCGATCGCACCGGCGTCGAGGGGCAACTGGCCGGCGCCCGCGGTACGCACCCGGGACTGCCGGTGCAGCTCGGCGATCTGGAGCAGCAGGTCGCGCCGGGTCAGGCGGCCGTCGTGCAGGCATCCCAGGGCGCCGATCCCGGCGAGGCGCTCGGCGACCGGCCGGCTCGGCCGCGCGCGCTGCCAGAAGTCCGACAGCGACCCATAGGGACGGCCCGCGGCGATCCGCGCGCACTCGTCCTCGCTGATCCCGTGCACCCCGGACAACGCGAGCCGGACGCCCCACCGGTCGTCCCCGACCCGTTCCACCACGTGTTCCGCGTGGGAGCGGTTGACGTCGACCGGCAGCACCGGGACGCCGCGCCGGCGGGCGTCGGAGACGATGACGCGCTTGGGCCACATGCCGGGGTCGTGCTCCAGCAGCCCCGCCACCAGGAAGGCGGGGTGGTGCGCCTTGAGCCAGGCCGACTGCAGCGCGGGCACCGCGAAGGCGACCGCGTGCGCCCGGCAGAACCCGTACGCGCCGAACGCCTCGACGGTGGCCCACACCTGGTCGCGCACCTCGGGGGTGTAGCCGCGGGCGGCCGTCTCGTGGTGGAACCACTTCTTGATCCGGGGCAGCTCCTCCCGGTTCCCCAGCGCCCGCCGGACGATCTCGGCGTACGCCGGATCGCAGCCGGTCATGACCTCCAGCGTCTCGATGATCTGCTCGTGCCAGATGGTCACCCCGTAGGTGTCGCGCAGCACCGGCTCCAGGTCCGGGTGGGCGTAGTGGGGGTCGCCGCCGTGCCGGGCGGCGATGTACCGCTCGGGCATGCCGCCCTGGACCGGGCCGGGGCGGAAGAGGCTGATGTCGGCGATGACGTCCTGCACGTCCCGCGGCTGCAGCCGGGAGAGCAGGTCCTGCTGGCCGGGCGACTCGAGCTGGAACATCCCGATCGTCTGACTCTCCTGGATGAGCTTGAAGGCGAACACGTCGTCCAGGGGCACCTGCCGGGCGTCGTCCAGGTCGACGCGGTTCCCGGTGACCCGCTCGATCTCGGCGACGGCGTGGGCCATCGCCGACTGCATCCGCACGGCCAGGACGTCCAGCTTGATGTTGCCGAGCGCCTCGACCTCCTCCTTGGCCGCCATCGCCATCGGGTAGTCGCCCTGGGGGGTGGGCTGCACCGGCAGCCGGTCCAGCAGCGTCGCGTCGCTGATGATCACACCGCAGGGGTGCATGGCCATGCCGTGCACCAGGGAGTCGAGTCCTTCGGCCAGCTCCCACAGCGGCCCGTACCGGTCGGCCTGCGCGGCCAGCTTCCGCAGCTCGGGCAGTTCGGCGAGCGCGCCGGTGATGTCGCAGGCCCGCAGATGCGGGAAGCTCTTCGCGATCCGGTCCACCTCGGCCGGGGGGATCCCCAGGGCGAGGCCGGTGTCCCGCAGCGCCCTGCGGGCCCGGTACGTCTCGGGCATCGCGGTGACCGCGACCCGCTCGCGGCCGAAGCGGCGGAAGATCGCGTCGTACGCCTCCAGGCGCCGCGCCGACTCCACGTCGATGTCGATGTCGGGCAGGTTCTCGCGGCGGCTGCTCAGGAAGCGCTCGAACAGCAGGCGATGCTCCAGCGGGTTGGCGGTGGCGATGCCCAGTGCGTGGCAGACCATCGAGCCCGCGCTGGAGCCGCGGGCCGCGACCCGGATCCCCAGCTCACGGATGTCGGCCACGGCCTGGCCGACGGCGAGGAAGTACGAGTCGTAGCCGAGTCCGGCGATGACGGACAGCTCCTGGTCCAGGCGTTCGCGTGCCCGCACGTCGCGGTCCAGGCCGCGCCGGGCCAGGCCGGCCAGCGACCGCTCCCGCAGCAGCTGCCGTGCGCCGCCGGGCCCGGGAGGCGCACCGACGGCCTCGGGCTCGGGGAAGTGCCGGGACCCCAGGCCCAGGCCGGTTCCCGGGTCGAGACGGCAGCCGTCCGCGGTGGCGGCGGTGTCCGCGAGCAGCCGGCCGGCCCGGCGCGGACCGGTCCCGGCGTGCTCGGTGACCGCCTGGGCGATCCGGGCCATCTCCCGCTCCCCCTTCAGCCAGCGCTGCCCGCCGTCCAGCCGTCGCCGGTCGATCGGTCGCAGCAGCCGCGCGGCGTCCAGCACATCGGCCAGGCGGTGCTGGTCGGGGTCGGCGTAGCGGACGGCGTTGGTCAGCACCGCGGTGGTACGGGTGCGGTCGGCGAGCGCCAGGGTGCGGGCGGCGAGCCGCAGCGATCCCGGCGCGGCGCCGGGCCTGCCGTGGACCACCGCCTCCAGCCGCAGTCCCTCGCCGAAGACCTCCCACCATGGGCGCAGCAGCCGCACCGCGACGTCCTCCCGGCCCGCGGCCAGCGCCCGCACCGGCTCCGACAGCGGTCCGAGCAGCACGGTCAGCCCGGAGCCGCCGTGCTCGCGCAGTGTCTGCCAGGACGCGACCACGGGCGCGGCGCCGCCCGCGGTCCCCTCGTGGGCGGCGGAGGTGATCCGGCACAGCCGGGCCCAGCCCTCCGGGTCCCGGGCGAGCAGCGTGCAGCGCAGCGGCGGTTCGACCACGTGGGCGCCGCCGCGCGCGGGGGTGCGCCTGCGCCTGTCCGCCGGGGGCGGGACGAGCGCCTCCACCGCGAGGTCGATCCCGAACACCGGCCGCACCCCGCTGCGCTCGCACTCCCGCGCGAAGCGCACCGTTCCGGTCACGGTGTCCCGGTCGGTCAGCGCGAGGGTCGTCATGCCGCGCTCGGCCGCCCGCTGGACGAGCTGCTCGGGGTGTGCGGCGCCGTATCGCTCGGAGTAACCGGACGCGACATGCAGATGGGCGAAGCCCGCCATGCCGCACCTCCACTCCTCCATCCCTTTTCGGCCATCCGTCCGATACGCCTTTCGTACCTTCGTTCGATTAGCTTAGCCCAGTCGCCCCAGGTCAGCGAGTCGGACAAGCATGTGTTCGGTTCATCACGCCGGCCGGACGCCGACCGGGAAGCGGCCGGATCACGCCGCTCCCGGCCATCTTCCGGGCGGGGAAACCGACTTGACGGTCGGACTCGGCGGACTGGCACGATGCAGGACATGAGCGATGGGGCGAAGGAGCGGGACGCGGCCGGGGACCGGGCCGGACCGGCGGCGGGACCGGCGGCGGGACCGGCGGCCGGGCAGGGCGCGGAGCAGCCCGGGCTCCGGGGCACCACCGCGCTGCTGGTCACCGTCCCCGAGGCGGACCCGCTGGTGGGCGGCGCCCGGCGGAGATACGACCCCTCGGCCGGCGCCGGGGTGCCCGCGCACGTCACGGTGCTCTACCCGTTCCTCCCCGCGGACCGGATCGACGACGCGGTGACGGCCGAACTGCGGACGCTGTTCGCCGCGCGGGAGCCGTTCACACTGGCCTTCACCGGCTTCGGCCGCTTCCCCGACCTGCTCTGGCTGATCCCCGAACCGGACGCGCCGCTGCGCGCGCTCACCGCCGCGGTCGAGGCGCGCTGGCCGGAGGCGCCGCCGTACGGGGGCGAGTACGAGGACCCGGTCCCCCATCTGACGGTCGCGGGCGGGCAGCCGCCGGAGGTCTACGAGGCGCTGGAGCGCGAGTTCCGCGGCGGGCTGCCGCTGCGTACCAGCGTCACCGGGGTCCATCTGGTGGTCAACGACGGGGTCCGCTGGCGGCTGCGGGAGACTTTTCCGCTCGCCGGCCACCCGGACGAGTGAATCCGACGGATTCGGACCGGAGTTCGGAACACGATGCGGACGCGGCGCGTTGGGCCGTACACAAGCAGTCACCAAATCCGCATGGATCGGCCGAAATCGATGACGTCGGACGTTCCGCGCGTATCAGACGAACCGGGAGCGATCATGAGCCGGAACCCCGCCACCGAGGCACTGCTCGACCTGTTGCGGCAGGGCGGTCTCGGCGTGCTCGTCACGCAGAAGAAAGACGGCAGGCCGCAGTTGTCCAACGTCTCGTTCACGTACGACGAGGAGTCGCGGACCATCCGCGTGTCGGCGACGGACGACCGCGCGAAGACGCGGAACCTGCGCCGCGATCCGCGCGCGAGCTTCTACGTCGGGTCGTCCGACGGCCGCTCCTACCTGGTGGCGGAGGGAGACGCCGAGCTGTCGGCGGTGGCCGCCGATCCCCATGACGCGGCCGTCGAGGAACTCATAGACGTCTACCGGAAGATCGCCGGCGAGCACCCGGACTGGGACGAGTACCGCGCGGCGATGGTCGCCGACCGCCGACTGGTGATCAGGCTGCGCGCGGACCGGGCCTACGGGAGCGGCCCCCAGGGGGCGACGAGCGGCCCGCTCGACTGAGCCGCCCGGTCGACGCGCCGGCGCCGGTCCCGACGCGACGCCCCGGTCGCCGCGTGGGGGACGGCGACCGGGACGTCGAGACGAACAGCATGAGCGGGGCGGACCCGGCGCCGGGGCGCCGGGGACGCGTCAGTAGACGCTGACCCCGTACGCGCTGAGCGCCTCGGTCACGGGCTGGAAGTAGGTCGTGCCGCCGGAGGAGCAGTTGCCGCTGCCTCCGGAGGTCAGGCCGATGGCCTTGGTGCCGTCGTACAGGGAGCCGCCGCTGTCGCCGGGCTCGGCGCAGACGTTGGTCTTGATCAGGCCGTTGACGATCTCGCCGTTGCCGTAGTTGACGCTGGCGTTGAGGGCCTGGACGGTCCCGCTGTGGATGCCGGTGGTCGAGCCGCGGCGCTTGACCGACTCGCCGACGTAGGCGTTGGCGGCGCTGGTGATGTCCTGGCTGCCGACGGTCCCGTCATGGGCGACGGAGGAGTCGTAGCGGACGATGCCGTAGTCGTTGGTGGGGAAGCTCGTGCCGACCGTGGGGCCGATGTAGGCGTTGGAGCTGGTGTAGTAGTCCGGGTAGCCCTCGGTGCAGTGGCCTGCGGTGAGGAAGTAGTAGGTGCTGCCGCTGCGGACGTTGAAGCCCACGGAGCAGCGCCAGCTGTCGGTGTAGATCGCGTCGCCGCCGGAGAGCAGCTTGCTGAAGGTTCCGGAGACGCGGGTGATGTGGACCGCGTCGCCGTAGCCGGCGGTCGCCTGGCGGAGCTTGGCGAGCTGGGCGGCGGTGACCCTGCTGTCGATGTTCACTTCGAGGGCGTTGGTCCTGGTGTCGACCGACCAGGCGGTGCCCGCGATGTCGGCGCTCTTGGTGGCGTCGCCCGCCTTCAGCAACTGGGCGGTGCTGTGGTCGACCAGGCGCGGGGTGGCGCCGGCGGCGCGGACGGCGTCGGCCGCGGCCTGGGTGGTGACGTTGACGACGGACGTCTTGGCGGCCGCGTCGTAGTAGGTGCCGGCCGTGGCGTTCGCGCCCAGACGGGCGGCGAGGGAGGCGGCGGCGTCGGGACTGACCTTGGCCGTGGGAGCGGCCGAGGCTGCGGGCAGGGCGAACGCGGTGGCGGCGAGCAGGCCGGACGCGACCGCGATCATCGTGATGCGACGGGACTTCACACGTTCCTCCTGTGGGGGTGGAGGCGGACTTGACCCTGATCTTGTCGATGTACTGTCAGGTCAACACCGATTAAAGAACACCTCATGCGTCTGACAAGTACGCAGGAGAGTATTCAGACCCCACAGGCAACACACAAGAGGGCCGCCGACACCGATATCCGGCGCACGGCAGCGCCCCGGCGGCCGGGGAGCCGCCGGGGCGCGCGGAGATGAGGGTGTCTCAGCTGGTGAGAACGGCGCGCTCCCCCGCTTCGAGGGCGTAGGGCAGGGTGTTCCCGGGAGGAGGGAAAGGGCAGATGAACGCGTCGGCGAAGGCGCACGGCGGCAGTTGGGCGCGGTTGAGGTCCACGGTCGCCGAGCCGTCCGCGGCAGGGGCGGACACGTACAGGAAGCGGAACCGGAAGGTGGACGTGCCGCTGGTTGCGTCGGCGATGACGGCCCACAGCCGGCCGTCGTCCTCGACGGCGACGGACAGGGTGTGCTCGACGCCGGCGGCGGTGAAGGTGAGTTCGCCGCCCAGGGCGAGATCGCGCTCGCGGCCGTCGGCGTTGGGCAGTCGCACCGGGCGCGGAGCGTCGTACGCGCGGAAGGCGCCGGGCACCACCCAGCGCGCGTCGAAGGCGAAGGCGTCGATGCCGGCGAACGCCTTCCTCGCCGGGGACTGCGCGTCCCAGACACGCACCCCGAGCACGCCCTCGCGGACGATCGCGGCGACCTTGCGGCCGTCCGCGAGCAGCAGCGGGCCGCCTTCGGGAAGGAGCACGGCACGGTTGCCGTCCGAGGTCTCGTGCACGACGTTCCCGTTCTCCTCCCGCCAGCGGCCGGGGAGGTCCGGCGCCTCGCCGTCCTCAAGGTCCTCCAGCCAGTGGGTGGCGGTGAGGGCGAGCGGGCCGTCCGGAGCGGCGACGGACGCGGCGCGCCGCTCACGCCACTGCTCCCAGTCGGAAAACGCCAGGTCAGGTGCTTGTGTGGTCATGTGCTCAAGCCTTCCATACCGGTCGGGGGAGCCTGATGTGCTCCCGAAGGGTGGTGATGTCGCGGGGCCCGAGCGGGACGCCGGTCGCCCGAGGGGCGCTGACGGTGCGGAGGGGGCCGGCGGCGTCGGCGGGGGTGTTCGGGGCGGCGCCGGACGGTGGAGGCCGAGGTGTTCGCGCAGGGTGCCGCCCGGGTGGAAGGTGCGGAAGGCGCCGCGGTGCTGGAGCAGGGCCACCGTGCCGTTGACGAAGCGCTCCAGGTCGCGGCCGGGCTCGACCGGGCGGACCAGGAAACCGTCGACGGCGCCGGCCTCACGCCAGCGCACGACGAGTTCGGCGAGGTCGACGGGGCCGCCCCGGAAGAGCAGCCCACCGGCGCCGTCGTCGACCGGGCCGACCTCGACGCCGGGCTCGTGGCCGAGTTCGCCGTGGCCGAAGTCGATGGCGAGGTCGGCGAAGACCAGCAGCCGGTCGGGGTCGCGGCCGGCCTGGGCGGCCAGTGCGCGCAGACTCGCGCCGGTCTCGGCGGCCTGTTCCGGGCGGGCGGCGCGGACGAAGGCGATGTCGGCGTGGCGAGCCGCGAGAGCGGGGCCCGGTCCCGGCTGCCCGGCGTCCACGGCGATCACCGGCCGCGGCCGCGCGGCACGCGCGTCCCCCGACGGCGCGCAGGTGTCCCAGGCGTCCACCACGGCGTCGACCACCGCGGCCACCGCGTCGTCCGCCGCGCCGGCCGACCCGGCGTCGGTACCGGTGCCGATGGTGGCGGACGGGGCCTGCGCCCGTGCCGCGGAGGGTCGGGGGACGGGCGGGAGTGCGACGGCCCAGCCCGCACGGCCCTCGGAGAGCCGGTCGAGGGTGGCCAGGGCGTCGGCGAGGGCGACGCCGGCCGGGTCCGGGGCGAGCAGCGGGAGGACGCCTATGCGGTCGGTGGCCGGAGCGATACGCGTGGGCAGCGCGAGCGCGTCGGGGGCGGACTCGGCGGCGCACCGCAGGACGACGAAGTCGAGGCCGCCGCTCTCGGCCAGGCGGACCAGATCGGCACAGCGCTCGACGGCGAGCGGGCCGCGTGCGTCGATGAGTGCTGCGAGGTGCAGCGCGCCGGTCGGCCGGTGGGCGCGCGGGGCGGCCTGCGGCCTTGCGGACGGCGTCCGCCCGGCCACCGGCCCGCGCGGTCCGGGCACCCGTACCCCCGCGACGACCCCGGCGCCCGCCCCGGCCGCGGGCACCGGCGCGGCACCCGAGCCAGGGCCCGCCCCGGGCAGCGCGGACGACCCGACGGGGACGGGTGGGGAGTCGGAGACGAGGTGCGGCGCGGGGGAAGGTGACGGGTCGGCAGGCATGCGGGGCTCCAGACGCGTGTGCTGGACACGCGGAGACGGAAGGCAGGACGGATGCCGCCTTCACCGCACAGCCGCCGCGTCCCTCAACGCGGCTCGCCCCGCAAGGGGCTTGACATGAGGCTAAGCCGAGCGTGTCGCCGGATGTCAAGCGTGTCCGACAGGTGGACGGCGAGGCCGGGCGCGGTTGACGGGGTGGCGGCGCTGCTGCTGGACTGAGGTCATGCGCAGTTGTCGGCTGGTCATCCGCGGCCACATCGACTTCGGTCGGGTGTGGTCGGCATCGTGTTGTCACCGCTGACCAGGCGCTGACTCCGCCCCGGGCCCGCATCGCGGCGCACCGCCGGCGCCATCGCCACCGACCGGCCTCCAGGGCCCCGGCGCACGCGCCCCGCAGACGCCGCGTCCGCCCGCCCCGCCGGTCGGCCTCCCCCGCACGACCGCCTCAACGCGCTCGCCACACCGGCCCCGGCCGGACCTCCCTCAGCTCATGCGTCCCGTTCACACGTCCGCGCACCGCCCACCACCGGCGCATCCCCGCACCCCTGTACAGCTCACCGGCCCACCGGCCCACCGGCTCACCCACAGACCACCGCATCAGCGCATGCTCAGCAGTCACACCCACAGTCGCAGCAATCACATCCGTCGCAGCAGTCGCAGTCACAGCACTGGCAGCAGTCGCAGCAGTCCCCGCAGTCATCGCACTTGTTGCACCATGCCTCGCGGCGCCGGCCGCTCCAGGCGTCGTCGTGCTCGGTGCAGCACACCCGGCAGGTGCAGCACAGGCCTGTGTAGACGAGGCAGCCGGCGATCAGGCCGCGCCGGCGCGGCGGCTCGGGCGGCGGCGGGAAGCCGCCGGGACCTGCGGGGTCGCCCGGCGCGTACGGGTTCTGCCCCGGCCCCGGCGCGTAGGGACTCCCGCCGGGCCCGGGCCCGTACGGGCTGCCGCCGTAGGGGCCTGCCGCGAGCACACCCGCGTCAGCCGCGTCAGCCGCCGCCTGCGCACGGTCGCCGCCCCCGGCCCCGCTCTCGTGTTCCGTGTGGCCGCAGCTCGTCGTGCCGAAGGCCCGGTCGACCGACCGGGCGAGCTCGTGGACCAGCAGTTCGTGGCTGAGCCGGCCCGCGGCGGAGTCGGCGAACTCCACGTCGCGCAGCGCCAGCCGGATGCCGTGCCGCGCGTCGTCGCACAGCCGCCGCGCCTCGGCCAGGTCGGTGCCGGTCGCGGTGAGCGGGTTCCAGGCGCCGGTCCTGGCGTCCTCGTCGAGGTCCTCGACCGCGTCGAGCAGGTGGGCGAGCCGGCCGAAGAGCCTGGCCTCTTCCAGCGCGGCCCGGTTGCCGGGGCGCCCCGCGAGCACGGCGGTGTGCGCGAAGGCCGCGGCGGTCGCGGTCTCGGTGGGTTCGGTGACCGCGAGCACCGGGGTCCCGGGCCCGGCGGCGGCCTCGACCGCGCCCTGCCGGCCGACCGCGTCGACCAGCACCGCCGTGTCGAAGCCGAGGTCGCCGCCGGTGCGGGCGCCGGCCCGGTCCCAGCGGCGGGCGACCGTGCGCGCGGCGGCGGCGACCGGGCGGCGCGCGAAGGCGCCGTCGGCGTCCTCCACGTGGTCGCGGACCTTGGCCGAGGCGAGCACCAGGGAGACGGCCGCGGCCAGTCGCGCCCCCTCGCCCTTGGCGACCGGAGCGGTCCGCATGCCCCGCAGCGGGCAGGGTCCCGCGGTGCGCCGTAGGTCCGCCGTGGCCGTGGACTGCGCCTCGACCAGCACGGAGATGATCAGACCGTCGTAGTTGGTCGCGACCCGCGCGAACTGCCCGTGCCCGTCGCGCAGCGCGAGGCACAGCCCGCACAGATGGGCGACCCAGGAGGCCGCCATGCCCTCCGACATCCGGTGCCGGCACGGTCTGATGATCCCGAACATGAGCCGCTCCCCCGTTGAACTCGGCTTTTTGACCGGCGGTCATGTTATCGGGCCGGGTACACGGGGCAAGGTACGGCCGTACGGCCCTGTGAATCACCCGGAAGTGGAGAGCGTTCCCATCCGACCGTCACCGTGCTTACCCCTGCCGCGGCTTGACGGTGCGCCACTATCGTGTGTGCCAGTACCGTCACAAGTCGCCTGCTTGGCGGCAATCCGCTTGGCACATCATCCACATCATGGACGACCATAGGTATTGCGGACGGTACGACCGCGTGTGAGAGAGGAGGCGTCCATGGGTTCGGTTCGACGGGCGAGTGCCTGGCTGGGCCTCGTCGACGACAACGGCGGCGAGGGTTACTACGACGAGGAGTACGCCGACTACGGCGAGGGTGGCCCGGAGCGTGCCGACACGTGGGTGACCGACCCTCGGGTCCGGATCGCCACGGAGTCGGCGCACGAGCAGGGGCGCCGGATCGCCACGGTGACGCCCGACGGCTTCCGGGACGCACGCGGCATCGGTGAGCTGTTCCGCGACGGTGTGCCGGTGATCGTCAACCTCACCGCCATGGAGCCGGCCGACGCCAAGCGCGTGGTCGACTTCGCGGCCGGTCTCACCTTCGGCCTACGCGGCTCGATCGAGCGCGTGGCCAACCGGGTGTTCCTGCTCACGCCGGCGGACTACTCGGTGATGAGCGGCGAGGCCCGCCGCGGCGGCGACCGCTTCTTCAACCAGAGCTGACCGAGGCGCTCACCGGAACGCGTCGATTCCGGTGAGTGCCTTGCCCAGTACCAGTTGGTGCATCTCCACCGTGCCCTCGTAGGTGAGCACGGACTCCAGGTTGGTCGCGTGCCGCATCACGGGGTATTCCAGCGAGATCCCGTTGGCGCCCAGGATCGTGCGGGCCGTGCGGCAGATCTCGATCGCCTCGCGCACATTGTTGAGCTTGCCGAAGCTGACCTGCTCCGGCCGCAGGCTCCCGGCGTCCATCCGCCGCCCCAGATGGTGGGCGAGCAGGATCCCCTTGTGCAGTTCGAGCGCCATGTCGGCGAGTTTGGCCTGGGTGAGCTGGAAGCCGCCGATGGGCCGGCCGAACTGCTCGCGCCCCTTCGCGTACTCCAGCGCCGCCTCGAAGCAGGCGCGCGCGGCACCCATCGCGCCCCACACGATGCCGTAGCGGGCGTGGTTGAGGCAGCTCAGCGGGCCGCGCAGGCCGCTGACCCCGGGCAGCACCGCGTCGGCGGGCAGCCGTACCCCGTCCAGCACCAGCTCGCTGGTGACCGAGGCGCGCAGGCTCCACTTGTGGTGGATCTCCGGCGCGGAGAAACCGGGGGTGTCGGTCGGCACGACGAAGCCGCGCACACCGTCGTCGGTCCGCGCCCAGACCACCGCCACGCCCGCGACCGACCCGTTGGTGATCCACATCTTGCGGCCGTCGAGCACCCAGTCGGAACCGTCGCGCCGGGCCCGGGTGCGCATGCCGGCCGGGTCGGAGCCGTGGTCGGGCTCGGTGAGGCCGAAGCAGCCGATCACCTCGCCCTTGGCCATCTCCGGCAGCCACCGCTCGCGCTGCTCCGGGGAGCCGTAGCGGTGGATGGCGTACATCGCCAGCGAGCCCTGCACCGAGACCAGGGAGCGGATGCCGGAGTCCGCGGCCTCCAGCTCCAGACAGGCCAGCCCGTACTGCACCGCGCTCGCGCCCGCGCAGCCGTAGCCGGTCAGCGGCATGCCGAGGGCGCCGATCGCGCCCAGCTCGCGGGCGAGTTCGCGGATCACCGGCAGCCGCCCGGACTCGTACCATCCGGCGACCTCCGGCAGCACCCGGTCGCGGGCCCAGCGCCGCACGGTGTCGCGGATCGCGAGGTCCTCGGGGCCGAGCAGGTCGTCCAGGCCCAGCGGGTCGTACGGGTCGAAGACAGCAGTCATGGCAGGGCGGACCTCCGGCCCGAAAACTAGCGGTGATAATCGGCGGTTCGCGCCGACGTTACGGCTCAGTCTCCCGCGCGTCCAGAGCGTACGGCGACCGTGGCCGTCCGGTGGCGCGCCGGGTCCGAGGCGGGGCGGACGGTCTGCGCCGCGGCCTTGGCCACGGCTCCCGCGCCGGCCGCCTCGCACTCCATCACCCGCGGCAGCCGCAGCGCCGCGCACGCGCCGCCGACCAGTAGGGCCGCGCTGACCAGCAGCGTCACATGCATGCCTTGCACGAACGAGTGACGTGCGGCGTGCCGCAGCGCGCTGCCGGGGGCGCCGCCGAGCCGCTCGGCGATGTCGTACGCCTCGCCGAGCGAGCGCCCGGCCGCGGCGGAGTCGCGGGGGCTGATCCCGGTGGCGTGCGGCGCATAGGCGGCGTTCATCACACTGCCGAGCAGCGCTATGCCCATCCCCGCGCCGAGTTGGTACGAGGTCTCGCCGATCGCCGCCGCGCCGCCCGCCCGGTGCGCGGGCGTCTCGTTGAGCATCGTCTCGTACGCGCCGAACAGCGTGGTCTCCAGGCCGAAGCCGAGCAGCACGAAGGCGGTGGTGAGCAGCCAGGGCCGGTCGTGCTGGCCCATCGCGGTCAGGCCGAGCACGGCGAGCGCGGTGAGCGTGAAGCCGGCCGCGACCATCCGGCGCGGGCCCAGCCGCAGCAGCATCCGGGAGCCGGCCAGGCCCGCCGCCATCGCCGCGAAGGTCAGCGGCAGCAGCCGCAGCCCGGTCCGCAAGGGGCTCAGGCCGAGCACCAGTTGCAGGTACTGCACGGCGATCAGCTCCAGGCCGACCAGCGCCAGCATGGCCAGCACGATGCACCCGACGGCGGCGGAGAAGGCCGCGTTGCCGAACATCCGCACATCGATCAGCGGGTGCGCGCGGCGGCGCTGGCGGCGCACGAAGAACACCAGCAGGGCCGCGCCGGCCAGCAGCGGCAGCCAGACCGAGCCGGCCGCGGGCGGTGTGCCGCCGCCCAGCCGCTTGATCCCGAAGACGCAGCCGAGCACGCCGAGGGCCGCGGCGGCGGCGCCCGGCAGGTCCCAGGGGCCTTCGGCGTCGCTGCGGGATTCCGGCAGCAGCGGCCAGGCCGGCAGCAGCACGGCCATCAGCGGCAGGTTGACCAGGAAGACCGAGCCCCACCAGAAGTGTTCGACGAGGAAGCCGCCGAGCACCGGGCCGACCGCGGCGCCGACCGCGGCCACCGCGCTCCACAGGCCGATCGCCATCGCCCGCTCCCGCCGGTCGGGGAAGTCCTGGCGCAGGATGGAGAGCGTGGCCGGCATGATCATCGCACCGCCGGCGCCGAGCAGCGCGCGGGCGCCGATCAGCACGTGCGCGTCGGGCGCGAAGGCGGCGAGCGCGGAGGCCGCGCCGAACAGCGCGTAGCCCGTCAGCAGGACGCGGCGGCGGCCGATCCGGTCGCCGAGGGTGCCGAACAGGATCAGCAGCGAGGCGGCGACCAGCGGATACGCGTCGACGATCCACAGCAGTTGCTGGTCCCCGGGGCGGAGGTCCTCGGTGAGCGCGGGGACCGCCACGTGCAGCACCGTCGCGTCCAGCGCGACGATCAGCAAGCTCAGGCAGAGCACCGTGAGCACGGTCCATCGGCTGACCGGCCGCCTCATAGGCATACCTCCACGAACGACTGCGCGACAGCGTACGGCAGTACGGCGGCGCGACCGCCGGATCGTGGCCCCTCTCACTGCGGCCGGGCGCGCCGTCCCGTCGCGGCCGGCTCCCCGCGGGCCAGGGAAACCGCGAAGAAAGTCGAGGGAAATAAGCGATAAATAAGAAGACGACGATGTGAGTATCAACACCCGAACATAAACTCCATGGAGCCTTCGTATTCACGCCAAACCGCAGGTGCCAATGGGTTGGTGAGACGCACTCCACATCACATCGTCATTACAAAGCGGCCCGTTCAGGCGATCTGCGCCGTCACACGCTGTAACGTCGACTGAGTGCGTACCGATGAGAGGCTCCACCGCACGGCGGAGCGCCCGACCACGCGCGCCCTGCCGCGCATGAGTCGAACACGCGTATGGCTGTTCGTGCTGACCCTCGCGGTCTACGTGGCCATCGTCGTGGGCGTTCTGACCACCTCCAAACTGGTGACGCTTGACTGGCAGGTCATGCTCTGGCGTCCGTACAAGCAATGGCCGCAGATCCACGCATTTCTGGATTATTTCGTGGTTCTCGGTCAGCGCGGGCCCACCGCCGTGATGGTCCTCGCCTGGCTCGGCTGGCGTTCCTGGCGGCACCGGACGCTGCACCCTCTGCTGGTGCTCGGCACCTCCCTCCTCCTGCTGAACATCACCGTGGGGGCCGTGAAGTACGGCCTGGGACGGCTCGGACCGCATTACGCGACGACCGTCGGATCGGCGGAGATGTTCGCCGGCGGCGATATATTTCCGTCCGGGCACACCGCGAACGCCGTGGTCACCTGGGGTGTGCTCGCGTATCTGGCCACCACGCAGCGGGCCCGCAGGCTGGGCTCGGTGATCAGCGCGCTGCTGGCGCTGGGCGTCGGCGCGACCACCGTCTACCTGGGTACGCACTGGGTGAGCGACGTCCTGCTCGGCTGGGCCGCGGGGCTGCTGATCCTGCTCGCGCTGCCCTGGTTCGAGCCGTGGATGGCCCGCGCGGAGACATGGATCGTCTCCGCCTGGGCGAGGGTGCGGGCGCGCTCGTCGCGCCGGGCCGCGGCCGTGGCGCCGGTTCCGGCGCCCGCGCTGGTCACCCCGAGGGTCGTCGAGGAGGGCGACCAGGGCCGCGAGACGGTGGGAGCCGCCCAGGCCGGCGCGAGCCCCGCTCCCCCGCACCCCTCCCCGCACGTGGCCGGCCGCCCGGTCGCCGGCGCCGTGCGCGGCGAACGCACCGCCCCGTTCGCGCCCGCCGGCAGCCGCAGGCCGCCCGCGGAGCGCTCGGCGCGGTCCGCGCCACCGCTGATGCACCAGCAGGTCCGCGGCCGGGGCCTGACCGGCTGATCCCGCCCGGGCGGGGCCCGGGCCTCATGCGCGGGGTGCGCCGCTGCCCAAGGGCTCCTAGCCCAGCCAGCAGCGGCGCACCTTTCCGCCGTCCACGCCCAGGTTGAGCCGTCCGACGACGTACTCCAGTGTCACCACCGCGTCCTGCGGGAGGCTGCGGACCGTCGTCCAGCCGTGCTCGCGGGCGCGCCGCTCCGCCTCCTCCTGGGTGAGGCCGAGATACGCGTCCAGGTCGTCACGGGGGTTGTCGCCGGGGAAGTTCGCTCGCGCAGCCATACGGCCACGGTAGGCGACATCGCGCCGGGGGACCGCCGCCGGCGGCCACGGGACCGCGGCCCGACCGCGAGGGACCGTCACGGACCACCGGGGACCGCCAGGGCCGGGGGCCGCCGGAAACCGCCAGGGCCGGGGACCGCCAGGGACCGCCAGGGAACCGCCGAGGGCCCGCTCCTCCCCCGCGCCGCCCGCCGTGGTCACTCTGCGCACATGCGAATTCGTCCTGCATCCACTTCCGGGACGTCCTCTTCACAACTTCCGCACAGTCTCCGTACGGAATCGCTCGGCTTACCCGCGGGAGCCCCGGGTCGCGCTCCGCATCCGCGCGGCCTTTCGCAGCGCCGCGCCCGCGGTGTCCGCGGCCGACAGGAATGCGCCGAGCGCCCGGCCCCGGCCGGCCCGCAGCGCCGCGCGGACGCGGTGGCCGGGCCGTGCGCGGTCGTCCAGCAGGGACTGGAAGAGCCGGACGTGCCGCTCGGCGATCCGCCGCGGGTCGTAGGCGGCCGAGGAGCGCAGGGCGGCGCGGCCCATGGCCGTGCGGCGCTCGTCATCCTCGATCAGCTCCAGCAGCGCGGCGGCGATGGCCGCGGTGTCGCGCGGCGGCACCAGCAGGCCGTTCACCCCGTGCTCGACGATCTCGCCGGGCCCGTGCGGGCAGTCGGTGGAGACCACGGGGAGCCCGACGCGCATCGCCTCGGCCAGCGTCATCCCGAAGGACTCCAGGGTGGAGGTGACCGCGAGCACCGACGCCTTGGCGAACTCCGGCTCCAGCGGCGTGACCGCGCCCATCAACCGCACCTGCTTGTCCAGGCCGAGTTCGGTCACCAGCGACGCCAGCTCGGCCTTCTTCGGGCCGCTGCCGTACAGCCGCAGCGTCCAGTCGGGGCGGGCCGCGGCGACGGTGCGGAACGCGCGGATCAGATCGTCGTACCGCTTGGCCTCGGTGAGCCTGCGGCGGCGACGACGACCGGCGCGGTGCAGTCCGACGGCGGGACCTCGGCGGCCGGCACGCCGTTGGGGACCGCGGTGACGCGCACGCCGGGGAGCCTGCGGCGGTAGGACGCCGCGTCCGCCTCGGTGGTCGTGGTCACCGCGTCGAGTCCGGGATAGGCGCGGCGCAGCGCCAGCACCAGTCGGGTGGAGTGGGTGTCGAGCGTCAGGTGCTCCTGGGCGACCCTGACCAGACGCTGCGGCGCCTGCCGGGCCAGGTGCACATTGAGGCCGGGGCGGGTGCCGACCAGCACGTCGGCGCCGGGGTCGGCGAGCCAGCGGCCGATCAGCTCGTCGGTGAGCGCGCTGTACTCGGCGTGCCGGCGGTCGGAGGACGGGAAGACCCGCGAGGGCGTGCGCCGCCGCGGGTCGTCCCTGACGTTGTCGGGGCTGTCCGCCCGCAGGTCCGCCAGATGGTGCAGGCGGACCCGCGGATCGTACGCGAAGTAAGGCTCGTCGCGGTCGCGGAAGACCGAGACGACCTGGACGTCGTGCTCGGCCGCGAGCTGCCCGGCCAGGGTGCAGGTGGTGCGGATGGTGCCGCCGAGACCGTAGGCGTTGTTGATGAGAAAGGCGATGCGCATGCGTGTCCCGGTCCCCCCGCCGCGTCCCCGCCCGGCCGTTGGTCGCCACGGGCCGGCGGGCTTGCCGCCGACCCTAGCAACAACCGCTCGGTAACCTGGAGTTCACCCCCGGGGAAGCGTGAGCACGGTCCCGGCCGCCACCCGGTTCGGGTCCGGGCCGATCACCGACTTGTTCATCTCGTACAGCCGCTTCCAGCCGCCGGGCACGTGGTAGGCCACGGCGATGCCGGACAGCGTCTCGCCGCGGGCCACGGTGTGGTGGGCGCCCCCGCCGGAGCCGTTGGCCGCCTGACCCTTCCCGGCGGACGAGGCGGCGGAGCCCCCGGGCCCGGCGGCGGACGAGCCGGACGAGCCGGACGAGGCGGTGCGGGCCGGCAGGTCGAGCTTGCGGGAGCACACCGGCCACGCCTGCCAGCCCTGGGCGCGCAGCACCTTGCGGGCGATGCTGATCTGGTGGTCGCGGCTGGCGAGGTCGGCGCGCCGGGCGTACGCCCGTCCGCCGAACCGCTCCCAGGTGGGCTGCCAGAACTGCAGTCCGCCGTAGAAGCCGTTGCCCGAGTTGATGTGCCAGTCGCCGCTGCTCTCGCACATCGCCAGGTCGCTCCAGACCGGCGAACTGACGGCCGGCGCGGTGGCGGGCGGGGTGTCGGCGGAGGCGGGCGCCGCCGCGGAGGCCGGCCGGTGGGCGGTGTGGGCGGTGTGGGCGGCGGAGGGAGCCGACGCTGCCGCTGAGGGGGCGGAGGCGGCCGCGTCCTGCGGGGTTCCGGCGAACGCGGTTCCCCCGGGCGCGGCCTGTCCGGCTCGTGCGGGAGGGGCGGCGGTTTGGCGCACAGAGGCCGCGGCGGTGGCCGGCTGCGCCATGAGCGGGAGCAGGGACGCCGCGCCGAGGACGGCAGCGGCGGTGGCGGCGCGCAGGCCGGCGGTGGACCCGGCGCGCGACGAGCGACGCGCCGAAGTGATTTGACGACAATTCGACAGTTCGATCATCGGGCCACGCTAAGCACAGGGTGCTCGCGTTCCCGGGGCACCACGTCCCCACGCGGCGCGCATCCCACCCGACTGGCCCATGGCGGCCGTGTCCGCCGCGCAGCGGAACGGTCGCAAACCGTGACCCGCACGCCGGGCCGTCCGTTGTCACAGTGCGCCGGAGCACACCCGGCCCGCCCAAGACCCGCAGCGCCGCACAGCACGGCGCGGCACTCCAAGGAGACTCCCGTGGCGCCCCTGCTCGACGTGAGCGACGAAGTACGAGCCGAGATCGGAGACGAGGAGGCCGAACGGCTCCTGGCCGGCGACAACGCGCCGGGCACGTACGACTGCACGTCCTGCCGTACGCCCGGCGACACCGCGCAGGAACGGACCAGCACCGTGCTGTTCGTCGGCGAGGAGACCGCGGTGCTGGCGTTCGCGCACGCCGCGTGCATCCCGTCCCAGGTGGTGCCGGTGCCCGAGGCGCAGTTGCAGGGCGCGGTCCGCAGCATCTCGCCGCAGACCGCCGGGGCGGGGCCGGACGGACCGGGCGGGGGCGGGGGCGGGGGCGCGCAGGACGCCGGCGGGCAGGAGTCGCCGGACCTCGCGCCCCGGCAGGCGGTGCTGGGCATCACCTGCGGTCTGATCGTCGTCGAGGAGCAGCTGTGCCCGGCGCTCGTCGTGGAGCCGACCGGGCCGGTCGCCCGGGTCGGCGCGACCGGCGGCGGCGACGACTTCCTGCCGCTGCTGATCGAGCAGGGCTTCGTGCCGCAACTGGACCTGGAGGCGCGGCCGTCGCCGCTGGCCGGCTGGTCGGTGCTGCTGGCGATGGGACAGCTGCACGCGGTGCTGCAGCCGGGCACCGCCGGCGCCCCCGCGACCGCCTGGTGGCAGGCGCACCAGCCGCTCCAGGTCAGCGACGGGTGGCGGGCCGCGGTCGGCCGGAGCAACGAGGTGTACGTGTACGCCGGTCCGCACGGCTCGATCGGCCGGCAGCCGCGCGAGGACCTGATGCGGGACGCGCTGGCGAAGGCGTGCGCGCGCGGGCAGCTGGTCGCGGCGACGATGCCGCTCGCGGGGACCTGAGCAGGTCGGGCGGGCGCGCCATGGGACCGGAAGCACGTCAAAGATCTGCAATTCAACCGAGTGGCCCGCATCCAGGGGCATTCCGGGTCGTTGGCACTTACGTGCACACCTTTGACGCCTCCACCCCCAGGTCCCCGTATCAGCGCGCCATTCCCGGGATGCGCAGCGCGCAGGAGCACGCGTCAGGCAGCGGCACGCCGATCTACGACGCGCTGTACTCGGAGTACCGCAGGCTCTTCAGGACGCTGCCGGGGGACCGCAGCGGCGAGGAACAGCTGGAGTTCAAGGGCTTCGCCGCGTGGCACGCGCAGTACCCGCCGTTCACGCCGGGCGGCAGGCACCGCGGCGGCGGTCCGGCGGCGCTGCCGCCGGGCCGCTCCGACAACCGGCCGGGCTGAGCGCGGGGGCTACTTCTTGCGGCCCCGCTTCTCCCTGACCCGCACGGACACCTGGATCGGCGTGCCCTCGAAGCCGAACTCCTCGCGCAGCCGCCGCTCGATGAAGCGGCGGTAGCCGGCCTCCAGGAAGCCCGAGGCGAAGAGCACGAAGCGCGGCGGCTTGCTGCCGGCCTGGGTGCCGAAGAGGATGCGCGGCTGCTTGCCGCCCCGGATGGGGTGCGGGTGGGCGGCGACCAGCTCGCCGAGGAAGGCGTTGAGCCGGCCGGTGGGGACTCGGGTCTCCCAGCCGGCCAGCGCGGTCTCGATCGCCGGGACGAGCTTCTCCATGTGCCGGCCGGTGCGCGCCGAGACGTTGACCCGCGGCGCCCACTGCACCTGGACCAGGTCGCGCTCGATCTCGCGCTCCAGGTAGTAGCGGCGCTCCTCGTCCAGCAGGTCCCACTTGTTGTAGGCGATGACCACCGCGCGGCCCGCCTCGACGGCCATCGAGATGATCCGGGTGTCCTGCTCGGCGAGCATCTCGCTGGCGTCGATGAGGATGACCGCGACCTCGGCCTTCTCCAGGGCGGCGGCGGTGCGCAGCGAGGCGTAGTAGTCGGCGCCCTCGGTGAGGTGGACGCGCCGGCGGATGCCCGCGGTGTCGATGAACTTCCAGGTCACGCCGCCGAGTTCGATCAGCTCGTCGACGGGGTCGCGGGTGGTGCCGGCCATCTCGTTGACCACCACGCGGTCGCTGCCCGCCACCTTGTTCAGCAGGGACGACTTGCCGACATTGGGCCGGCCGATCAGTGCGATGCGGCGGGGGCCGCCGACGGTCTCGCCGAAGGTCAGCGCGGGCGCCTCGGGCAGCGCCTCCATGATGGCGTCCAGCAGGTCGCCGGTGCCGCGGCCGTGCAGCGAGGAGACCGGGTGGGGCTCGCCCAGGCCGAGGTTCCACAGCGCGGCGGCGTCCGCCTCGCCGGACGGCCCGTCCACCTTGTTCGCCGCCAGCACCACCGGCTTGCCGGCCCGGCGCAGCAGCTTCACCACCGCCTCGTCGGTGTCCGTGGCGCCGACCGTGGAGTCCACCACGAAGACCACCGCGTCGGCGGCCTCGATCGCGAACTCGGCCTGCGCGGCGACCGACGCGTCGATCCCGAGCACGTCCTGCTCCCAGCCGCCGGTGTCGACGATCTTGAAGCGGCGGCCGTTCCAGTCGGCTTCGTACGTGACCCGGTCGCGGGTGACGCCCGGCCGGTCCTCCACGACGGCCTCGCGGCGGCCGATGATGCGGTTCACCAGGGTCGACTTGCCGACATTGGGCCGACCGACGACGGCGAGCACCGGCAGCGGGCCGTGGCCGGCCTGTGCGAGGTCGCCGGCCACCTCCTCCGGGTCGAAGCCCTCCTCGGCGGCGAGCTCCATGAACTCGGCGTACTCGGCGTCGCCGAGCGCGCCGGTGTCGCCGTGGTCGAATTGCTGGTCCATGAGGTCTCTCCGTCGATCTGTCGATCTGTCGTGGCGCCCGCGGTCGGGCGGTCCTTCGCGGTGTCCGCGGACGGGCGCCGCGGCGGACCGGGCGCCGGGCGGTGCGGGTCAGCGGGCAGTGCCGGTCAGCGGGCGGTGCCGGTCAGCGGGCGGTGGTCATCGGCCGGTGGTCCGCCTGGCCTCGGCCAGGTGCGCGGTCAGCCGCTCCTGGATGCGCAAGGTGGCGGCGTCCAGGGCGCTGCGGGTGCGCCGCCCGCTGCCGTCGCCGGCGTCGAAGGGCTCGCCGAAGACGACGTCGATCCGGGCCCGCAGCGGCGGCAGGTCGCGCACCACGCGGCCCGGCCGGGCGCTGCCCAGCACGGCCACCGGCAGCACGGGGGCGCCCGAGCGCAGCGCGAAGTAGGCCAGGCCGCCGCGCAGCTCGGCGAAGTCGCCGGCGCCGCGGGTGCCCTCGGGGAAGATGCCGAGGACGCCGCCGCGCTCCAGCACCCCCAGCGCCGCGCCTATCGCGGTGCGGTCGGCGCTCTCCCGGTCGATCTCGATCTGGCCGATCGAGCGCAGGAAGGGGTCGAGCGGGCCGACGAAGGCCTGCTTCTTCACCAGGAAGTGGATCGGGCGCGGCGAGGTGCCGATGAGCATCGGGCCGTCGATGTTGTGGCTGTGGTTGCCGGCGAGAATGACCGCGCCCCGGGAGGGGAACCGCCAGGCGCCGAGCACCCGGGGCCGCCACATGCCGTGCATCAGGCCGATGCCGATCCCACGGGCCACGGCGGCGCCGCGCGGGCCGGGCGCCGGCCGGGGCGCGGGCCGCGGCTCGGGCCGGGTCGATGCGGTCACCGGGGTGTCGTCTCCTCGACCGCGGCGGCCGCCGGCGCGGCCGCGGGCTGCTTCTCGCGGACCAGGGCCACCACGTGCTCGACGACCTGTTCCAGATTCAGCTCGGTGGTGTCGACCTCGATCGCGTCGGCGGCCTTGGCCAGCGGGGAGGTCTTGCGGCCGGAGTCCGCGGCGTCGCGCCGGATCAGCGCGGCCTGGGTGTCGGCGACGGTGACCGCGCCCTTCAGTTCGACGCTGCGGCGGGCCGCGCGGGCCTCGGCGGAGGCGGTGAGGAAGACCTTGACGGTGGCGTCGGGCAGCACGGTGGTGCCGATGTCGCGGCCCTCGACCACTATGCCGGCCGCGGCGGACGGCGCCGCCGCGGCGGCGCGCTGCATCTCCACCAGCCTGGCCCGCACCTCGGGCACCGCGCTGACGGCGCTGACCGCCGCGGTGACCTCCTGGGAGCGGATCGGCACCGAGACGTCCACGCCGTCGACCGTGATGGTGGGCGCGCCGGGGTCGGTGCCGGAGACGATGACCGGCTTGCCCGCCTGGTCGGCGACGGCCACCGGGTCGTCGACGGCCACGCCGTTGCCGAGCATCCACCAGGTGATCGCGCGGTACATCGCGCCCGTGTCGAGGTAGCTCAGGCCCAGCCGGGCGGCGACCGCCCGGGAGGTGCTGGACTTGCCCGTGCCGGAGGGGCCGTCGATCGCGACGATCACCGGTTCGACCGGATTTTCCACAGCGGAAGGCCTTCCTCGTGCACGGGAGCGTTTGTCGATGCGCCGGCGAGCGGCGGGGGCGTGGGCGTCCCCCGTGGTCACCCGGACGCCACCCACAAGGTTACCGGCCCGCCGGACCCCGTACGCCCGCCCTGTGGACAACCCCGCGCCCCGGTGCCGACCCGCCCCCCGCGGTACGGCCCCGCGCCGCGGCACGCGGGCGCGCCGCCGGCCCCGGCCCGCTACTGCCGCAGCGCCCAGCCCCGCTCGCGCAGGGCCGCCGAGAGCGTGGGGGCCGAGCCCGGCTCGACGAAGAGGTTGACCCGGCCGGCCTGCTGCCCGGTGGAGTGCTCGATCCGCACGTCCTCGATGTTGACGCCCGCGGCGCCGGCGTCGCCGAAGAGCCGGGCCAGCTCGCCCGGCTGGTCGCCGAGCAGCACGGCGACGATCTCGTACGACTTGGGGGCGGTGCCGTGCTTGCCGGGGACCTTGGAGCGCCCGGCGTTGCCGCGGCGCAGGATGTCCTCGATGCCGGCGGCGCCGTCGCGGCGCTTGGCGTCGTCGGCGGACTGCAGGGCGCGCAGCGAGGCGACGGTCCCGGCCAGGTCGGCGGCGAGGTCGGCCAGCACGTCGGCGACCGGTCCGGGATTGGCGGCGAGGATGTCCATCCACATGCCCGGCTCGGACCCGGCGATCCTGGTGACGTCGAGGATGCCCTGCCCGCACAGCCGGACCGCGCTGTCGTCGGCGTGTTCCAGGCGCGCGGCCACCATGCTGGAGACCAGTTGCGGGGTGTGCGAGACCAGGGCGACCGCGCGGTCGTGCGCGTCGGCGTCCATCACCACCGGCACCGCGTGGCACAGCGCGACCAGTTCGAGCGCGAGGTTGAGCACCTCGGTGTCGGTGGCGGGCGTCGGTGTGAGCACCCAGGGTCGGCCCTCGAACAGCTCGGCCGAGGCGGCCAGCGGCCCGGAGCGCTCCCGGCCGGCCATCGGGTGGGTGCCGATGTAGCGGCTGAGGTCGCAGCCGAGCGCCTCCAGTTCGCGGCGCGGTCCGCCCTTGACGCTGGCGACGTCCAGGTAGCCGCGGCCGAGGCCCCGGGAGACGGCGTCGGCGAGGCTGGCCGCGACGTGGGCGGGCGGCACCGCCACGATGACCAGGTCGACCTGCTCCTCCGGCTCCCCCGCGATGCCCGCGCCGAGCGCCGCGGCGGTACGGGCGGCGGTGGCGTCGTGGTCGGTGAGCCGGACGTCGACGCCGCGGGCGGTGAGCGCGAGCGCGGCGGACGTGCCCATCAGGCCGGTTCCGATGACGAGGGCGGTCCTCATGGCGACCAGCGTAGTCAGCGCGGCGCGGGCGGCGCGCGGGCCGCCCGCAGGGCGAGACGGACGGCCCCGGCGGCCGGAGCGGGCCGGAGCGGCGGGCCGGGAGCAGCGGTCCGGAGCGGTGGTCCACAGTGGCAATCCGGACGGACACGCCGCGGGCCGGACGCGCGCGGCCCCGGCGGCGGGAACGTGCGGTCCGCCGCACGTGACCTTCGTCACGCGCGGAGACCCCCCGCTCACCGTCCGAAGCGCGAAATGTTCCGCGCGGGGCGTACGCGCTCGCGATAATCGCCCCCATGCGCGAATCTCCTGGGACCGAGGAACGCGGGCACGCACTGGTCAGGGACCACACCGTGTACACCTGCGTGACGGGCTCGCGCGCCTTCGGGCTGGCGACGGAGGGCAGCGACACCGACCGCCGCGGGGTGTTCGTCGCGCCCACCCCGCTGTACTGGCGGTTCGACAAGCCGCCCACCCATGTCACCGGCCCGCTCGACGAGCAGTTCTCCTGGGAGGTCGAGCGGTTCTGCACGCTGGCGCTGCGCGCCAACCCCACTGTGCTGGAGTGCCTGCACTCGCCGCTGGTGGAATACGCCGACGCGGTCGGCCGCGAGCTGCTGGCGCTGCGCGGGGCGTTCCTGTCCCGCCGGGCCGAGGCGAGCTTCCGCGGCTACGCGGCGCAGCAGCTCAGCCGGCTGGAGGCGACCGTCAGGGCGCAGGGCGAGCCGCGCTGGAAGCACGCGATGCACCTGGTGCGGCTGCTGATCAGCTGCCGCGACCTGCTGCGCACCGGGCGGCTGGAGATCGGCGTGGGCGAGCACCGGGAGGCGCTGCTGGCGGTCCGGCGCGGCGAGCGCGGCTGGGACGCGGTGCGCGCGTGGATGCGGACGCTGCACGAGGAGATCGACGCGGCCCTCCCCCGCAGCCCGCTGCCCGAGGAGCCGGACCGGGCCCGGGTCGAGGACTTCCTGATCCGGGTCCGCGGCCTGACCGCGGCGGCCCCTCGCCCGGCCTGACGAAGCCGGGCCGACCCGAGCAGCGTGGGGCCGACCGGGACGCGCCGAAAGCACCGACCGCCCGGTCGCGCCGCCCGCGCCCCCGCCCGCGCCCACGCCCGCACCCGCTACAGCTCGACCTCGCGCATCAGCATGCCCACCTCGGTGTTGGTCAGCCGGCGCAGCCAGCCGGACTTCTGGTCGCCCAGCGGGATCGGGCCGAAGCTGGTGCGGACCAGCCGGTCGACCGGGAAGCCCGCCTCGGCGAGCATCCGCCGCACGATGTGCTTGCGCCCCTCGTGCAGGGTCACCTCGACCAGGTAGTTCTTGCCGGTGTTCTGCACGATCCGGAAGTGGTCGGCGCGGGCCCAGCCGTCCTCCAGCTCGATGCCGCTCTTCAGCTGCTTGCCGAGGTCGCGCGGCAGCGGGCCCTGGATGGCGGCGAGGTAGGTCTTCTGCACGCCGTAGCGCGGGTGGGTGAGGCGGTGGGCCAGCTCGCCGTGGTTGGTGAGCAGGATCAGGCCCTCGGTCTCGGTGTCCAGCCGCCCGACGTGGAAGAGCCGGGTCTCGCGGTTGGTGACGTAGTCGCCGAGGCACTGCCGCCCGTCCGGGTCCTCCATCGTGGAGACCACGCCGGCCTTGTCGAGCGCGAAGAACAGGTACGACTGCGTGGCCACGGTCAGCCCGTCGACCTTGACCTCGTCGTGGTCGGGGTCGACCCGCAGGCCCTGCTCGGTGACGATCCGGCCGTTGACCTCGACGCGCCGCTGCTCGATCAGCTCCTCGCAGGCGCGGCGCGAGCCCATGCCGGCCCTGGCCAGCACCTTCTGCAGCCGCTCGCCGTCCTGGTCGGCGCCGGCGCCGGCCTTGCGGGCGTGCCGCTCGCGGTTGCGCTCCTCGATCTTGGCGTCCAGCTCGCGCGGCCTGGCCGGGGTCGAGGGACGACCGCGGCCGCCCCTGCCGGTGCCGGTGGGCCGGCTGCCGGGCTTGGGGCCGCCGGCGGACTTGGTGCGAGGCATGCCGCCGGGCTTGTTGGCGCCGGACTGGCCGGTGCCGCCGACATCGTAGCGGCGCTCCTCGGGGCGCGGCTTGGCGGGCCGCCTCGGGGCCTCGCCCGCGCGTCCGGCGTCGCCGCGGCGCTCGGTCCCGCGGCCGGCGTCGCCGCGGCCCGCCTCACCGCGGCGCTCGCCGCCGCGGCGGTCGCCCGCCCCGCCGCCGCGCCGCTCCGGGCCGCCGGCCGGCCGCGCGGGGCCCGCGCCCCGCCGCTCGGAGCCGCGGCGGTCGCCGCCGCCGCCGCTCCGGGCGTTCCGGTCGCCGCCGCTGTTCCTGTCGCTGCTTCGCATCAAGGTTCCGTAATCGAGGGGTCGAAAGTACGAGGTGTACGTGGTGTACGTGGTGTACGTGGTGCGTGATTCGGTCGGCACGGTCACGGCGTGGTCGCCGGACCGGTCGGCGGTTCGTCGTCCGGGGCGTCCGGGTCGAAGGACGGCAGGCCCTCCTGGGACTCCGCCTCGACCGCGTCCGCCTCCGGCAGGAACGGGGCGAGCTCCGGCAGCTCGTCGAGGCTGCGCAGGCCCATGCGTTCCAGGAAGTAGTTCGTCGTCCTGTACAGGATCGCACCTGTCTCGGGTTCCGTCCCACCCTCCTCGACCAGTCCCCGCTGGAGCAGCGTCCGCATCACGCCGTCGCAGTTGACGCCGCGCACCGCGGAGACCCGCGAGCGGCTGACCGGCTGGCGGTAGGCGACCACCGCGAGGGTCTCCAGGGCGGCCTGGGTGAGCCGGGCGTGCTGCCCGTCCAGCACGAACCGCTCGACCGCGGGGGCGTAGGCGGGCCGGGTGTAGAACCGCCAGCCGCCGGCCACCAGCCGCAGGTCGAAGCCGCGGCCCTCGCGGGTGTAGTCGTCGGACAGCTCGCGCAGCGCCTTGCCGACCGCCCGGCGCGGCCGGTCCAGCATCTTCGCCAACTGCTCCTCGGTGACCGGCTCGTCGACGACCATCAGCACCGCTTCGAGGGCGGGCTTCAGGTCGAGTTCGGCGACGGCGCCGGCGGCGGCGCCGTCGACGGAGTCCCCGTCCGGCAGCACCGGCGCCTCGGCGCGGTCCGTCATGGCTGCTCTCCTTTCGTCGCGGCCTCCTGGTCGAACTCGTCGGTCACCAGCGGCAGGCCGGCGTCCTGCTCGTCGCCGGTCCAGCGGACCTGGAGCGCGCCCAGCGCCTCCTCCTGCTCCAGGGCGACCGCGCGTTCGCGGTAGAGCTCCAGCAGCGCCAGGAAGCGGGCCACGACGGTCAGGGTGTCCGAGGCGTCCGCGGTCAGGTCGCGGAAGCTGGCCGCGCCCACCGCGCGCAGTATGGCGATCACGCGCTCGGCCTGCTCCCGGACGCTGACCAGCGGGGCGTGGATGTGGTCGACGTAGACCTGCGGCTTGGGCTTGGGCTGCATGGCCTTGACGGCGAGCTGGGCGAAGCGCTCCGGACCGACGCTCAGCACGACCTCGGGCAGCAGTTCGGCGTGCTGGGGCTCCAGGCCGACGGTCCGCGGGTGGCGCAGCGCCTCGTGCTCCAGCCGCTCGGCGAAGATCGCGGCGATCTGCTTGTACGCGCGGTACTGCAGCAGCCGGGCGAAGAGCAGGTCGCGGGCTTCCAGCAAAGCGAGGTCGGCCTCGTCCTCGACCTCCGCGGCGGGCAGCAGCCGGGCCGCCTTCAGGTCCAGCAGGGTGGCGGCGACCACCAGGAACTCGGTCGTCTGGTCCAGGTCCCAGTCCGGGCCCATGGCGTGGATGTACGCCATGAACTCGTTGGTGACCTTGGACAGCGCGACCTCGGTGACGTCCAGTTTGTGCTTGGAGATCAGCTGGAGCAGCAGGTCGAACGGCCCCTCGAAGTTCGCCAGCCGCACGGTGAACTTCCCGCTGTCGGCCTCCGGCTCCCCGTCCGCACCCTCCACCGCCGGCACCGCCACGGGCGCGGGCTCGCTCTCCCGTGCGGGCTCCGGCTCACGTACGGACTCGCCCTCCCGTACGGACTCCGGCTCACGTACGGACTCGGGCTCCGGCTCGGACAGCAGCACGGCCACCGGCTCCGGGCGCTCGCGCGGCGCGGCCTCCGGCTCGGGCCAGGACACGCCGGGGCCGCCGCCGAGGCGGCGGCGTGGGCGTTCCGACTCCGGGTCGGAGGGGTCGGCCGAGGGGGTGGCAGGCATCGCGGTCCAAGGTGCGGGGTCAAAGGTGCAGGCTACCTCCCCGCCGGCGGGCACGCCCCGGACACGGCCGGGAGCGCGGGGGCACGACCGCGGTCAGCGTCCGCGCAGCCGGCGGACGAGGATGCTGGCGTCGCCGCGCGACTCCAGGTCGGCGAGCACGACGGCGACCGCCTCGCGGACGATCCGGCCGCGGTCGATGGCCAGTCCGTGCTCGCCGCGCAGCACCAGCCGGGCGTGCTCCAGGTCCATCAGCTCCTCGGCGGAGACGTAGACGGTGATCTTCTCGTCGTGGCGCTCGCGTCCGCTGGGCCTGCGGTTCTGGCGGGCCGCCTTGCGCCGGGCGGCCTGCGGCTGCTGGCCGGCGCCGCCGGCCGGCGGCACGTTGTTCTGCTGCGCGGGGACCTGGGGGGTGACGGTGGCGGTCATGGTCGGCGGCGCGGCGGACGCGCTGATCGGCCGACGGGTGGGCGGGCCGGCCGCCGCGCCGGAGACGGCGCCGCCGTCCCGTACGCCGTCCCGGCCGTGCGGTGCGCCGCCGCCGTCGCGGCCGGTGTGCTCCGCGCCTTCGCCGTCCTGGCGGCCGGGGCCCTGGTGCTGTCCCTGGGACGGCCCCTGCGGACGCCCCTGGGAGGGGTCCTCGCCCTGGGGCGGCGCCTGGTTCCGCGACCCCGGCTCCCGGCTGTCGTCCTCGGGTTCGTCGGTGACCGGCCGCAGCCGCGGGTCGCCCGGCGTCGCGGGCTGCGCCTCGCCACCGGTGTGCTGCCGCGGCTGCGGTGCCTGCAGCGCGGCGCCCCCGGTGGTCCGGAACAGCTCGTCGGCGCCCGGCAGACTCACTCGGCGTGGCACCGGGCGAGCACCTCCCTGGCGAGTTGGCGGTAGGCGGCGGCGCCGACGGAGTTGGACGCGTAGGTGGTGATCGGCTCGCCGGCCACGGTGGTCTCGGGGAAGCGCACGGTGCGCCCGATGACGGTGTGGAAGACGTGGTCGTCGAACGCCTCGACCACGCGGGCGAGCACCTCGCGGCTGTGCACGGTGCGCGAGTCGTACATCGTGGCGAGGATGCCGTCGAGTTCGAGTTCGGGGTTGAGCCGCTCGCGGACCTTCTCGATGGTCTCGGTGAGCAGCGCGACGCCGCGCAGCGCGAAGAACTCGCACTCCAGCGGGACGATGACCGAGTGCGCGGCGGTGAGGGCGTTGACCGTGAGCAGGCCGAGCGAGGGCTGGCAGTCGATCACGATGTAGTCGTAGTCGGCCATCAGCGGCTTCAGGGCGCGCTGCAGCGCGGACTCCCGGGCCACCTCGCTGACCAGCTGGACCTCGGCGGCCGACAGGTCGATGTTGCTGGGCAGCAGGTCCATGCCGGGCACGGCGGTCTTCAGCAGCACCTCGTCCGCCGCCAGCCCGCGCTCCATCAGCAGGTTGTAGACGGTGATGTCGAGTTCCATCGGGTTCACCCCGAGGCCCACCGAGAGCGCGCCCTGCGGGTCGAAGTCGACCAGCAGCACCCGGCGCCCGTACTCGGCGAGCGCGGCGCCCAGGTTGATGGTCGAGGTGGTCTTGCCGACGCCGCCCTTCTGGTTGCACATCGCGATGATCTTCGCGGGGCCGTGGTCGGTCAGCGGGTTGGGGATCGGGAAGTACGGCAGCGGGCGGCCGGTGGGGCCGACGCGCTCGCGGCGCTGGCGGGCCGCGTCGGGCGCCAGGGTGGCCGCGTACTCGGGGTCCGGCTCGTACTCCGCGTCCGGGTCGTAGAACTGGCCGTCCTGCAGGTCGTTGTCGTCGTTGTAGGGCGCCATGGCGTAAGCGGTATGCGTCTCTGTGGTCGTCGTCTCGGCTCGGCGGGACTCGAAGGTACGGACCGCGACGGAACCGACGGTCATTCCTGGTTGACCACCCCCGGGAGCAAATGTCGACTCATTCACAAGTCGTCTTACCTCCTTGGTGACCAGGAAACTTCTAGACAGGTCAGCGTGACTACAGTCGATGTTTCGTGACTCTATGGCGTGTCGGTGGTTCACAGCAACACAATCCGCGTGACACGGCCCGATGTGTCGGCAACCGAACACCCTTCTGTCAAGGGCGTAACGAGGCGCACGGCCGGGTCGTGTGCATGTTCGCATGCACCAAGACCCGGCCGTGCCCGGCGAGTTGGGGAGGACGCGGGGCCGGCCCGGCACGCGCCGCCGGTCCGGCCGGGCGATCAGCCCAGCAAGGTGTGCAGGTCGGCGGCGGGCAGCCCGTGCGCCTCGGCCACCGGACCGTAAACGACCTGGCCCTCATGGGTGTTGAGGCCGAGGGCGAGGGCGGCGTCGCGGCGCAGCGCGTCCCGCCAGCCGCGGTCGGCGAGTTCGACGATGTACGGCAGCGTGGCGTTGGTCAGCGCGTAGGTGGAGGTGTTGGGCACCGCGCCGGGCATGTTGGCCACGCAGTAGAACACCGAGTCGTGCACGGTGAAGGTCGGTTCGGCGTGCGTGGTGGGGCGCGAGTCCTCGAAGCAGCCGCCCTGGTCGATGGCGATGTCGACGAGCACCGAGCCGGGCTTCATCCGGGACACCATCTCGTTGGTGACCAGCTTGGGGGCCTTCGCGCCGGGGATCAGCACCGCGCCGATCACCAGGTCCGCGCCGAGCACCGCCTGCTCCAGGGCGTAGGCGTTGGACGCCAGGGTCTGCACGCGGTTGCCGAACACCTTGTCGGCCTCGCGGAGTTTGTTGACGTCCTTGTCCAACAGCGTGACGTGGAAGCCGAGTCCGAGCGCGATGGTCGCGGCGTGCCAGCCGGAGACGCCGGCGCCGATGACCACCGCGGTGCCGGCCAGCACGCCGGGCACCCCGCCGGGCAGCACGCCGCGGCCGCCGGCCGAGCGCATCAGGTGGTAGGCGCCGACCTGCGGGGCGAGCCGGCCCGCCACCTCGGACATCGGTGCGAGCAGCGGCAGTTGGCGCTGGGCGGTCTCCACCGTCTCGTACGCGATGGCGGTGGTGCCGGACTCCAGCAGCGCGTCGGTGCACTCGCGGGACGCGGCCAGGTGCAGGTAGGTGAAGAGGGTCTGGTCCTTGCGCAGCCGGTGGTACTCCTCGGCGATCGGCTCCTTGACCTTGAGCAGCAGGTCGGCGGTGGCCCAGACCTCGTCCGCGGTGTCCAGGACGGCGGCGCCCGCGGAGACGTACTCCTCGTCGGGGATCGACGAGCCGGCGCCCGCGCCCTGCTCGACGACGACCTGGTGTCCGTTGCGGACGAGCTCGTGCACGCCGGCCGGGGTGATGGCCACGCGGAACTCGTTGTTCTTGACCTCGCGGGGGATGCCCACCTTCACGTCGATCACGGTCCTTGCGCTCAGGGGTTCGGGGAATACGGAGGGGTCTGCGGACACGCCGGCAGAACGTCCGGACATGGCCTGGGATGGCATGACACGTCGGGACGTGACCGCGTTGGGGCGGCGAAGCCAGTCTAGTGAAGGGAAGGCCGCTGTCCAGCCTTACAAATTGGTGAGTTCGGCGGCGGGGATTGGCATTTTCGTAGGCTGGATCGCCGAGAGGGCACGTCAGAGGTAGCGCGCCGGGGCCGTCGGGAGGGCCGGCGCTCAGGCCGGGGGGCCGCCGCGGCGCAGGAGCCGGTCGGCCGCCGTGCGCTGCAGCGCCGCGCCGCTGTGGTCGCCGAGCCGGTCCAGGGTGTCGGCCAGCCGCAGCAGCACCGCGGCCTCCAGCCGGCGCTCGCCGGCCTGGCGGGCCCAGTAGAGCGCGTCGCGGCAGGTGCGCAGCGCGTCCTCGGGGTGGCCGGCGTACTCCTGGACGCGGGCGGCCTCGGCGAGCGCGCGGGCCTGGGACGGCAGGTCGCCCAGCCGCCGGTGCGCGCCGGCCGCGGACCGCCACTCGCGCAGCGCGGGGCCGTACCTGCCGAGGTAGGTGAGGACCGCGCCGATCCTGGCGTGCAGCCTGGCCTGGTGGGCCAGCTCGCCGCGGCCCTGGCGCAGCGCCAGCGCGCGGCCGAACCAGTCGCAGGCCCGCGGCAGGTCGCCGCGCTCCAGGTACCCGCCGCCGAGCGCCTCCAGGACGCGGCCCTCGGCCTCGGTGTCGTCGCCGGCCCGCGCCGCGTCCAGCGCCTGCCGGTACGTGACCAGGGCGCGGTCGCCGCGGCCGGTCTCGACGTCGAGGTCGGCGAGGTTGATCAGCGCCGCGGCCTTCTCGCGGTGCAGGCCGCGGCGCTCGGCGACGTCGAGGACCAGGCTGTGCAGCTCGTACCGCTCGGCCGCGGGCGCGCCGCCGCCTGGGGCCGCGGTCAGCGCGCGGACCAGCGCGGCGACCAGCCGGCGGGCCAGCGTGTCGAGTTCGCCGTCGGCCACGGCGGCGCGGGCGGCGGCCAGCAGCGCGGGCCGCCTCGTCTCCAGCCAGCGCGCGGCCTCGGCGCGGCCGGTGAACCGCAGCGAGCGGGGCAAGCCGTCGTCCGGGGCCTCCCCCGCCAGCGCGGCGCGGCAGGCGTGCAGCAGCCGCACGGTCCGCTCCAGCATCCGGGCGCGTGCCAGCCGCAGGTCCTCCGGGCGGTCGGTGGCGCGGGTCAGCGCGCGCAGCATCGGCTCCAGGCAGCCCGGCACCCGGTAGGGCCTGCGCTCCTCGGGGCCGCCGTGCAGCAGCGCCCCGGCGACGAAGTCGTCCAGCGTGCCGCGGGCGGCGGCCACCGAGCAGCCGGCCAGCGCGGAGGCGACCTGCGCGTCCAGCCGCCCGGCCGGCGCGAGCACCGAGAGGCGCAGCATCCGCGCGGCGGTCGTCGGCAGCGACGCGTACACCAGCCGGAAGGCGCGGACCAGTTCCGGCGGCGGGGACGCGGACGGCTCGCCGCCGCCCGTGGCCGCGCCGGCAGGGGCCGGGACGCCGGCCGAGGGCCCGTCGGCGGCGGACGACGGGGCGCCGGGCCGCGCGGACGGAGCGGACTTACGGGGCGCGGGCGCCTGGGCGCCGTGGTCGGCTTGCGCGGACGCCGCGCGTGGGGCGCCCGTACGGTCCCGGGCCTCGCGGGCGGCCACGCCTGTGGTGCGGCCGGCGGGGGCGGAGGGGCCAGGCGGTCCGGCGGGTTCGGGGGCGCTCGGTGCGAAGGGCGCGGCGGAGGCGGCGCGCAGCCGGGCGGCGGCCTCGGACAGGGACATGCGCGGCTGGACGGCGAGCCAGGCGGCGAGCATGCGCAGCGCGGTGGGGTGGCCGCCGGCCGCCTCGACGAGGGTCTCGGCGCCGCGCGGGTCGTTGGTGAGGCGGATGTCGCCGAGGGTCTGCGCGAGCAGCCGCAGGGCGGCGGGGGTGTCCAGGCCGCCCAGCGTGCAGGGCCGCACGTCGGGCACCCCGGGCAGCGGGCCGTCGGAGGTGGCCACGACCAGGCTTCCGGGCGAGCGCGGCAGCAGGTCCGCGAGGCCGTCGCCGGGGAGGGAGTCGTCCAGGACCAGCAGCAGCCGCTTGCCGTGGACGGCCGCGCGCAGCGCCTCGACCGGGTCCGCCTCGGACAGCTGCCGTACGCCGAGGGCGCGCAGCAGGGTGCGGGCGGACTGCTCGGGCGGCGCCGGCCGGCCGCCGTCGGCGGTCAGGCGCAGGAAGAAGGCGCCGTCCGGGTAGTCGCCGCGGACCTGCCGGGCCAGTTCCAGCGCGACGGAGGTCCGGCCGATCCCGGGCCGGCCCACCACCAGCAGCACCCGGCCGCGGTCGGCCTTCCGGCCGCCGGCGACGGCCAGGCCCGGCCGGGCGATCTCGGCGCGCAGTTCCGCGAGTTCCCGCTCCCGCCCCACGAACCCGGCGTCCGGTGCGGGCAGCACGGCGACGGCCTCCGCCGCGACGCCCGCTCCCCCGGCCGCCCCGAACCGGCCCGGCTGCCCCGGCTGCCCCGGCTGCCCCGGCTGCCCCGGCTGCCCCGGCTGCCCCGGCTGCCCCGGCTGCCCCGGCTGCCCCGGCTGAGTATCGGGGCGCGGGGACCCGGGCGACGGCGGTGTTCCGCGCGAAGGCGCCACGTGCGGCGCGGGCGGCTCCGTCCGCGCGGGCCGCCGGGCCGCCGGAGCGGCCGGCACGTCAGCCCCGGGCCGCGGGCCGGCCGGCGCGGAAGCCGCCGCACCCGCCGGACCCCGCTCGGCCCGCGCCGGCCCGACCGGCGGCGCGGGCGGTCGCGCCGCCTCCCGAGCCGGGGGCGGTCCGGCCGAAGGCCGGGAGCCGGGCCCCACAGGAGCGGCGTCGACGCGACCGGCGGACTCGGCGGAAGTCGCCGACGGCGCAGGGCCCGCGTGCCGCCGAGGCGCGGCGGGACGCGAAGGCACGGGAGGCGCCGGCGGTTCAGGGCGGCCGGCGGACTCCGCAGAGGTCGCGAGCGACGCAGGGCCGGCGTGTCGCCGAGGTGCGGCGGGACGCGAGGGTGCGGCGGGTGCCGGCGGGTCGGGGCGGGCGGCGGACTCCGCAGAGGTCGCGGGCGACGCAGGGCCGGCGTGTCGCCGAGGTGCGGCGGGACGCGAGGGTGCGGCGGGTGCCGGCGGGTCGGGGCGGGCGGCGGACTCCGCAGAGGTCGCGGGCGACGCAGGGCCGGCGTGTCGCCGAGGTGCGGCGGGACGCGAGGGTGCGGCGGGTGCCGGCGGGTCGGGGCGGGCGGCGGGCGGCTGCTCGGGGGTGGTGCTCGGGGCAGGGGGCCGCGCCGGAGGCGGGTTGAGCGCCTGGTCGGTCACGGGGCACGCTCCCGGATGAGTGACGGCGGGCGCCCGCAGGGGGCGTGCGCCGAGCCTAGTTCACGCGGGGGGCGCGGCCCCCCGGTCCGACGCGGCCGGGCAGCACCACGATCACCCCATCGGATCATCGCACCAGCGCCACCACCGCCGGCCCCGCGGCCGGCCGGCACAGCCGGCCCCTCGGCGACCAGCGCGGCCGACCGGCGCGACGAGCCCCGCACCAAGCCACGAAGCCGCTCGCTGCGGCGACTGGTACGGCCGCCCCCGCACGGGCACATCCTCACACCAGCCCGCGCAGCCGGCTCCGCGCAGCCGCCTGCGCAGCCCTCACGCCCGACCGAAGCGACCGCCGCAACCGGCGCACTCCCCCGCGGGCCGACCATCGCGGCCGGACGCGCCCCTCCCGCCTCTCGCCGCGGCAAACCCGTCCGCTCAGACCGTTCCGGCCCTCCGGCCCTCTCCCACCGCCCGGGCCGCCCGGGCCCACCCGCGGCGTCAGGGCGTGAACGGCCGGGCCGGCCAGGGCGCGTCCGCCGGGCGCAGTGCGTCGACGCCGCTCGCCCCGTCGCCCTTGTCCGCGGCGAGCGCCGCGGACAGGGCCAGCACGGAGGTGACCATGCACGTGTTGTGCAGCTCGCCCGCCAGCGCCGCCTGGACCAGTTCGGCCAGCGGCACCCGGGCGATCTCCATGTCGGCCTCCTCCTCGGAGACCTCGAACCGCTCGCCGCGCGCCTCGGTGACGCCGCGGGCCAGGAAGATCCGCACCGCCTCGTCCGAGCCGCCGGGCGAGGGGAAGATGTCGACCAGCACCCGCCAGTCCGCGGCCTCGACGTGGGCCTCCTCGTACAGCTCGCGCCGGGCGGCGTGCAGCGGGTTCTCGCCGGGGACGTCGAGCAGACCGGCCGGGATCTCCCACAGCTTGTGCCGCACCGGGTGCCGGTACTGGTTGATGACCAGCACCTGCCCGGCGTCGTCGAGCGCGAGCACCGCGACCGAGCCGGGGTGCACCTGGTAGTCGCGGACGGCGGTGCTGCCGTCCGGCATGACCACCTCGTCGGTGCGGACACCGGTCTTCTTGCCGGTGAAGGGCGTGGAGGTGGCCTTGACCCGCCACTCCTGCGGGGTGTCGGTCAGCATGCTCGGTTCAGCCTTCCTGCCCGGCCGCGACCGGGGCCGTCGATGCCGCGGAAGCGGAGCCGGGGGAGCCGGACCCGGAGCCGGAGGAACCGGACCCCGGTCCCTGGGCCGCGCCCTCCTCGGCCTTGGCCGCCAGGCCCGCCACCGCCGCCTTGACCAGACCGGCGAACAGCGGGTGCGGCCGGGTCGGCCTAGACTTCAGTTCGGGGTGCGCCTGGGTGGCGACCAGATAGGGGTGGATCTCGCGCGGGTACTCCACGTACTCCACCAGCTTGTTGTCCGGGGAGGTGCCGGAGAAGACCAGGCCGGCCTTCTTCTCCAGCTCGGCGCGGTAGGCGTTGTTGACCTCGTAGCGGTGCCGGTGCCGCTCCTCGACGTAGGGCTCGTCGCCGTAGACCTCGCGGACGAGGGAGCCCTCGGCGAGCTTGGCCGGGTAGATGCCCAGCCGCATGGTGCCGCCGAGGTCGCCCTTGCCGCCGACGATGTCCAGTTGCTCGGCCATCGTGGAGATCACCGGGTGGGCGGTGGCGGGGTCGAACTCGGTGGAGTTGGCGTCCGGGATGCCGGCCAGGTTGCGGGCCGCCTCGATGACGATGCACTGCAGGCCCAGGCACAGGCCCAGCAGCGGGACGCGGTGCTCGCGGGCGTAGGTGATGGCGGCGACCTTGCCCTCCACGCCGCGGTCGCCGAAGCCGCCGGGCACGCAGATCGCGTCGACGCCGGACAGCTGCGCCGCGGCCCCCGCCGGGGTCTTGCAGTCGTCGGAGGTGACCCATTTGATCGTCACCCGGGCGTTGTTGGCGAAGCCGCCGGCCCGCAGCGCCTCGGTGACCGACAGATACGCGTCGGGCAGGTCGATGTACTTGCCGACCAGCGCGACGGTGACCTCGTGGGCCGGCTCGTGGACCCGCTTGAGCAGGTCGTCCCACTGGGTCCAGTCCACGTCGCGGAACGGCAGGTCCAGTCGCCGGACGACGTACGCGTCCAGGCCCTCGGTGTGCAGCACCTTGGGGATGTCGTAGATGGACGGGGCGTCGATCGCGGCGACCACCGCGTCCTCGTCCACGTCGCACATCAGGGAGATCTTGCGCTTGATCGCGGTGGGCACCTCGCGGTCGGCGCGCAGCACGATCGCGTCGGGCTGGATGCCGATGTTGCGCAGCGCGGCCACCGAGTGCTGGGTGGGCTTGGTCTTCAGCTCGCCGGAGGGGCCGATGTACGGCAGCAGCGAGATGTGCACCACGAAGACGTTGTCCCGGCCGACCTCGTGCCGGACCTGGCGGACCGACTCCAGGAAGGGCAGCGACTCGATGTCGCCGACGGTCCCGCCGACCTCGGTGATCACCACGTCCACGTCGTCCGTGGCCATCCGCCGGATGCGGGACTTGATCTCGTTGGTGATGTGCGGGATGACCTGCACGGTGTCGCCCAGATACTCGCCGCGCCGCTCCTTGGCGATCACCGAGGAGTAGATCTGCCCGGTGGTGACGTTGGCGGAGCCGGCCAGGTTGACGTCGAGGAAGCGCTCGTAGTGGCCGATGTCCAGGTCGGTCTCGGCGCCGTCGTCGGTGACGAAGACCTCACCGTGCTGGAACGGGTTCATGGTGCCCGGGTCCACGTTGAGGTACGGGTCGAGCTTCTGCATGGTGACCCGCAGGCCGCGCGCCTTCAGCAGCGCGCCGAGGCTGGACGCGGTCAGCCCCTTGCCGAGCGAGGAGGCCACGCCGCCGGTGACGAAGATGTGCTTGGTCGTCGTGGATTTCGGCGCAATTGCCAAGAGGGGGCTCCCGTGGTCGCGAGGTGAGGGTCGGGACGGCCTCCGTACCGGGAGCGCCGTCGCGGCGGTTCAGTGGTTCAGCCCACCGGCCCACGGGCTACCAGGGTATCAGCGCCGACACCCGGTATCGGTGCCGACGCCCGCGCGCGGCGATGTGAGAGGCTCGTGTGTGACATGTGCGGACCTTGCGGCGAAGGCGCCGCGGGGGCCGGGCGGCACGCCGGGACACCGCCCGCACGGCGGGCCCGCCGACCCGTGGAAACCTGGGCGGTTCCCGCCCCACGGCGGCGGAATCCCGCGTTCCACAGCGCGGGAAATCCCCTCTTCAGGCCTGTGACCAGGGAATATGAACTGAAGTCCGGAGAGACTCGGCGAAGATCCACGTGAGGCGCACACCTGGGGTCCCGAGGACGTATTCTGCTCGAACGCATTGCGCGAGCGACCGGCACGGCACCATCCCCGCCCACTTCCGGATCGACCGGCTCGGCGCAGGTCCAGAACAGATCCAGAACAGATCCACCCCGCATTCATCCCCTAGACAAGGCCGTCCGGCTGGGCGGCGCCGTGTTCGACTGGAGTGGCACGTGGCAGGGCGTATCGAGGACTACGCACTCATCGGCGACATGCAGACCGCCGCACTGGTCTGCATCGACGGCACGGTCGACTGGCTGTGCCTGCCGAGGTTCGACTCGCCCGCGGTCTTCGCGGGACTGCTCGGCACCGACGAGCACGGCTTCTGGCGGATCGGGCCCGCCGACCCCGAGGACGGCGAGCCGCCGGCCGCGACGCGCCGCCGCTACCGCGGGGACTCACTGGTCCTGGAGTCGGAGTGGGACACCTGGCGCGGCACGGTCCGGGTGATCGACTTCATGCCGCCGCGCGACGGCGCGCCCCAGCTGATCCGCATCGTGGAGGGCGTCAGCGGCCGGGTCCCGATGCGCTCGGTGCTGCGGATGCGGTTCTCCTACGGGCAGATCGTGCCGTGGGTGCAGCAGGTCGGCGACCGTACGGTCGCGGTGGCCGGTCCCGACTCGGTCTGGCTGGACACCGATGTCGAGACCTACGGCGAGGACCTCACGACGTACAGCGACTTCACCGTCTCGCCCGGCGACCGGCTGTGTTTCACCATCAGCTGGGAGCCCTCCCACAAGCCGCAGCCGGCGCTGCCGGACCCCGAGGGCTCGCTGAGCGCGACCGAGGACTTCTGGCGCGAGTGGGTCGAGCAGTGCACCTACAGCGGGCCCTACCGTGAGGCGGTGATCCGCTCGCTGATCACGCTCAAGGCGCTGACGTACGGCCCGACCGGCGGGATCGTCGCCGCGCCGACCACCTCGCTGCCCGAGGACATCGGCGGGGTGCGCAACTGGGACTACCGCTTCACCTGGCTGCGCGACGCGGCGATCACGCTGTCCTCGCTGCTGCGCACCGGCTACCGCGACGAGGCGCGGGCCTGGCGGGAGTGGCTGCTGCGCGCGGTGGCCGGCGACCCGGAGAACCTGCAGATCATGTACGGCATCGCGGGCGAGCGCGAGCTGGGCGAGAACGAGCTGCACTGGCTGCCCGGCTACGAGAACTCCGCGCCGGTGCGGATCGGCAACGGCGCCGCCCACCAGCTCCAGCTGGACGTGTACGGCGAGGTCACCGAGGCGCTGCACCTGGGCCACATGACCGGCCTGACCCGCAACGACTACGCGAGCGTGCTCCAGCTGAAGCTGATCCGCTACCTGGAGAAGCACTGGAACGAGCCGGACGAGGGCATCTGGGAGGTGCGCGGACCGCGCCGCCACTTCGTGCACTCCAAGGTGATGGCGTGGGTCGCGGTCGACCGCACGGTGAAGCTGATCGAGTCCGGCGAGGTGGACGGGCCGCTGGAACGGTTCCGCGAGCTGCGCGACGAGATCCACTACGACGTGTGCGAGAAGGGCTACGACCGGGAGCGCAACACCTTCACGCAGTCCTACGGCTCCAGGGAGCTGGACGCCTCGCTGCTGCTGATCCCCCAGATGGGCTTCCTGCCGCCGGACGACAAGCGGGTGATCGGCACGATCGAGGCGATCCAGCGCGAGCTGTCCACCGAGGACGGCTTCGTGCTGCGCTACCCGACCTCGCCCGCGGACTCCGACGGCGGCCAGAACCTCGACGGGCTGCCCGGCGACGAAGGCGCCTTCCTGGCCTGCTCATTCTGGCTCGCCGACGACCTGGCGATGATCGGCCGGGTCGAGGAGGCGCGGCGGCTGTTCGAGAAGCTCCTGGCGCTGCGCAACGACCTCGGCCTGCTCGCCGAGGAGTGGGACCCGCGCCGGCAGCGCCAGGTCGGCAACTTCCCGCAGGCGTTCAGCCATGTGCCGCTGATCGACACCGCGTTGCGGCTGACGGCGGCGGGGGCGTTCCGGGCGTAGCGGCGCGCGGCGCTGCCGTGCCGCGGTGCGCGGCACCGCGCACCGCGGCGGCAGGGTCCGGGCGGCCTACGCGGTGGTGGCGATGCCGCCGTCGACCGGGATCACGGCGCCGGTCAGGTAGGCGCCCGCCCGGCCGGCGAGGAACACCGCGACACCCGCCATGTCGTCGTCGCGGCCGATCCGGCGCAGCGGGGCGGCGGCCGCGATCGCGTCGCCGAGTTCGTCGAGGGTCGCGGCCATCATCGCCGACGGGAACGGCCCCGGCGCCACGGCGTTCACGGTGATGTGCTGCGGCCCCAGCTCTCGGGCGAGCACTCTGGTGAGCTGGTGCAGCGCGGCCTTGCTGCTGGAGTAGGAGTAGTTGGGCCGGTGGGGAATGTGGATGGCGGCGATGCTGCCGATGTTGACGACCCGCGCGGGGTCGTCGGCGGTGCCGGCCGCGCGGAGCGCCGGCAGCAGCTCCTGGACCAGCCAGAACGGGGACTTCAGGTTGAGGTCGACGACCGTGTCCCAGGCTTCGTCGGGGAACGTCTCCAGGGGCTCGTCCCACATGGCGCCCGCGTTGTTGACGAGGATGTCGAGCCGCTCGGAGCCGGCGGTGACCAGGTCGGACAGCCGTCGGCACTCGTCGTGGCGGGACAGGTCGGCGGGAACGGCCCGCACCTCGCCGAACGCGGACAGCTCTTCCTGCGCCCGAGCGCAGGCCCGCGCGTCGCGCGAGCTGATGACCACGCGCGCGCCCGCCTGGAGGAGGCCGCGCGCGATCATCATCCCGATGCCCCGGGTGCCACCGGTGACGAGCGCGCGCTTTCCCCGCAGGTCGAAAAGCTCCGCGTGCGTCGTGAATCGGCTGTCTACCACTTCGTGCGTCTCCTCTGCATGACCGACCTGACCGAGCATCTGCCACGAGACGCTAGGCGGGCTTCCGGCCGGCAGGGAGATCCTGGTGTTCCGGGTACTGCCGGAGCCCCTCTCGTCGTCGGCGGAGGGCGCCGCGGCGACGTCTGGTGACGCGCGCGGTCGCTGGGCCGGGGCTCGGCTCAGCGGCGGGTGATCTCGTCGTAGACGCTGAGGACTTGGGCGACCGCGTCGTCCTCGGTGGGCCAGGTCGCCGCCTGGGCGCGGCCGGCCACGGCGAGTGCGGTGCGCCGCGCGGGGTCGGCGAGCAGCGCGGTGACGGCGCCGGCGAACGCCTCCGCGTCGCCGGAGGGCACCAGCACCGCGGCCTCGCCGACGAGTTCGCGCATGCCGCCGACGTCGGTGGCCACCAGCGGCACCCCCGCGTGCAGCGCCTCCTGGGCGATCAGCGCGCGGGCCTCCCAGCGGCTGGGCAGCAGCACGAGGTCGGCCGCGGTGAGCAGTTCGGGCACGTCGTCGCGGCGGCCGAGCAGCAGCACCGGCAGCCGTCCGGCCTCGATCCGGCGTTCCAGCGCGGCCCGCCGCGACCCCTCGCCGGCGACGGCGACCAGCGGGGCCGGGTCGTGCACGGCCCAGCGCGCGGCGGCGTCGAGCAGCAGGTCGTAGCCCTTGTGCGGTTCGAGCCGGCCCACCGCGAGCAGCAACGGGCGGTCCACCGCGCCGAATTCGGCCCGCGTCTTCTGCCGCTGCCGCTCCCCTTCGGCGGGCGGGCGCGGCGGCCTGGGCGCCGGGCGCGGCAGCGCGGGCGGTGCGAGCCGGACGTCGCGGGCCCCGTACGCCCGTGCCCGGTCCACCAGTTCGGAGGACACGCCGAGCACGACGGACGCGGCGCGCAGCGCCCGCCGTTCCATCCAGCGCAGCCCGAGCCCGCGGGGGCCGGGCGCCGCGCCGGACTCGGTGCCGACCCAGCCGACGACGAGCGGGGTGCGGCGGCCGCCCAGCGCCAGCGCGGCGAGCACCGCGGGCCGCAGGCCGTGCGCGTGCACCGCCCCGGCGCCGGCGCAGGCGGCGCGCAGCGCGGTCACCGCGGCGGCGTCCGAGGCGCCGCCGCCGCCGATCTCGACCGGCAGGAAGCGCGCGCCCGCGTCGGTGAACCGGATCTCGCGCTCCATCGCGGCCGGCCCGCACACCGTGACCTCCACGCCCCGCGCCGCCAGCCCGCGGACGAGCGAGCCGGCATGGGCGGCGGCCGTCGTGCCCATGATGTGCACGACGTGCAGCGGCCCCTGGACGGGGTGCGGGGTGCTGCTGCTCACGCGGACTGCTGCTCCTGGGTCGGGCCGGTACGGCGCTGGGCGGGCCGGCGGGCTGTGCGGTGCTCGGGTGGTACAGGGTCGTGCGGTGCTCGGGTCGGACTCGGGTGGTACGGGGTCGTGCGGTGCTCGGGTCGGGCTCGGGTCGTGCGGTGCTCGGGTCGGGCTCGGGTCGTACGGTGCTCGGGTCGGGCTCGGGTCGTACGGGGTCGTGCGGTGCTCGGGTCCGCGGGGTCGGGCGGAGGCGGTGCTGGACCGTGCGGGAGCCGGGCGGGCCGCGGTCCGTGCCGGGCGCGGCGCCGCGGAGGTGCGGTGCCGACCGGTGGCGGGCGTGCGCAGTGGGCCGGGCCGCGGCAGCGGCCGGCCCGGGGTGCGGCCGGTCCCAGGATGCCAGGCCCGGGCCAGGGCTTTGCAGCCCCCTGGGGACTTCGGCCCGCTCGCTCCGGCCACGGATCACCCGTACGGGTGGCTGCGCCGCCCCCAGGCGTCGAGCCGGCGCAGCCCGGGCGCCGTCCACAGCCGCGGTCCGGTGACGAACCGCTCCCCCGCGGTGGCCACGACGACGAGCGCGGTGGCGTGCAGCAGCAGGCCGGTCCGGCCGTTGGCGGCGGCGACGGCCGCGCCGAGCGCGGCGCCCAGCGCGTGGGCGCCGGCGTCGCCGAGCATGGTGCGCTCGCCCACGTCGTCCCCGAGGATGGCCGCGGCAGCGCCGAGCGGCGCGGCGGCCAGCAGCGCGCCGGGGCCGCGGCGCAGCAGCCCGGGCAGGCCGGCCGCCAGCACGCCTTTGGCGGCGCGGCCCGGGGCGACGTCGAGGAGGTTCACCGCGTGCGCGGCGCCCGCGACGACCACGCCGGCCAGCGCCCGGTCCAGCGGGCGGGCCTTGAGCAGGCCGCCCGCGGCCAGCCCCGCCGCGCCGATGCCGAGCAGCTTCACCGCGCCCGAGGTGATCCGGCCGTGCCGCAGCGCGCCCAGGTGCGCGGCGAAGCCGCGCTCGTCCGGCGAGCCCTTCTGGTCGTCGTACGCGCCGCAGGCCCCCGCCGCCAGCGCGGCCCCGACCGCCGCGAGCCGGGTACGCCCGGTGAGCCCGCGCGCGGTGGCCATCGCGGCCGCCGCCCCCGCCGCGGCGGCCAGCCCGCCGTACAGCTCCACGCCCCGCCCGGCGTAGTTGGCGCGCTGCCACATCCGCGCCTCCACCGGTGGCCGCGCCCGCAACTGGCGGTACGCGGCCCGCGTGGCCGCGGCGGCCGACGCCCCGACCGACACGGCGTTCCTGACACTCATCCGCACGTCTCCCTCGCCACCCGCTCCCACCCGTACCGACCGCTCACGCCGACGCCCGCCCGCCTCGCCCGGGCGCCCGCACCCGGCCCGCGCACCGTGAGCGCCACGCGTCCCGAGCACCGCCGTCCCTCGCGGGGACCGGCCCCGGGTCCGGGCGGCGGGCCCGAGCGCGTGCGCGCGCCGGCGTCGTGCCCGGCGCGGCGCCGGGCGCCGAATGCGGGGATCAGCGGGCGGCCTTGGCCGCGGCGAGGAGTTCTTCGGCGTGGGCGCGGCCCAGTTCGGAGTCCTCCAGGCCGGCGAGCATGCGCGACAGCTCGCGGACGCGCTCCTCGCCCTCCAGCACGGTGACACCGCTGCGGGTGACCGAGCCGTCGTTGCGCTTCTCGACCAGCAGTTGGCGGTCGGCGAACGCCGCCACCTGCGGGAGGTGGGTGACCACGACGACCTGCGCGGTGCGCGCCAGCCGGGCCAGGCGCCGGCCGACCTCGACCGCGGCCTTGCCGCCGACCCCGGCGTCGACCTCGTCGAAAAGGTAGGTGGGCACCGGGTCGGAGCCGGCGAAGACCACCTCGACGGCCAGCATCACCCGGGACAGCTCGCCGCCGGACGCGCCCTTGGCGATCGGCCGGGGCGCGGCGCCGGGGTGCGGCGCGAGCAGCAGCTCGACCTCGTCCGCGCCGGTCGGCCCGAAGACCACCGCCCGCCCGCCGACGTCGACGCCGTGCTCGGCGTCCGGCGCCTCGGTCTGCCGCAGCTCGACGGTGACCCGGGCGTGCGGCATGGCGAGCTCGGCCAGCTCCTCGGTGACCGCGGCGCCGAAGCGGTCGGCGGCCTCGGCCCGGGCGTCGCTCAGCGTCTGGGCGAGGGCGCTTAGCTCGGCGCGCAGCGCGTCGCGCTCCGCGGTCAGCTCGCCGATCCGGTCGTCGTCGCCCTCCAGCTCGGCCAGGCGCGACGCGGAGGTCTCGGCCCAGGCGAGCACCGCGTCGATGCCGCCGCCCTCGGCGTGCCCCACCGCGCCGGGCTCGCCGTACTTGCGGACCAGGTGCGCCAGCACCGCGCGGCGCTCCTCGACCGCGGCCAGCCGCAACGGGTCCGCGTCGAGGTTGTCGGCGTACCCGGCGAGTTCGCCGGCGATGTCGCCGAGCAGGATGCCGACCTCGCCGAGCCGCGCGGCGAGCGAGGCCAGCACCGGGTCGTGCGCGCTGACCGCGTCGAGCGCGCGCTGCGCGGCGGCGACCAGCGTGCCGGCGTCGACGCCCTCGGGGTCCTCGGGGTTGCCGGCCAGCGCGGCGTGGCCGACCGTGGCGGCCGAGGCGAGCGCCTCGGCGTGGCCGAGCCGCTCGGCCTCCGCGGCCAGTTCCGCGTCCTCGCCGGGCTGCGGCTGCGCGGCGGAGACCTCCTCCAGGCCGAACCGCAGCAGGTCCGCCTCCTGGGCGCGCTCGCGGGCCCGCGTGGTCAGCTCCTCCAGCTCGGCCGCGACCTCCCGCAGCCGGCGGTAGGCGGAGCCGTACTTCACCAGCGGCGCGGCCACCGCGTCACCGGCGTAGCGGTCGAGGGCCTCGCGCTGCCGGGCCGGGCGCAGCAGACCCTGCTGGTCGGTCTGGCCGTGCACGGCCACCAGGTCGTCGGCCAGCTCGCCGAGCAGCCCGACCGGCACGGAACGCCCGCCGACGTGGGCCCGGGACCGGCCCTCGGCCGACACCGTACGGCTGATCAGCAGCTCGCCGTCCTCCAGCTCCGCGCCGGCCTCCTCGGCGCGCACCGCGGCGCGCGCGTCCGGCCGCAGCGAGATCCGGCCCTCGACGACCGCCTTGTCCGCACCGATCCGCACCAGCGCCGGGTCGGCCCGCCCGCCCAGCAGCAGGCCCAGGCTGGTGACGACCATGGTCTTGCCCGCGCCGGTCTCGCCGGTCACCGCCGTGAAGCCGGGCGACAGCTCCACCACGGCGTCCTCGATGACTCCCAGCGACCGGATCCGCATTTCCTCCAACACGGGTACGACCATACGAGGTTTGCGGTCCGCCCGCCCAGCCCCACCCGCGCGGCGGCCCCCGGCGGGTCCTCGGCCGGCCCGGCCGGCCCCGCCGACGGCCTCCCGACGGACCCGTCAGACCCGACACACCCGTCAGATGCATCGGCGGCGTCCGGGACGTCCGGGGCGTCCGGGGCGTCCAGGGCTCAGCGCGCCGCCCCGCGCCACCCCGCGACCGGCAGCGCGAACTTCGCCACCAGCCGGTCGGTGAACGACGCGTGGTGCAGCCGGGCCAGCCGCACCGGCACCGCGCCGCGCCTGACCTCGACCCGCGCGCCGGGGGCCAGCTCGACCGTCCTGCGGCCGTCGCACCACAGCACGCCGTGCTGGCTGTGCTGCTGCACCTCGACCGCGAGCACCGAGCGCGGCGAGGTCACCAGCGGCTTGGCGAACAGCGCGTGCGCGCTGATCGGCACCATCAGCAGCGCCTCGACCTCGGGCCACACCACTGGGCCGCCGGCCGAGAAGGCGTACGCGGTGGAGCCGGTCGGTGTCGCGCACACCACGCCGTCGCCGCCGAACGCGGAGACCGGGCGGCCGTCGACCTCGGTGACGACCTCCAGCAGGCGTTCACGCGACGCCTTCTCCACCGACGCCTCGTTCATCGCCCAGTCGGTGTGCACGATGTGCCCGTCGACGCGGACCAGCACGTCGAGGGTCATCCGCTCCTCGACCTCGTACGCGCGGCTGACCACGCGGTCCACGACCTTGTCCAGGTCGTCGCGCTCGGCCTCGGCGAGGAAGCCGACCCGGCCGAGGTTGACGCCGAGCATCGGCACGCCGGAGGCGCGGGCGAACTCCGCGCCGCGCAGCAGCGTGCCGTCGCCGCCCAGCACGATGATCAGCTCGCAGCCCTGGACCGCGCCCGGGCCGATCTCGGCGATCAGTTCGACGGCGTCGGTGAGCGTCAGGTCGACCGCCTCGTCCTCCTGCAGCCGCACGCCGATGCCGTTGCCGAGCAGCCCGTGCACCACGCGTTCTGCACTGCGGACCGCGGCGTCGCGGCCGGTGTGGGTGAGCAGGAAGACCGTGCGGTCCCGCGCTGGACTGGTCTCGGTCACCGGGGGCCCTCCGCCACAGCACGGTCGATGTCGGCCGGGTCCGGCGCGGGGGCGCCGGCACGCAGCCACAGGAAATACTCCACGTTCCCCGACGGCCCGGGCAGCGGGCTGGCGGTGACGCCGAGCACGCCGAGGCCGAGGCCGCCGGCCTGGCGGGCGACGTTCAGCACGCTCTCGGCGCGCAGTTTCGTGCTGCGCACCACGCCGCCGCTGCCCAGCCGCTCCCGGCCGACCTCGAACTGCGGTTTGACCATCAGCACCAGGTCGGCGTCGGGTGTCGCGCAGCGCACCAGGGCGGGCAGCACCAGGCCGAGCGGGATGAACGACAGGTCGCCCACGATCAGCTCGGCGAGCCGCCCGTCGATGTCCTCGGGCGTCAACTCGCGTACGTTCGTGCGGTCCTTGACGGTGACCCGCGCGTCGCTGCGCAGCGACCAGGCGAGCTGGCCGTAGCCGACGTCGACGGCGACGACCTCGGCGGCGCCCGCGCGCAGCAGCACATCGGTGAAGCCGCCGGTGGACGCGCCCGCGTCGAGCGCCCTGCGGCCCTCGACGACCAGGCCGCGGGGCACGAACGCCGCGAACGCGCCGGCCAGTTTGTGGCCGCCGCGCGAGACGTAGTCGGGTTCGTCGGCGTCCCGCGCGACGACCAGCGCCGCGCTGGTCTCGACCTGGGTGGCCGCCTTGGTCGCGGTGGCCCCGCCCACCGTGACCCGCCCGGCGGCGATCAGTTGGCTCGCGTGCTCGCGTGAGCGCGCGAGGTTACGGCGCACCAGCTCGGCGTCGAGTCGGCGTCGTGGCACGTACGGTTCAGCCCCTGTTCTCGTCCAGCGCGCTCAGCGCGTCCCGCAGCCCCCTGTGCACATCCTCGTACACCTCGATGTGCGCGTGCACGGGCAGCTCGTCGGCGTCCCGCAGCCGCTCAACGGCGGCGTCCACGTCAGCATTCCCGGTTTCCCCGAGCGCGACTCCCAGCGGCTCGGGCTCCGGCTCGGGCTCGGCGGGCGCGGTCGGTCGGTACGGCTCGGGTCCCTCCGGCCGGTCGAGGTGGTCCGCCGCTTCGGTGCGGTCGGGCTCCGCCACGGGCTCGGCGGCCCGCCCGGTGCCGGCGAGGACGCCGGGCAGGTCGTACGGCTCACTCATCGCCGGACCCGGTGCTCGGCGCGGGCGGGGTGTTCGGCGCGGGCGGGGTGGCGGTCGCGGACTTCTTGGCGGCAGCCTTCTTGGCCGCGGCCTTCTTCGCCGGGGCGGCGTTCTCGGCGGTCGCCGTCTTCTTCGCGGTCGCCGTCTTCGTAGCCGCCGCCTGCTTGGCCGGCGTGGCCTTCTTCACCGGCGCCTTCTTCGCGGCGGTCGCCTTCCGCGTGGCGGCGGCCCGCGTGGTCGGGGCGGCCTTGTTCGCCGCGGCGGCCTGCACGGTCGTGGCGCTCGTGGCCGGGGCCTTCTTCGCAGCGGTCTTCTTCGCGACGGCCTTCTTCGCGACGGCCCTCTTGGCCGCGGCCTTCTTCGCGGGGGCGGCGCTCTTCGCGGGCGCGGCCTTCTTCGCGGGAGTCGCGGTCTTCCGCGCGGCAGCCGCCTTCTTGGCGAGTGCGGTCTTCCTCGCGGCCGCCGGCCGCTCGGCGGCCGACGCGACATCGGGCTGCGGCGCGGATTCCGGCTCCGGCTCCGGCTCGACGCGGACGCGTTGGACCGGCGGCGCGGGCTTCGGCGCGGCGGGCGGCGGAGCCGGTGCGGCCGGGTCGGGCGACTCCAGGTTGCGCACCCGGCGCTCCAGCGTCTCCAGCACGACGCCCACCTTGGTGACCTCGTCGGCGATCCGGCCCATCCGGCTCATCGCCTTGTCGACCTCGTCGCGGACGATGCCGAGCAGCAGGTCGCGGTTGGCCCGCCCGGTGGCCATCAGCTCGTCCGCCAGCGCCTGCACCTCCGCCGGGACGGCCGAACCGATCCGCTGCTGCACCGCGGCGACGTCGATCCCCGCCTGGTCCAGCAGGTCCCTGGCCGCGTCGACCGTACGGCGCCTGGTGGCCTCGGTCAGGCCGCCCGCGATCTGCAGACAGGTACGCAGCGCGTCCCGCATCGCCCTCACTCCTCGCCTTGTCGTTGTCCCCGGCTCGTGTCGTACCGATGTCGTATCGGTCCCGCGTGTGGTCACGACGCTACCGCCTCCGGGCGCCCGGCCCGGGGACGGCGTCCTGGTGCGCGGCCGCGCGCACGCTCCGGCCGTACGATCCGAACCGTACGACGCCGCACGACACCGCACGAGGCAGAACGACGCGGCACGACGCCGTACGCCGCGCGCCGCGCCCCGCGGACCGCGCGACCGACCGCACGATCGGGGGACACCGCAGCCATGGCCACCGTCGAGGAGTGCCGCAGCGCGCTCGACCGCTTCGCCGCGAACCTGGCGGGCGCCGAGGGCTCGGCGAAGGACGCGGCGGCGCTCGACCGCTCGCTGAGCTGCCGGATCACCGACCTGGACGTCACCTTCACGGGCCGCCTCGCGGGCGGGCGGGTGCGTGACGTGGTCACCGTCCGGGGTGAGCCGGCGCAGAAGGCGCAGATCCGGCTGTCCATGAAGGGCGACGACCTGGTGGCGATGGTGGCCGGCGACCTGAACTTCGCGAAGGCGTGGGGCACCGGCAGGGTCAAGGTGCAGGCGAGCCTGCGGGACGTCCTGCGGCTGCGCTCCCTCCTGTGACGCCGGGAGCCGCTCCCGGCGCGCAGTCCTGACCGGCCTCCTTCGCCGCCGCGCCGGGAGCGCGCGGGCCGCGGCGCGCGGCCGGGATCACCAGCGGCGTACCGCTCTCCGGGTCCTCGACGACCCGGCAGCGCACGCCGAAGACGCGCTCGACCAGGTCGGCGGTGAGGATCTCGGCCGGCGGGCCCTGCGCCTCGATCCGGCCCTCGCGCATGGCGATCAGGTGGGTGGCGTAGCGCGCCGCCTGGTTGAGGTCGTGCAGCACCGCGACCAGCGTGCGGCCGCGCTGCTCGTGCAGGTCGGCGCACAGGTCGAGCACGTCGATCTGGTGCTGGATGTCGAGGTACGTGGTCGGCTCGTCGAGCAGCAGCAGCGGGGTCTGCTGGGCGAGCGCCATGGCGATCCACACGCGCTGCCGCTGGCCGCCGGAGAGTTCGTCGACATAGCGATCGGCGAGCGCGGAGACGCCGGTCGCCGCCATCGACTCCTCGACGATCCGCTCGTCCTCGGCCGACCACTGGCGCAGCAGGCCCTGGTGCGGGTAGCGGCCGCGGGCCACGAGGCCGGAGACGGTGATGCCGTCGGGGGCGACCGAGGACTGCGGCAGCAGGCCCAGCGTGCGGGCGACGGTCCTGGCGGGCAGCGACCCGATCGCCCGGCCGTCCAGCAGCACCCGGCCGGCGGTGGGCTTGAGCAGCCGGGCCAGCGCGCGCAACAGGGTCGACTTGCCGCAGGCGTTGGGGCCCACGACGACGGTGAACGACTGGTCGGGTATCGCGACCGACAGCTCGCGGGCGATGACGCGCTGGTCGTACGCGAGGGTCACGGACTCGGCGGCCAGCCGGTGGTGCGCGCCGGCGGGACCGGGCGCGGCGGCTGCGGCCGCCCCCGCGGCGCCGGACGTCGGCGACTCGGCCGCGGGCGCGGGCTGGTCGGTGGTGCGGGTCATGCTGGCGTTCTCCCGGGGGTCGTGGGGGCGCTGCGGTCGCGTCGCGGGCGTGCCGTCCGCCCGCCGATGAGCCGGCTGCTCGGGAAACCGCCTGCTCCTGGGCGGCCCGCTGGTGGGCCCGTTCCTGTCCGGTCCGTTCGTGTCCGTTCTGCTCATGTCCGGCCCGCTCATGTCCGGCCCGCTCATATCCGGCCCGCCCTGCGTTCGGCGATGAGCAGCCACAGCAGGTATCCGCCGCCGAGGACGCCGGTGGCGACGCCCACCGGGAGTCCGCCGGACCCGAAGGCGCGCTGCGCCGCGTAGTCGGCGGCGACCAGCAGCGCCGAGCCCGTCAGGGCCGACGGCACCAGCGCCACGCCCGGCGACTTGGTGAGCCGGCGGGCGATCTGCGGCGCGGTGAGCGCGACGAAGGTGATCGGCCCGGCCGCGGCGGTCGCGGACGCGGTCAGCAGCACCGCGGCCAGCACCGCGACCAGCCGGGTGCGTTCGACCCGGACGCCGAGCGCCCGCGCGGTGTCGTCGCCCATCTCGGTGACGCGCAGCGCCCTGCCGTGCAGGACCAGCACCGGCATCAGCACGGCGCAGGCGATCAGCAGCGGCCACACCTGGTCCCAGTCGCGGCCGTCGAGCGATCCGGTGAGCCACATTACGGCTCTGGCCGCGTCCACGAAGTCCGCCTTGACCAGCAGGTAGCTGTTGACCGCCGAGAGCACCGCGGACGCTCCGATGCCGACCAGGACCAGCCGGTAGCCGTGCACGCCGCGCTTCCACGCCAGCAGATAGACGCCGAGGCCGGTGAGCAGGCCGCCGGCCACGGCGCCGGCCGCGATCTGCACCGACGTGCCCTTGAGCAGCACGATCACGACGAGCGCGCCGGCCGCGGACCCCTGGCCGAAGCCGATCACGTCGGGGCTGCCGAGCGGGTTGCGCGACACCGTCTGGAAGGCCGCGCCGGCCATGCCGAGCGCGGCGCCGACCAGCAGCGCCACCACCACCCTGGGCAGCCGCAGTTGCCGGATCACGAAGTCCTGGCCGGGGTCGCCGTGCCCGGTCAGCGAACGCACCACGTCCGGCGGGCTGATGCGGTAGTCGCCGGTGCCGATCAGCACGACCGCGAGCGCGAGCGCGATCAGCAGCAGCGCGCCGCAGACGACGAGCACGCGCCATTCGCCGCGTATCGACAAAGCGCCACGGCGCAGCACGAGGGCACGCGTCCCGCCGCGCACCGGGACGGCGTCCGGCGCGGAGCCCGCGGACGTGGCGGAGTCCGCGGACATCGGGGAGTCCGCGGACACGGGCGTGTCGGAGCCCACGGGCGCGGACATCGGGGAGTCCGCGGGCGCGGGCGTCGGGGTCGCGTGGGGCGTGCTCACAGCTCTGCCATCTTTCGGCGCCTGACGAGGAGGATGAAGACGGGTCCGCCGAGCACCGCGGTGACGATGCCGACCTGGAGTTCCGCGGGCCGGGTGACGACGCGTCCGATCACGTCGGCGCCGAGCAGCAGCACCGGCGAGAGCACCGCCGCGTACGGCACGATCCAGCGCATGTCGGGCCCGGTGATGCCGCGTACGACGTGCGGCACCATCAGCCCGACGAAGACGATCGGCCCGCAGGCCGCGGTCGCCGCCCCGCACAGCAGGGTGACCGCGATCATCACCAGCAGCCGGGTGCGGCCCAGTCGGGCGCCGAGGCCCCGGGCGGTGTCGTCGCCGAGGGCGACCGCGTTGAGCGGGCGCGCGGTGGCGAGCGCGAGCAGCACGCCGGCGGCGATGAACGGGGCGACATGGCGCACCGTCGACATGTCGGCCGCGGCGAGCGAGCCGACCTGCCAGAACCGCATCCGGTCCAGCGCGACGTTGTCGGTCAGTTCGACGGCACTGGTCCAGCCCTGGAGCAGCGCGGTGACGGCGGTGCCGGCCAGCGCGAGCCGTACCGGCGTGGCCGACCTGGTGCCGCCGACCGCGTACACGAGCGTGGCCACCAGCGCGGCGCCCGCCAGCGCGAACCAGACGTAGCCGGTGGTCGAGTCGATCCCGAAGAAGCTGATGCCGGTGACGACGGCCGCCGCCGCGCCCGCGTTGACGCCGAGCAGTCCGGGGTCGGCGAGCGGGTTGCGGGTCAGCGCCTGCATCGCGGCGCCGGCGATGCCGAGCGCGGCGCCCGCCAGCAGGCCCAGCAGGGTGCGCGGGACGCGGAGTCTGCGCACCACCACGTCGTCGTCGGTGCCGGAGTAGTGGAACAGGCCGTGCCACACGTGGTCCACGGGCACGTCGCGGGCGCCGATGGCGACGCTCGCGGTCGCGACCACGGCGAGCAGCGCGACGGCCAGCAGCAGCCCGGTGGCCCTGCGGGCGTTCGCCCGGCGCACACTGCCGCGCGGCGCGGACCCGGCGACAGCGGCGGACCGGGCGGGCGGCTCCGGCCGGACGGGTGGGGAGTGACGATCGACCAACACGAGGGTTAGGTTAGCCTAACCTCTCGGAAGTGCACCTTCGAGCAGAGCGGCAGCCCCATGCATACCTCCCGTTTCGCAGTGACGTCCGGAATGTCCCGGCGCGGACTCCTCGCCGCCGGCGGCTCCGTGGGCCTCGGCGCGCTCCTCGCCGCGTGCGGGGGCTCGGACGGCGACTCCTCGGGCAGCGGCTCGGGTGACGGCGGCGGCAAGGGGACGTCCTCCGCCAAGGCGCCCTCCGGCCCGTGGACGTTCACCGACGACCGCAAGAAGACCGTCAGGCTCGACCGCGCGCCCACCAGGCTGGTCGCCTACGTCGGCGTCGCCGCCGCCCTCCACGACTACGGCATCGAGTGCACCGGAGTCTTCGGCCCGACCAAGCTCAAGAACGGCTCCCCCGACGCGCAGGCCGGCGACCTGGACGTCTCCAAGGTCACCGTGCTCGGCAACGCCTGGGGCGAGTTCAACATCGAGAAGTACGCCTCGCTCGCCCCGCAGCTGCTGATCAGCCACATCTACCAGGCCCCGGCGCTGTGGTACGTGCCCGAGGAGAGCGCCGACAAGATCCTCGCGCTCGCGCCCAGCATCGGCGTCGACCTCGCCGGCGTCCCGCTGACCAAGCCGCTCCAGCGCTACGCCGACCTCGCCGCCTCCCTCGGCGCGGACATGACGTCCGGTCAGAACGCCGCGCAGAAGACCCGTTTCGAGCAGGCGTCGGCCGGCCTGCGCGCCGCGGTCAAGGCCCACCCCGGCATCTCTGTGCTGGCCTGCTCGGCGAGCGCCGACTCCTTCTACATCTCCACCCCGGCCTCGGCCGCCGACCTCAGCTACTACAAGAGCCTCGGCGTGGACTTCGTCGTGCCGAACAAGGTCGAGGGCGGCTTCTTCGAGACCCTCAGCTGGGAGAACGCCGACAAGTACAAGGCCGACGTGCTGATGCTCGACAACCGCTCGGCGAGCCTGCAGCCCAAGGACCTCACCGGCAAGCCCACCTGGGGGCAGCTGCCCGCGGTCAAGGCCGGGCAGGTCCTCGGCTGGCCCAGCGAGCCGATCTTCTCCTACGCCAAGTGCGCCGTCCAGATCGAGGCCCTGACCAAGGCCATCACCACAGCGAAGAAGGTGAGCTGACGCCATGACGATCGCCGACCAGGAGCAGGCCGGACCCCGGACCACCCCGCGAGCCGCCGCGACGCACGACGAGCCGGCCGCGCCCCGCGTCCCGTACGGCTTCTTCCACCCGCGGGTGGTCGCGACGCGGCGGCTGTCCCCGACGCTGGTGCGCGTCGTGCTCGGCTGCGACGAGCTGAGCGCGGTGGTCAGCGGCGGCCGCGACCAGCGGTTCAAGCTGTTCCTGCCGCAGCCGGGCCAGGACGCGCCGGTGCTGCCCGAGGTGCTGGACCTCGACTGGTACCCGCGGTGGCGGGAGCTCGACCCGGCGGTGCGCGGCATCATGCGCACGTACACGATCCGCGCGGTGCGGCAGGACCCGCCCGAGATCGACGTGGACTTCGCCCTGCACGGCGACCTCGGGCCGGCCTCGCGCTGGGCGCGGCGGGCCGCGCCCGGCGACACGGTGTCGATCCTCGCGCCGGTGGTCCACGACAACGGCGGCGTCGAGTTCCAGCTGCCGCAGGACGCCCGGTGGGCGCTGCTCGCCGCGGACGAGACCGCGCTGCCCGCCGTCGCCGGCATCCTGGGGTCGCTGCCGGTGGGACTGCCGGTGCGCGTCTGGATCGAGGTCGCCCACCCCGACGACCGCGTCGACCTGCCGACCCGGGCCGACGCCGAGATCACCTGGCTGGTCCGCCCCTGCTCCCCCGTCGCCGAGTCCGTCGCGGCGGCCGAGCTGCCCGGCCCCGCCGGCACCGGCTACGCCTGGATCGCCGGCGAGGCGTCGCACGTGCGCGCCCTGCGCCGCCACCTGGTCGGCGAACGCGGCCTGGACCGCCGCAGGGTCTCCTTCACCGGCTACTGGCGCCGCGGCACCACGGAGGACGACCTGCTGGAGGCCGCGGTGGCGGCAGCGGCGGCCGACTGACCGGCGGCCGTCGCCCGCCCCCGCGCGGTCTCAGAAGCCGACCCGCGCCAGCGCCTTCGCCGCGTCCAGATCGCACCGGCCGTCCGCCGCCGCCGTCCAGGCGGCGGCGCACAGCGCGCGCAGGCCGTCCAGCGGCGCGCCGCCGCCGTCGGCGCGCAGGGCGCCGGACGCGGTGTCGGCGACCGCCGTCCAACCGCCGCAGGCGAAGCCGGAGTCCGCCCCGGAGCCGTCCGCCGCGCGGACCTCCGGATGCGGCGCCAGCAGGTCCCGCAGGTCCGCGCCGACGTAGGTGGGCCGGTGCCGCGGCCCGGCGGCGAGCAGCGCGGCCGGCGTGGTCACCCCGGTCAGGACCAGCAGCGAGTCGACGCCGCCCGCGAACGCCCCCTCGATGTCGGTGTCCAGCCGGTCCCCGACCACCAGCGGCCGGCGCGCGCCGGTCCTGATCACCGTCTCGCGGTGCATCGGCGGCAGCGGCTTGCCCGCCACCTGCGGCGTGCCGCCGGTGGCGATCCGCACCACCTCCACGGCCGCGCCGTTGCCCGGCGCGATCCCCCGCGGACTGGGGATGGTCAGGTCGGTGTTCGAGGCGAACCACGGCACGCCCGCGTTGACCGCGTAGGCCATCTCCCGCAGCTGCGACCAGCGCAGGTCCGGCGCGTAGCCCTGGACCGCGGCGGCCGGGCCGTCCTCCGCGGACTCCACCGGGACCAGGCCGCGTTCGCGCAGCGCCGTCCACAACCCCTCACCACCCGCCACCAGGACCTTCGCGCCCGCCGGCACCTGGTCCGCGATCAGCCGGGCCACCGCCTGCGCGGAGGTCACCACGTCCTCGGCCGCCGCGGGCACCCCGAGCCGCGTCAGATGCTCGGCGACGGCCTGCGGCGTACGGGCCGCGTTGTTCGTCACGTACGCCAGCCTCATGCCGTGCCCGCGCGCCGCCTCCAGCGACTCCACGGCGTGGTCGATGGCGTCGCCGCCCGCGTACACGACGCCGTCCAGGTCCAGCAGCGCCGTGTCGTACGCCGTGTCCAGCGCCTCGGTGCTGCCGTCCGGCGTGGTCCGAAGGGTCATGGCGGATCGCTCCTCATCGCGGGTCGTCGACGCTCCGATCATCCCCCATGGCCGGCGTCCCACGGCCACCGCCCGCTGGGCACGCGCTGTCATACGATGCGCTGATGGACACCCCCGGCATTCCCGGCACGCCCGGCGCCCCGGAGACCCCGGAGCCGTCGCCGGAGCGCGGGCTGTGCCTCGCGCCCTTCCGCGGCCTGCGCTACGTGCCCGAGCGGGTCGGCAGCCTGGCCGCCGTCACCTCGCCGCCGTACGACGTGGTGGTGCGCCCCGACGGCCAGCGCCGGCTGGAGACCGCCGACCCGTACAACGTGGTCCGGCTGATCCTGCCCGACGCCGCGACCGCCGAGGAGCAGCACCGCAAGGCCGCCCGCACCCTCGACCGCTGGCTGCGCGACGGCGTGCTCGCCCCCGACCCGCGACCGGCGCTCTACGTCTACGAGCAGCGCGACGGCGACCACCTCCAGCGCGGCGTGATCGGCGCGCTGCGGCTGAGCCCGCCGGAGGACGGCGTCGTGCTGCCGCACGAGGACGTGATGCCCGGCCCGGTCGCCGACCGCGCCGCGCTGATGCGCGCGACCGGCGCGAACCTCGAACCGCTGCTACTGGCCTACCGCGGCGGGGTGGCGACCGCCGAGGTCGTCGAACGCGTCGCGGCCGGGGACGCGGCCCCCGGACAAGGGACGCCGGGGGACGCGGCGCCGAGGGACGGACGATCCGGGGACGCGGCCACCGGGCCGGCTCCCCACGGACGCCGCGCGCCCGCGCGTGCCGACGCCACCCGTCCCGTCGCGCCCCTGCTGACCACGACGACCGACGACGGCGTACGGCACCGGCTGTGGGCGCTCACCGACCCCGCCGACCTCGCCGCCGTCACCGCCGACCTCGCCACCCGCCAGGCGCTGATCGCCGACGGCCACCACCGCTGGGCCACCTACCGCCGCCTGCAGGCCGCACACCCGCCCGGCACCCCCTGGGACTTCGGCCTGGTCCTGCTCGTCGACACCGCCCGCTACCCGCTGCGGGTCCGGGCCATCCACCGCGTCCTGCCGCGGCTGCGCGCCGCCGACGCCCTGGCCGCCGCCGCGGAAGTCTTCCGGGTACGCCGCCTGGACGGCGGTCTCGACCGGGCGCTCGCCGCCCTGGCCGACTCCGCCGCGGACGGCAACGCCTTCGTCCTGGCCGGCGACGGCTTCCACCTGCTCGACCGGCCGGACCCGGCGCGGCTGGACGCCCGCGTGCCGCACGACCGCCCCGAGACCTGGCGCCGCCTGGACGCCACCGTGCTGCACAGCCTGCTGCTCGACCACGTCTGGCGGGTGCCGGACACCCCCGACCACATCCGCTACATCCACGACACGCGGGAGGCCGTCGCGCTGGCCGAACGCCTCGGCGGCACGGCCGTGTTGCTGCACCCGGTACGCGAACGCGTGGTGCTCGACCTGGCCCGGCAGGGGGTGATGATGCCCCGCAAGTCGACGTCCTTCGGGCCCAAGGCCGGCGGCCTGGTCATGCGGCGCGTCGACCTCGCCTGACGCCGCTGGCGCGCGCCCCGGCGCGGGACACGCGAAGGGCGGCGCCCGCGGTGTGCGGGCGCCGCCCTTCGGTCGTGCGCGGACGCGCGCTCCGGTCAGTCCTCGTCGCGCTCGGCGGGCGCGGCGGCCGGCTCGCGGAAGGGCGAGTCGAGGAACGAGGAGGAGGAGGCGGCGGCGGTGGTGGTGGAGGCGGCGGTGGAGGGGTCCGCCTCGTCCTTCCCGTCGGACGCGACGTGCGCGTCGGCGTCGGTTCCGGCGTCGGTCTCGGCCTTCACCGCGTCCTCGCCGTCCGCGTCCTTCTCCTCGGGACCGTCGAGGCCGCCCTCGTCGTCCTTGCCGTCCAGGTCGTCCAGGTCGTCTTCGTCGTCCAGGTCGTCGGTGTCGCCGGCGTCGTCCCGGTCGTCCTCGGCATCGTCCTCGTCGAGGTCGTCCCGGTCGTCGGCACGGTCGTCATCGTCATCGGCGTCGTCCTCGCCCAGGTCCGCGGCCGCGGTCGCGGCAGGGGCTGCCGCCGCGTCGTCGGCCCGGTCCTCCGCGTCCTGGTCGCGGTCGTCGTCCGCGTGCTCGTCGAACACGTCCACGAACTCGACGCCGTCGAGCTGGGCGAGCCGGTCGGAGGCGTCCGTGGTGCCGTTGTGGTCGGCCTCCAGCGCCTTGGCGAACCACTCGCGCGCCTCGCTCTCACGCCCGACGCCGAGCAGCGCGTCCGCGTAGGCGTACCGCAGCCGCGCGGTCCACGGATGCACCGCGCTGGAGGCCAGCTCCGGACTCTGCAGGGTCACCACGGCGGCGTCGGCCTGGCCCATGTCCTGCCGTGCGCCGGCCGCGACCAGGCGCATCTCGACCTGGCCGGCCTTGTCCAGCTTCTGCACCTCGGGAGCACCGGCCATCTCCAGCGCGCGCTCCGGGCGGCCGAGGCCGCGCTCGCAGTCGGCCATCACCGGCCACAGGTCGACCGTGCCGGTCATCCGCCGGGTGGCGCGGAACTCGGCGAGCGCCTCGGCGTACCGCTCCGTGGCGTACGACGCGAAGCCCGCGGCCTCCCGCACCGCCGCGACCCGCGACGCCAGCCGCAGCGCGACGCGCGAGTACGCGTACGCCTGCTCCGGCTCCTCGTCGAGCAGCCGGGCCACCATGACCAGGTTGCGCGACACGTCCTCGGCGAGCGTCTTGGGCAGGCTCATCAGCTCCTGACGCACGCTCGGGTCGATCTCCTGCCCGGTCACCTCGTCGGGGATCGGCAGCCGCTTCACCGGCTCCCGCTCCTCCCGGCGCTCGTCCCGGCCGCGGTTCTCGAACCGGCCGCGCCCCTGCACGACCGGACGCCGGCCCTGGCCGCCGCGCTCGTCGCGCCCGCCGCGGTCCCGGTCGCCCTCGCGCCGCGGCCCGCGCGGCCGCTCGTCACGGCGATCGTCGCGCCGGTCGTCCCTGCGGTCGTCACGGCCGTACGACGGCCGGTCGTCCCGCCGGAAGCCGCCGCCGTGGCCGCGGTCGTCACGGGGACGGTCGTAGCGCGGCCGGTCATCACGAGGACGGTCGTCACGCGGACGGTAGCCGCCACCCTGGCGGTCGTCGCGCGGCCGGTCGTACGACGGACGGTCGTCACGCCGGAACCCACCGCCGTGGCCGCGGTCGTCACGGCGGAACCCACCGCCGTGGCCGCGGTCGTCACGGCGGAAGCCACCACCGGGCCGGTCCTCCCGCGGACGGTAACCGCCGGGGCGGTCGTCACGCCGGAACCCGCCGCGGGGCCGGTCGTCGCGCCGATCGTCACGGGGACGGTCGTCACGGGGACGGTAGCCGCCGCCCTGACGGTCATCGCGCGGCCGGTCGTACGACGGACGGTCGTCACGCCGGAACCCACCGGGCCGATCGTCCCTGCGGAAGCCACCGCCCTGCCGGTCGTCCCGCCGGTAGCCGCCGCCGGAGCCCCGGTCGTCGCGGGGGCGGTCGTAGCGCGGCCGGTCATCACGAGGACGGTCGTCACGGGGACGGTAGCCGCCGCCCTGACGGTCGTCGTCGCGGCGGGGACCGCGCGGCCGGTCCTCCCGGGGACGGAAACCGCCCGGACGGTCGTCACGGCGGTAGCCGCCGCCGGAGCCCCGGTCGTCGTCGCGGCGCGGGCCGCGCGGCCGGTCGTCCCGGCGCTCGTACGGCGGACGGTCGTCGCGGGAGCGGTAACCGCCGCCGCCCTGACGGTCGTCGTCCCGACGCGGACCACGCGGCCGGTCGTCGTCGCGACGGTCGTCCCGCCGGTTGTACGAGGGGCGGTCGTCGCGACGGTAACCGCCGCCGGCCGGGCCGCGGTCGTCGCGGCGCGGGCCCCTCGGACGGTCGTCACGTCGGTCCTCGCGGCGGAAGCCGCCGCCGCGCGAGTCCCGACGCTCAGGGCGTTCGGGCTGGTCTTCGGGCGAGTTGGACATCGACGTGACTCCTGTCGGATCGTGCTGCTGTACTGCAAGTCTCCCGTAGCGGACGGGAGGGCGCGCATTGTGCGCGGAACGCAAAAGGACCCCCGGTCCCAGCGCTCAGGCCAGGACCGAGGGTCCAGAATGATTGTTCGGCGGCGTCCTACTCTCCCACAGGGTCCCCCCTGCAGTACCATCGGCGCTGAAAGGCTTAGCTTCCGGGTTCGGAATGTAACCGGGCGTTTCCCTCACGCTATGACCACCGAAACACTATCGGGCCGTCCCGCCGGAGCGGAACTGCGACAGAGTCCAAGCGAACAAGCACACTTTTCAGTTGAGCGTTCTGTTCACCGGTGCGACTGTTCGCAACCCGGGAACCAAACAGTGGACGCGAGCACAGCAATATGTAGACAAGCCCTCGGCTTATTAGTACCGGTCAGCTCCACCCCTCACAGGGCTTCCACATCCGGCCTATCAACCCAGTCGTCTCCTGGGAGCCTTAACCCCTCAACGGGGGTGGGAGCCCTCATCTCGAAGCAGGCTTCCCGCTTAGATGCTTTCAGCGGTTATCCCTCCCGAACGTAGCCAACCAGCCATGCCCTTGGCAGGACAACTGGCACACCAGAGGTTCGTCCGTCCCGGTCCTCTCGTACTAGGGACAGCCCTTCTCAAGACTCCAACGCGCACAGCGGATAGGGACCGAACTGTCTCACGACGTTCTAAACCCAGCTCGCGTACCGCTTTAATGGGCGAACAGCCCAACCCTTGGGACCGACTCCAGCCCCAGGATGCGACGAGCCGACATCGAGGTGCCAAACCATCCCGTCGATATGGACTCTTGGGGAAGATCAGCCTGTTATCCCCGGGGTACCTTTTATCCGTTGAGCGACGGCGCTTCCACAAGCCACCGCCGGATCACTAGTCCCTACTTTCGTACCTGCTCGACCCGTCAGTCTCACAGTCAAGCTCCCTTGTGCACTTACACTCACCACCTGATTGCCAACCAGGCTGAGGGAACCTTTGGGCGCCTCCGTTACCCTTTAGGAGGCAACCGCCCCAGTTAAACTACCCACCAGACACTGTCCCTGATCCGGATCACGGACCGAGGTTAGACATCCAGCACGACCAGAGTGGTATTTCAACGACGACTCCCACCAGGCTGGCGCCCGATGATCACAGTCTCCCACCTATCCTACACAAGCCGAACCGAACACCAATATCAAGCTATAGTAAAGGTCCCGGGGTCTTTCCGTCCTGCTGCGCGAAACGAGCATCTTTACTCGTAGTGCAATTTCACCGGGCCTATGGTTGAGACAGTCGAGAAGTCGTTACGCCATTCGTGCAGGTCGGAA